>JABIWU010000101.1 GCA_018701395.1 Phycisphaerae bacterium | reverse complement strand
TCCAGAACCATTTGGACCAAGCAATCCGAATACTTCGCCACGTTCAATAGAGAAAGAAATACCGTCAACAGCAGTGGCTTTTGAGCGCATCCAAAAGTCTTTGAATATTTTTGTTAATCCTACTGCTTCAACAATTGAATCGGCTGTTTTAATTCTTTGCTTCATTGATGCCTTGTTTAATTTCTACCTTGGACTGTGCCACCTTGGATGGATAGTTCACGAGAAATAGTGCCTGGGTTAATGTCTCTTGCTCTTAAGATCCAAGGGTTTAGCATGTCTGATTCTGAAAGGTATGCGTTGGCTTCCTTTTTGCGTAATTTGTTTGTATGGCGCAATTGAGAAATTTCATCGGATCCAGTTATGGCTAGTCGAACTGTTGATATTAAACTTGGAACAAACATGGTTTCGACATCAGCATTGTTTAATACTGAAGTGTACATATCAAACCATTTGTTTTGGATTACAAGTTCCGGGTGTTCTCGATACGTCGGAAGTAAACTTTGGAAACGACGAAAGTCCTGCCCTAAAGTTGTTTCAATTTGCGCACGATAACCCTCAGCGATTGATATTTTATTTGCCGCCCTGCCTGAAATTGCATCTGACTTTAACAAGTCGTTTATTGCAAGCAATGTAGACTCCTTAAGCTTGGCATCACCCAGTTCTGCAACGCGCTCATAGGCGGCAATCATATCAAGTAGTTCATCGTAGTTACTACCAGCCGCTTCAATTAAAGTTTCATGCGCACTTGCAACGGCTCTTTCAACGCTTGTTTCTGCGTTAATTTTTGCGCTGTCAAAAGCAGCGTACGATTTTTGAATAAATAACGGCGGTTCTGGCTCGCTAGGTAAAATAACATCTGAGATTCTTATGCCACACTTTAATGTGTTCAGCGATGCTTGTGCATGATTGTGTAATAGAGAGCGAAGTTCTTCGAGTGGTTTATCAAGAAGTTCCTCAAGTGTTAATTGCCCAACAACATGGACCGCCGCTTTTTCTAGTGCAAGTTCAACAAACAAATTGCCCTGTGAATCTGGTATAGAGTTTGCGTACTGAATTGGGTCAACGATTTCCCAAATAGAAGAAATTTCAATGTGGGCTAAATCGCCATCGCTGGTTATAAGTGAACCATCACGTCCTGGAACGAGTCCATCGGATGACTTAGCTTTTGTTAGTCTTTGCTCATGCGTTAGTCGAGCATCTATTCTTGGTCTAAATACATGTCCAATATCGGCTTCACGATTTTGGGCGCTAACAATTTCAAAACCGCCGATTGGCGGTGGCCAATTCGTTTGTAAACCCGGAGTTAGACCGTGGTCATTTACTATTGAACCGAAAAATGTTCCAACACCCGTTTGTGAATCTTCAACTGTTCGAAAACCTGAAACTAAATATAGTCCGACAAGTACAATCATTGCTAGTTGCAGAGCTCTGAAACTGAGCGTTAAGGAAGAAGCAAGGGACTTATGTGCAGTATCCATTGCTTGTTGAAGGTCTATCGTGGTGTCTTCCTGATTTTGAAGTACAAATTTAGCAGATGCTTCTCTGCGCGGTTCTTCATTTGGATGTTTTGGTATATCACTCATGAAGTTATTCGCCTGAACCTTTTGGTAATGGAATAGTTAACGATTGCGAACTGTTATTTAAAGACATTAAATGCCATGGGGCAACATTTGACTCAAGTACTAGCGTTGTATTTTCTGACAACGCAGTTTCAACTGCATCGAGCCAGGCTAGGAAAATTGCGAGGTCTTTATCTTCACCCATTTGTTCTAAGTATTCTGCAGCTTGTAATTCCCCTTCTTCACGAATTTGATCAGCTCGCTGTGATGTAAAGGCCATAATTTTATCGTGTTTTGCCTTCGCTTCAGCACGGATTGCTTCGGCGTCTGCCATCCCTTTGGAGCGACGCTGTTCTGCAAGCGTATCACGACGAGCTTGCATTCGTTGTAGAACAGCAGTCGTAGTTTTTGGTGGAAGCAAAAGGCGGTTGATCCCGACAGAAACCGGAATGATGCCCGTTTTACTTAACGTTCCCAACCGAGCAAGAATAGATTCTTCTGCATCTGCAAGTTTGTTTTGAGAACCAGTAAGTTCATCAAAGGAGTAAGCGCTAAGTGCAGAAAGTGCATCTCTGAATTGTCCGTCGATAGTGGATGTTGCAGATTCGATTGAACCATACGAACGGTAAAACTCTAGTGGAGCCATACCATCAGTATCAATTTTCCAAAGGAGATATGACTTGACTACAATTTGTTGACCGTCAACTGTTTGCAACGTTTCAAGTGGTGATTGATGTATGTTCATTCGTGTGTCGAGGAGAAAGACTGAATCTGCAAAGAACGGAAGCCTGAAGTGCAAACCAGCATCTCGTACAACGCTGTCTTCTGATGTTTGGCCGAATCGACTTTGAATGCCAACTTCATGAAAGGAGACGGTGTATGTCATGCTGAATAGCAACAGAATGAATAGTAAGGCAATGCCTGTGATAATAATAAATGGTCGTTTCATATCAATTTGTTCCTTCTTCATCAGATTCAAGAGCATCTGCAAAGTTAAGCAGTGGGTTAATACTGCGAAGTTCTACGTCAAGTTGGATGCGCTCTGGGTCAATTCCAATTACATATTTTCTGATAGCTGGCATCCGTCTCGCTAAAACGGACATATACATTCGTTGCATATAGAGTTCAGGAGCAGCTTTATACGCGGCCATTTGACCACTCACTCTACTTGCTCGTGACCAGGTATCCATTAATGTTGCCCATCGTTCTGCTTTTGCATTTCTAATTTTTGCAGCGGCAGAACCGTTGCCCTTATTAATTAACTCGATTGCTTCATGTTGTAAGAGCAACATATTTGTTCGTGCTTGTTTGAGTTCAGTTTCATCGGACAATTTATTTCTTCGTAAAATGTCCCATGCATCACGCGATTTGTTGAAATCAAAGACGGCTTTAACGACTTCGTCCACTAAATCTGAATCACCAATAGTGTGTGTTAATAAACTGCTGGCTTGCCCCTGAGCTGCTGAAAGAAGTCTTGCTTCTCCTTGAATTGCCACTGAATATTCTTCAAAACTAGCAGCCGCCACGCCCGATGGAGCAACCATTGGCAAGTCAATGGCGACAACTTCCACCCCTGTGTTATGTTTGTCAAGTGAGTCTTGGATAAGTTCAAAAGCCAATGTTGACAAATCGCCCCGTTGGGAACCTATGACGTTTTCTAGTTGTAATTTTTGAAATAAGGAAGTGATAGCATTTTGCGAAATTGCTTTAATGGCCATTTCCCGGTATGTTAATCTGCTTCGCCGTTCGGTTTCGTCTGAGCCGAATCGAAGCCATTTATAGAATCCATCATCGGCAATTCTGTACCGGAGTACTGCTCTAATATCGACCAAGGCAAGGATGTCGTTATCGTGTTCTACACTTGCCCCTTGTCCGTCATTAACAATAAATGGTTTAGGTTTTATAACTGCCATTTTGAATAGATCGTCAGTCCAAAGAATGACACGTCGTTTTTCTTTCCACTTAAAGGTAAGTGGCAATTCACGAACTCTAGTGACATTTTCTGTGATTGAGGACTCAATCGGCCATGGTAATTTAAACATAAGACCTGGCTTGTGCACTTCGCCGATAATTTCACCTTGACGTATTCGAACAGCTTGTTCTGCCGGTTCAACTACAACCATTGCACTCATAGCTAGTAGAGCGACTGCACCAAGAGTGATTAGCCAAACTACCGAACGGAGCAAAAGTTGGTAACCCCAGGAACTTGTAATATCAAAACCGAATTGATAGTTGATTGCATCATTTAAAGACCGAACTAACGAATCGGGAGAAGCAAACAAACTGAGTGTTTTAGAGTCAAAAGCAGGTCGCGGTGACTCACCGTGAATCCTTGGGCGGTAAAGATTCAAAAGGAAATTCACGCATACTTCTGCAGCAACAGCGAGCATAAAAATTGGAATTGCCCAACATACACCGAGTAAAACCTGGTCATTATCAAAGAACCTAAAGAAGAGCCCAACAGAAATAGCCAATAGAATGATTGCGTTGCCAACCATCCATGCAGAACCGCCACGCAAATTTGACCATGCGCTTATATTCGCCATGCCAGAAACAAATCGGGAGAATATAAAATTGATTAGCATGAACCCCATAGAAACTGCCAGTGCCCAGCCAATGTATGAAGTTTGAAGAATAAAAGTTTGCGATAAATCATCTTGATGATTTAGATCATTTAAGAAAGTGAGCAAGAGATAGGAGATTGCGATAAGTGCAAAGGCAACAAACAAACTAAGCCCAGGCATTACCCAGCGATGTAAAAGATTGAGTCGTGCTGCAGCCGGTCGGATTTCATCCCCAGTGGTATTGAAGATAGTAGAAGGATCGTTACCCGAAAGTTCAGTTTCTTCAAGTACTTCCAATAATTGCATTTTCTGTTGATAGAAAAGGACAATCAGCCCAAGCCAAATAACAGTAGAAACCCAAGCAAATAAAGATGCAAAAATGAAAACAGTACTAGACGCAACTAATCCGAAAACCAAAAGGGTCGAAGCAATAGCTATCTGGATTATTAATCCAGTAATAGCTGTCGTGGTTGCCCTTTGGCAGGCATGGTGGTCGACTCTCATTTATGTAGTAATACCTATATTTGCGGACGTAAATGGGTTGAAAAAGAGTGAAATGAGTTTAAACTTCAGAAATTGTTGCATGGTGACGTATGCGATACGAACACTAACTGCATTCCGTTCGTTCAAGGTTCGGCAGATTATCATGAAATGCCCTACCCTGCCCGCTTTCGCCCTTATTACTTATGCTAAATCAAATCATCACAATTGCCATAAATGCCTTTTTTGAGAGTATAAGACAGCCAATTGTCTTTATTCTCTTAATGGCTGCCACCCTTCTCTTGCTTCTTGCTAGCCCGCTCTCTGCATTTACCATGGAAAACGACCAGAGAATGTTATTGGATATTGGCCTTGCTACAGTTTTTATGATCGGTATGTTGCTTGCCATTTTTGTTGCAAGTAATGTCCTTGGTCAAGAAATAAGAAATAAGACAACATTAACCATTGTTTCAAAGCCAATAGGGCGACCACCTTTTGTGATTGGTAAGTTTGTTGGGGCTGCTGCGGCTATCTCAGTATCTACGTTATATGTTGCTCTTGTCTTTCTTCTTGTCGAGCAACAAGAAGTATTTCAAACCGTTCGCGTTCCAATACATTTACCAGTTTTGCTTTTTGGTATTTTGACATTAATAATTGGAACTTCTGTCGCAGTTTGGTGCAATTATTTTTACGGCTTTGTTTTTTCAAGCACATGGATCTGTGTAACGACCCCTATGCTTGCGATTTCTTACGTACTTATTTTAAATTTTGCACCTAACTTTACACCGCAACCCATGTGGATTGCCTTTAAGCCAGACATTTGGAAAGCCGTAATTGCAGTTCTAGTTTCAGTTTTAATTTTAGGATCATTTGCAATAGCTTTTTCTACACGGCTAAGTCAAATCGGAACTCTTATTGCGACTTGCCTCGTGTTTTTTATTGGGATGATGTCAGATGCTTGGTTCGGCAAACCGTTGCATGAAATTGAACAACATTGGTTAGACCGTGCAGCAGACGTAGGACAAGTTGAAATGGTTGACCGTGTTCGTATTATGGAAAAATCAAATGGCGACGTTGAAGAAGTTATTACTGAAACGGTTCAAGCATTACCCGGAACAAGATTATCTGAGTTCGCAACTTCTGGCGAGTTAGCAAAATGGACATCCTATAAAGTGGCCTATTCTGTAGTACCAAACTTTCAAGTTCTATGGCTTACAGATGCATTGACTCAAGAAAACGTTATACCAAACTCATACTTGCTGAAAACCTCAGGTTATGGAGTACTGTATATGGTTAGTGCAATTTCGCTTGGAATTATTTTGTTCCAACGAAGAGAAGTTTCATAACTCTATGTCCAAAGCGCGTAAGCAAATTATTGTTACAGGAGCGAACGAACATAATTTAAAAAATATAGATGTTTCAATACCGCGAGATAAACTCATAGTAATTACTGGTGTCTCAGGTTCAGGCAAAAGTTCATTAGCATTCGACACTATCTTTGCTGAAGGCCAGCGAAAATATATGGAGTCACTAAGTTCATACGCTCGCCAGTTTTTAACTCAGTTGAGTAAACCTGATGTCGAATCAATCGAAGGTCTTCCGCCAACTATTGCTATTGCTCAACGTTCTGCAAGTCACAACCCTCGTTCAACTGTTGCAACTACAACTGAAATTTACGATTACCTCCGTTTGCTTATGGCACGATGCGGTACGCCTCACTGTTGGCATTTCGATTCAAAAGGAAATAAATGTGGAAGAGTAATTGAATCTAGTTCTATTTCACAAATTATTTCGCAAATCCATTCAATTCCATCCGGCAAGAAATTGATGATTTGTGCGCCAGTCGTCATTGGCAAAAAAGGGTATCACCTAGATGTACTTGAAAATTTAAGAAGTCAGGGCTTTGTTAGAGCAAGAGTGAACGGTTCTATCGTTGACTTGAGAGAAGTGTTACTTGATGAATCTGACAATCCACTTCATCTTGGTAGATATGAAATGCATACAATTGAAGCTGTTGTTGACAGAATCGTATCAGGTCCCGATATACGAGAGCGAATTGCTGACTCGGCTGAAGTGGCTGTTCGTTTGAGTGGTGGCTCGATGCTTATTCTCATTGAGAATAAAGATAGTTGGAAAGAACTTCGGTTTAGTGAGCGATTCGCTTGCCCCGACCATCCAGAGTGTTCAATAGCAGAATTAGAACCGAGATTGTTCTCATTTAATTCACATTTTGGTGCATGTAAACGCTGCGATGGGCTTGGCACTGTACATGAGTTTGATCCAGCATTAATTGTCCCAGATGAATCTCTTGCTATTACTCGTGGAGCAATTGTTCCTTGGCACAGAGCCGGCCCTGCTATGCGACGAAAATACAGCCGACAACTTCGTAAGTTTTGCGAAATTGTTGATGCTGATTCAAAAACACCTTTTAAAAAATTGTCAAAAGCGAAACAAAAACTTCTCCTTAATGGCGGAAGCATAAAAGGTTCTCGAACCCGCTTCACCGGCGTCATCAAAGAACTTGAAAGAAGATTTAAACACACTGAATCGGACAAAGTTCGATCTTGGCTTATGGGTTTCACGAGAAAAATGACTTGTCCAAATTGCGAGGGAGAACGCATCAAGAAGGAAGCTCGTTGTGTAACAATCAAGACAAATAAAGGCGAACATTCGATTTCAGCATTAACTGCAATGACAATTAGTCAGACTCTTACAACAATTAAACAGTTAAAACTTTCAAAAGAGTTTGCAAAAATAGCCGAACCGGTAGTTAGAGAAATTGAGGCAAGATTAACATTTTTAGTTTCAGTAGGACTTGATTACCTTTCGCTTAATCGAACTAGTGGAACGCTGTCGGGCGGTGAAGCGCAGCGAATAAGATTGGCAACGCAAGTTGGTTCTGGATTAGTAGGCGTTTGTTATGTGTTGGATGAACCTACGATTGGTTTGCATGCAAGAGATACGAATCGATTGCTAAAAACGCTTCGGCATTTGTCAGAGATTGGCAACACTGTTCTTATTGTTGAACATGACGAGGGCATTATTCGCAGTGCAGACCATTTGATTGATGTTGGACCACGCGCAGGAATTCACGGCGGCGCAATTGTTGCACAAGGAAGTTGCAAAGATATTGAAAAGACAAAATCTTCTTTGACTGGAGATTATCTGTCTGGAAGAACTGCTATTACTATGCCAGAGAGCCGAAGGACGTTTGACAAAAACAATACAATTGTTGTAACTGGAGCGAATAAAAACAATTTAAAGAATATCGAAGTAGAAATACCGCTTAAGTCATTAGTTTGTTTTACAGGTGTATCTGGCAGCGGAAAATCTTCTTTTGTTAATGGCGTTTTATTGGCTGGCATGCAATATAAATTGCAGAAGAAAACTATTCCTGATGTAATTTGTGATTCAATTGACGTTGAAAATGTTATAGATCGAATAATCGAAGTTAACCAGTCGCCAATTGGCAGAACCCCCCGCTCTAATCCTGCTACTTACACGGGTATTTTTGGCGTGATTCGAGATCTTTTCTCGCAAACGAAAGAATCAAAAATACGCGGATATAAACCAGGGCGATTCAGTTTTAATGTTAAGGGTGGTCGCTGCGAAACCTGCCAAGGGCAAGGGTTGAAGAAAATTGAAATGCATTTTTTGCCTGACGCTTTTGTTATTTGCGAAGAGTGCAATGGTTCGCGCTACAACGCTGAAACGCTCGAAGTAAAATGGCGTGGGTACACTATCAGTGACATATTGAATTCAACTATCGAAGTTGCTTCAAACATTTTTGAAGCGCATGGCCGAATTGATAGAATGTTGCATTGTTTAATGGATGTTGGGCTTGGATATTTAACTCTAGGTCAACCATCAACCACTCTTTCTGGTGGCGAAGCACAGCGAGTTAAATTGGCAAGTGAACTTGGAGTTAGAACTAATAACCATACGTTGTATATTCTTGATGAACCTACGACGGGGTTGCATTTTGCAGATATTGACAAATTAATCGATGTCATTCAACGACTAGTGAATGCAGGAAATTCTGTAGTTATCATTGAACACAATTTAGACGTGATTAAATGTTCGGATTGGATTGTTGATCTTGGTCCTGAAGGCGGCAGTGCTGGAGGATCAGTAGTTGCAACTGGCACTCCTGAAACTGTTGCTAAAAGAAAGAATAGTTTTACAGGTAAAGTATTAAAAGAAGAAATATTCAATGCTTAAAGACGAATAGTCGTGTCACTATAAAGTTAAATGTAATTCCAATTGCTGAACCAAAAATTACTCCTATTAATCCTGAATATAAAATTGCATTAGATTCGGAAAGTGATTTTGTGATAAAGAAATTAGCTAACGCTCCGACGGAACAGACAAGAACAAAACCAACATACTGAACAAAGATATTGTTGCCTCTGGCGTACCAAAACGCATATTTTCTATCCCAAAGGAAATTCCAAGTCATCGCAATAAAGACAGCTAGTGCGATTCCCTTCCACGCATCCGTGAATAAGGAAGCGGTAAGGTTGAGCGAGAGCAGATAAACAAATGCTCCACTTAGCCCAACGGTTGCAAACGTGAAAAAACTGACAATTTTTGGGTGTGTAAACCGAAGTAAACGGATGACGTGTTGCAGGTATTCAATTTGGACACCGAGCGTAAGCTTAGATTCACCCAACTGCCTAGTTGAAAAGTGGATTGGAACTTCTACGACTTTGTTGCATTTGCATTTAACAATAAGTTCAAGACCAATTTTATATCCGACAGGATTTAACGATTCTGCATTATCAAAAGTGCTTTTCTTAAATGCTAAAAAACCACTCATAGGGTCGAGTACTTTTGTAAACGGCCTCGCCATTATCGTCGCAATTTTTGAATTCAACCAACGTAGAAATCCCCAGCCGTCCTCGGTTGTTCCACCTGTCACATACCGGGAACCAACTGCGAAGTCAGCACCATTCTCGATAGCTTGCACCATCGCTGGTATTGAGTTTGCTGGGTGAGAACCATCTGCATCCATGACAACGCAAATAGTAGAATTGGCTTTTTTAAGTCCATCGATAACAGCACTGCTTAATCCGCGATCTTTTGTACGAACGATGAGTTGAACCCAATCGTGGTTCATATCAGAAATCAGTTTTTCAGTGCCGTCGTTTGAGTTATCGTCAACAATAATAAGTTGCAACGATGGCAGGTTATCACTTCTTAATACTTGCAATGCGTCGATGAGCGATGGCAATGAATCAAACTCTTCATAAGTCGGAAGTACAACGGTTACTTTATTGTGTTCCATGGTAAAACAACTTAGAACCGCTTATGTGCCGGACGTTCTGTTTTGCCTTTCAAGCCAAGAATAGCCTTTACGAGTTTAAAGTCTTCAAGTGTTGTCACCTTGATATTTCGGCTATCCCCATTGATCAGATAAACAGCTTCTCCTATTTTCTCAACAACCTGAGCGTCGTCAGTACAATTTTCGATGTCATCTTTAGAATAAGCGCGTTTTAAGAGTGATAACTCAAAACATTGGGGAGTTTGTATTTCCCACAGATTGGATCGGTCTACGGTTTCTTCTACTTTAAACGCTTTAATTGAAGTTTGCGAATCCGCTCCTAGAATTGAATCTGCAATTGCATCTTCATCCACTACAGACTCGGCTTTACTTCTTGTTCTTTTTAACGTTCCATTAATTGGCAAAGCAGGTGCAACTGCAGGGAATGTGGCACACGCCACTAGAAGAGCATCGAATAATGCATTTGTAATAGCTGGCCGTGCTGCATCATGCACAACAACAATATCGATAGTTTCTGATACTTTCGATAAGGCATTTTTAACTGTCATTGATCGAGTTGAGCCACCCTTGGCAATAATCACCGCATGGAAAGCAAGCGAAGGTCCAAATCGTTCTTGAAAAGCAGGAAAATCATTTTCAGGACCTGCAACGATAATTTCTTGAACATCTTCCCGCTTTGTAAAAAATTCAACTGTTCTTAATAAAAGAGGCCGACCACCTAAATCTTCCGCTAGTTTGTCCTTAGACCCAAAACGATTAGATTTCCCTGCTGCTGGGATAATGACGGCAATGTTCATACTCGTATGGTACTCATAATTTAATCACCTAAAGCATGAAGAAGTTTACGACATCAATGTATTAATAGAGGATTAAAAATGCTGAATAAAATACCGAAGATGGGACTCGAACCCATACTCCCTTAACGGGAACCGGATTTTGAATCCGGCGCGTCTGCCAATTCCGCCACTTCGGCCAAGTGGGTAGATGGGTATTTTAGCAAGGAAAAAGTACAACATAGGGTGAGTTTCTTGGTTTTTATCATTGCATAGCATCAATTTGGCTCTACTATATATATGTAGCGCTATTGTTGCGCTTTAGAGTTGAGAGAAAGACAAGAAGGAGAAAATAGATGTTTACACGTCGAACGATTTGTTCAAGTATTGTTGCTATCGGTATGTTCATCGGTATCGCTGAAACTGCGCCATTTGCACAGAGACCAAATAAGCAAGCCACAATGAGAATTGGAACCCATACAAGCGGCGCATCGAGTCGTGGCATGGCGTTTACTCTTTGTAACCAAGCAAACCAATTAGTATCTGAAAATTTAGATACATTCACAATTACTCCTGGTAATTCAGTTTCATGTTTCGGTGGAACTGGCACGCCTGAACATAGTTATGGCAGAAGCCATGATCTCTCACTCGGGGATACTGCAGGCCAAGCACTTGATATTATTTGTGTTCATTTTGCCCTTGCGCAAAATTCAGTTGCAGGAAATGCAACTGTAAAAGTCTATCTTGATCAGAATGGTACTCCAGGACCTACACCAGATGGAAGCGATCTTTGGCTCCTTGGAACTCTTTCAACTGCGATCCCCGCAACAGCTGTTCCTGTAACTATCACTGCATCAGCAACTACTCCAATTTCTATTCCTGCAGACTCACTTGTCTTTATTGAAATAGTTATTCCTGCATCTTTCCCAGGAACACATGAAATTGGCAGTAACGCAGGTGGTGAACTTTCACCTTCTTGGTTAAAAACTACAAACGGCGATTGTGGAATTGGCAGTTGGATAAACCCATCCGTTCTTGGATTCCCTTCAATGGCAATTCTTGAAGCCATTGAGGTAGGAACAGCAATTGTTCCTGATCCTTGTAATTCGCCACTTCCATCTTGTTCATCAGATGTCGACGGCGACGGGTTTGTTGCTGTTTCAGATATCCTTGCAATTATTGCCTCATGGGGCGTCTGTGGTGATGGAACTTTCCGACCTACTGGCGATATCGCTCCACTGCCAAATGGAGATTGCTGTGTAGACGTGGGTGATGTTCTCGCTGTTATCGGCAACTGGGGAATGGAATGTAACGTTGGATCGAGCTTTGGTATCAATGAAATAAGAATTGATATGACAGGTACAGATACTGACGAATTTATTGAATTAATTGGTGACCCAGGAACCGTTCTTGATGGATACTCCTATATCGTTATTGGCGATGGCGCTGGTGGCTCGGGTGTTCTTGAAACCGTGATTGATCTTACAGGTGCAGTAATACCTGCAGACGGTCTCTTGTCTATTGGTGATATCGATATGGTGGGCGCTGTTCCAGATTTTATCGTTGAAGGAATGAGTTTAGAAAACAGCGACAATGTGACACACATGCTTGTAGGCGGTTTAACTGCATTACTAAATGATGACTTAGATGCAGACGATGATGGCAACCTCGATGCTATGTTCTGGGCTGAACTCGTTGATGAAGTCGGACTACTCGAAGTTGGTTACGACGGCGAAGTAGTTGATCTTCTTTACACAGACGTTCTTCTTGGGCCTGTGGGAATTTACCCACCAGCGCACGTATTCCGTTGCCCTGATGGTGATGTATGGTTTATGGGTGTGTTTGGAAACCTCGCTATGGACACTCCTGGCGATCCTAACATGTGCGATGAGCCTGACCTCGATGGAGATGGCATTTTTGACATCGTTGATAACTGTTATTTAGCAAACCCTGAACAGAACGATTGCAATGGCAACGGTATTGGTGATGTTTGTGATATTGCAGAATTGACTTCACAAGATTGCAACGGCAATGGTATTCCAGATGAGTGCGAAGAAGACTGTAATGGCAATGGCATTCCTGACGAATGCGATATTGCAAATGGTGCAGCGGATTGCGACGAAAACGGTGTACTTGATTCGTGTGAACCTGACTGTAACGAAAATGGCATCGCTGATGCCTGCGATATCGCAAACGGAGATTCAACAGACGATAACGATAACGGTATCCCTGACGAATGCGAAGAAGGTAACCTTGTATACACAAGTTTTGAAGAGCCAGGTATTGGAGCACAGTACGTTGACCCTGGCGATCCATTAGTTGATCACCAACTCGTTAATAACATTGGTCAATCAGAGGTTGAGCATCTTGCAACTGGGGCAGAAATGGGCTTTACTGCGTGGTATGTCAATACCCGTGATGGCGTGGGACTCACTGATGGCGATTATGTCGGTGCTACTGACTACACCGGTACAGTTGGCGCTTATACAGATGGTTTACAAGGGTATCAAATGAGCGATTGCGATGGCATGATGCTTGTGCAGTTCGATACGGTTCTCTCTTCTGGTGCATGGAATGTTTCTCTTGACCTCTTTGTTCAATCAACAGGGTGGGAAGCAGATGATGCTATTGTTGTTGATGTAGTCGTTGATGGTGGTGCTGTACTTACGATACTTGATTCAACAGGTCAAGATATTGATGATATGGGTATTGAAGGCGTTTGGTTTAATCTTCTTCAAGATTTGACTGGATATACAGAGGCAACCTTACGAGTTTCACTCGATTCCAATTCTGGCACTGAAGCGATCTTTTTGGACAACGTTGTCTTTAGTTCAAATGCTATTGAAGATACAGATGGTGATGGCATCCCAGATTCACAAGATAACTGTGACCTACCAAATCCAGGACAAGAAGATTGCAATGGAAATGGCATTGGTGATGTTTGTGATCTTGCAGATGGTACATCCCTTGACTGTAATCTCAACTCTATTCCAGATGAGTGTGAAGCAGATTGCAATACAAA
This sequence comes from Phycisphaerae bacterium, assembly GCA_018701395.1. Lineage (GTDB taxonomy): Bacteria > Planctomycetota > Phycisphaerae > Phycisphaerales > SM1A02. The sequence goes on along the minus strand of JABIWU010000101.1, from coordinate 11,954 downwards.
TGGCGTGCCTGACGATTGTGACATAGCAAATGGCACATCACTCGATGCTGATGGCAATGGAATTCCAGATGAGTGCGAAGTTGCAAACCTCTTCCTAGTTATTACAGGTGTGTACGACGCGGAATTAACAACTGGCGCAGGACCCAAAGGCGCAGAACTATATGTATTGAGTGATATTGATGACTTAAGCTTGTATGGCATTGGCGGAGCAAACAATGGCGGTGGAACCGATGGAGAAGAATTTACATTCCCACCAATTTCTGTCGTCGCTGGCACCTACATATACGTTACTGATGACGAAGTAGATTTCCAATCGTTCTTTGGATTTGCAGCAGATTATCAAAGTGGCGCAATGTCCATCAACGGAGATGACGCAATCGAGTTGTTTGAGAATGGAATTGTCATCGATACGTTTGGTGACATTGACATGGACGGTACAGGAACCCCTTGGGATTATCTTGATGGCTGGGTGAAGCGTATTTCCATGACTGGCCCAGATGGTGCAATTTTCTCAATTGCTTCGTGGACTTTTAGCGGTATTTATATGCTTGAAGGTGACACAAATGCGGCTACATTAAGCCCATTCCCAATAGGCGGTTTTACTCCATAACTTTCTTTATCTTATTTTTTAGTGAAAGGGACCCGCAATTGCGGGTCCCTTTTTATGCCTAATTTGCCACTATATTTTGTTCAATTTGACAGGATTCATCTTCAAATAGCCCCGATGAGCATTTTGTCCTTCTTATGGCTCAATATACAAAATTGCAAATTAGTTCCAATAACAAGATTTCATCTAAAAAAGTAGATGAAATGCTTGACATAGACGCAATTTTACGCAATATTAAGGTGTCGAGTTCTGAATATACACGCATTTTTGGCGACAAACCGTTCCCAAACGATTGTCAATCTTGCAAGTTCCCCAGAATTCAACATTCAACTTCTGTCTTGTTTCGCCCCGCTATCGTCCCCTTGGCAATGCAAAACAAACAGTGGAAGAAGAATGGTCGAGAGAAGGATCGACTGACAACCAATTTTTTTGATTGTTGGTCATTACTCCAACTTCGATTTTTATCGTTTCTTAACAACAGTGTTAAGAATTCTCACTCGTGAAATCTTTTCACTCAATCCTCTAGGAGGGGATAATACTTATGAAAAATTTTACAACATGTATCTGTATTTTGGGTCTATCAGGCACCGCCTTTGGCGTTGTGGTGATGGACCAAATCGGTCCAGATGACGGATCAGGTATTGGCGCCAACATTACTGGTTGCCAAAACTTTGAAGCCGCGTACGATATTTATGATATCGCTACTATGGACAACTTCACCGGTGCCGGTGAAAATATTAATATGGTTGAAATGGTTCTTAATGGTTGGAACGGCTTTGTCGATCCTTCATCCGTTATGGGCTATAACGCCAACTTACACTCTGCTCCAGCTGCTGCTGCATTAAGCCTAGTAGGCGACGTTGCAACAAGTTATGCTGACGCAGCTGATGCAACAATTAGTGCGTCTTGGATGGGCGCTGGCTTTAATGTCAGTATGCCTTCAGAAATGACTTCTGCTGCTGGTGCAAACTGGGTTAGTATGATTCCAGACAATGATTTCGCTACTGGCGGTCAAACTGGTACTGCTGATTGTCTAGCAGGCGACGGCGTCATGGGTTGGCAAGCCAATCCAGGTGGCGGTTTCGCTATGCCTGGCAATATGCAAGAAATGACTAACGAAGCTGCATATCGCATTCATGGCGGTGCTCCAGCTGATCCTTGTACACTTCCACTTCCAGCTGTCTGTGCTGCAGACGTTGATGGTGACGGTGCTGTCGCAGTTAGCGACGTTTTAGCAATTATTGGTGCTTGGGGTTCATGCGGCGACGGTACTTTCCGTCCAGTCGGTGATATCGCTCCATTGCCTAATGGTGACTGCTGTGTAAACGTTGGCGATGTTCTCGCTGTTGTTGGTTCATGGGGTGCTGACTGTGCTGTATATGGCGGTTGCTGCTTAGGCGACGGTTCATGTTCAACAGACACTTCAGCAAACTGTGCTGCAAATGGTGGCGTTTACTTCGGTGACAACACTACATGTGCTGATGGCACTTGTGCTGCTGCTGCTTGCTGTATTAACATGGCTTGTTCAATGCTCACAGGCGACGCTTGTGCTGCAATGGGCGGTACTGCTCACGCTAACGACACATGCTCTTCATGGGATTGCTCTGTTGCAACTCCTGGTGACGAATGTGCTGACGCTATAGTTGCTATCGATGGTGCAAACCCATTCGATACAACAGGTATGACAGCTGGTGCTGATCTTCCAACATGTGCTGCAGACGCTGCTGCATTTGGTTGGGAAGAACCAACTAATGATATTTGGTTCTCTTGGACTGCTGGTTACACTGATGATTACGCTATCGACACGTGCGATGCTGCTTCATTCGACACTTCAGTCGTCGTTTACGACGCTTGTGGTGGCGCTGCTGTAGCTTGTAATGGCGATGGTACTGATCTTACAGGATGCCAGACTTACTACTCAGATCTCGTTCTATCTGCAACTGCAGGTTCAACATACATCATCCGCATTGGTGGATGGAGTGCTGCAGATATGGGTAGTGGTACTTTGAACATTAATATCGTACCTCCACCAGTTCCTGGCGCTTGCTGTATGCAAGACGGTAACTGCTTGGACGGATTAGACGATGTTTCATGTGCAGCATTCGGCGGCGTTTTCGCTGGCGATGCTACTCTATGTTCAGATGATCCTTGTGCTGCTGCAGGTGGTGACACTTGTGCAACCGCTACTGTAGCTGTTGAAGGTGCAAACGCATTTAGTACACTTCTTGCAACTGACAGTGGCTACGGCGAACCTGATGATACAATGTGTTCAGGTACTTACCTTAACTGGTTAAGTTCACCTGACATGTGGATGGTTTATACCGCCGCATCAGATGGTTCTTTAGACGTTAGTCTTTGTGATGGTGCTAGTTACGATACTTCCTTGGTACTTTACTCAGGAAGTGATTGTGCAGCACTTACGCAAGTAGCTTGTAACGGTGACTCAACAGTTGAAACCGGTTGTCAAGCATACTACTCTGGCGTATATGGCCATATAGTTGCTGCTGGCGAGACCATCTATATCCGTTTAGGTGGATATAACGCTGCTATTGGTAATGGTACTTGTACTGTTACATTCACTGGTGGCGAAGTAATTGGTGCTTGCTGTCTTCCTGATGGTTCATGTGCAGACATGAATTCAGGCGACTGTTCAGCTGCTGGTGGTTCATTCGATAGTACACAAATGTGTGCTACAGTAACCTGCCCAGCACCATACAGTGGTTGCCCTGCAGGCGCTGAATATGAATGCGACGGTTGTGCTATAGACGGCCAAGATGGAACATTAGACTGCAATGGCGGTCTTAATGGTGTTCCCCAAGAATTCCAAGCAATTACGCTCGGTGTTCCAGTATGTGGTACAGGGGCAGTCTTCCTTGACGGCCCAACTGGTGGTACTTATCGTGACCTTGACTGGTTCACAAATGCATCATTGAATGCTGGTGGTAATTTCACAATTTCCGCTGGTACTTCAGGTATGGATCTACTCTTCGGCGTTGTTGACAACGCTGCGGGTGCATTCGTAGCTGCATATATGATTCCAGGTGGTTATGAAGGTTCTGCAGATTTCTCTGCTTTACCTGCAGGTAACTACAGTATCTTAGTAGGTGCTAATGAATGGAATACAGCTTGGACATGTGCTAGTGGTCTAGTAGACTACACAGTACAACTTGATTAATACTCAAGTGTTCAATTTGTAATCTCTATTGAGATTCCATGCAGCCCCCCAAGTTTTACTTGGGGGGCTGTTCATTGGGGGCAAAATGAATCGTTTGAATTCGCATTAGTTGCAAAGTCCCCTTCTGCTACATTACATGTATGGATTACAGGAAAATCGCATTACGAATTCTGATGGTGTCACTTTGCATTGCTGGAATATGTGGCATTGCTATTCTTTTTTTACCGAATGCGAAATTTATTGTTGGAAGATTTATAGTGACAGCTATTCTTGCAGCAATTGCATCTTCGACTTTACTTCTAGCAATTAAGGCAATTGAGAGTTCGACCTATCGGCCACTTGGACTTTCAGCGTGCGTTCTTATATTTTTAGTCTTTATCTCGACCGTAAGTTCAATTTGGTCAAGTTTAATGTTCTCTTCTACTAGTGTCGAACGGTTATCCGTATCTGCCTTGCTTTTATTGGGGTGTGGCGCGGTTATATTGTATGGAATTGCTTTTGTTAATAATGTACGACTTGCTACAGCAGGCAAGTTCCTTGCATATTCATGGTTGTCATTGCTTGTCATTTGGTTAGTTTTAATTTGGTTTTTTAATTCTTTGCTAGATCAAGAGGAATCAATTTGGTACGTGCTTGTTCCTATTCAACATTATTCTGTATTAGTTGCACTTATTTTTATAAGTAAGAATTTTTTGTACAGAACAATCGGGGTAGCCTTTTCTATAGTTTCATGCGGAGCACTAATATTCTCTCTCTTGCAAACGGCAGGCAAGATCAGCAATGCACCAACTGTTTTATTCATTGTGCTCGTTACGGCTTTTATAGCCATCATGATCGCTCTTTGGAATACCATCACGTATAGAAACGCGCATCAAGTAATGCCTAAGTGCGAGATAGTAACGGCACTGCTTGCTGGAATAGCACTGGCATCATTAGGTGGTGTTATCTGGTGTGCGGCGATGAATTATTCTCAAACACCTGATATTTTAATTCGTTTGAGTGCAAGTTTTGGAATACTTACGACAACAGGTTTATTTTCGCTCATCATTGGCAGGAGGATTAAAGGGAATTCTTTTTTATACTGTGGAACTGGCGAATTGCACTCGCCTTGCCCTCGCTGCAGACAACAGCTTGCACTCACTTCAGGGCACTCAAATTGTTATAACTGCGGATTAAAAATTCACCTTAAAATGGAATCAGCAGGTTGTAGAAATTGCAATTACGATTTATCTGGCTCACTTAATTTTGATGTTTGCCCCGAGTGCGGAGAGCCAATCGCAATCAATACTGCCATAGAATAAACAAATGATTCATGCACCTCTAGTAGTACTGTTGACTTCAATTTCCTTCGCTCAAGTTGATTTATCTTTGCTTGCGCCAGAGGCATCTATTGCAATTTCAAAACAACAAAAATTGACAACAACAAAGCCTGAAGATTGGTTGACTTTAGGTATGTTGTACCACGCTAATGGATTAGAAAATATTGCAATAGAAACGTACAAACAATCACTTGCTATCAAATCGACAGATAAAACGCTATATTTACTTGGTGTTGCATACGCTCGGATTGGTGACTATGAGACAGCAATTAAAACTGTAGGTGAAATAGAAAACTACTTGCCTGCTATTTGGCGACAAGGATATTGGAAGCTAGATTTAGGAGAATTTGCAACAGCGACTTCATTGTTTGAAACCGCAATTCAAAAAGATACAACATGTGCCCCTGCAATTGTGGGGTTAGCACGAGTCTATCTTGCTTCAAACCAATCTGCAAAAGCAATTCCTTTGCTTGAAGATATTATCTCAAGAGGTGGTTTGCATCCGTATATTTCATTTTTACTTGGAACCGCACATCGTCGTGTTGGTAACGGCGAATTAGCATCACAATTGCTTTCTGCTAAAACAGTTGGCCCGCCAGCCTGGAATGATAAATGGTATTTAGAAATGACATCGCTTAGAAAGGGGTATGCTGCGGAACTTGGTCGTTCAGCTAAATTAATAGATGCTGGGAATTTCACAAGTGCCCGTACAATTTTGCAATCCCTTTCCATTCGATATCCGAAAGACGCAACCGTCCTCAACAACCTAGCAACAGTTTTTCTTCAACTAGGTCAATTGCAACAAGCAACTGAAACTATTCAAAAAGCAATGCGGTGCGTACCCAATCACGCTCCATCACAATTAACGATGGCATTTATCATGCAAGCTTCTGGCAAATTAGACCTTGCTTTTGCATACGCAAAGAAAGCAATCGAATTCCAACCCGCAATGTCTGATGCTCATGCATTTGCAGGCAAAGTTTGCTTTCAAGCGAGTGATATGGGAAAAGCCAGTTTCTATTTTGCCAAAGCAATCGAACTAGGAAATAGTGACCTTGCAATTCGTGAAATGCTCGGCATGGTTTTATTAAATATGGGCCAACCGGATAAGGCATTGGAGCAATTTGATTTAGTTCTTAAAGTTTCACCAACCAATACTGGGAGTATCAGCGGGAAAAGTATTGCAATGGCTCTCATGGGAGAGATCAACACTGCTTTGCAAATTCTTGCTAAAGCCAAAGTTGACTTTCCTAATGACCCAAGAATTTCTGGTGCGTGGCAATCCGTTCTGAAAATTAAGGAAAGAAATTAATGAGCTGTGCAATCGTTATCTATGCGAGTTTGTTGATCGCTCAAGGCCCGCAAGTTTGGCTTGAAGATAAAGCAATTGAATCTGGCGTTTCGCTTACATGGATTAGCGGTGACACGGGTGTATTTAATATGCCAGAGATTATTGGCGGAGGCGCCGCGATGCTTGATTTTGATAATGACGGCGACCTTGATATTTATTTTGTTCAAGGCGGGCATCTTGGTTTTGCTAAAACCGAACACAATGTTTTGTTGCGTAATGACAACGGAAAATTTATAGACGTTACGGAGCAAAGCAGTACTGGCGACACCGGTTATGGCATGGGGGTTGCAGTAGCTGATTACAACAACGATTCATTTGTAGATATTTTTATAACGAATGTTGGCAAAAATGTCCTCTTTAAAAATAATGGCGACGGAACTTTTACGGATGTTACTGATGAAGCCGGTGTTGGGGATGCTGGCTGGGGAGCAAGCGCTGCATTTTCAGATTTTGATGCAGATGGTGACCTTGATTTATATGCAATCAATTATTTAGTTTGGGCACATGGTTTAGACTTAGATTGTTTCAATGCAAAAGGCGCATTGGATTATTGCTCCCCTACAAATTACATGGCTCCAGCAAAAGACTTGCTTTACCGCAACAATGGAGACGGCACCTTTACGAATATGTCTGAATCTGCCGGAATCGGAACACGTACTGGCACAGGCCTTGGCGTAGTTTGCAATGATTTTACTGGTAATGGGAAAATCGATATTTATGTAGCGAATGATGGAATGGCAGATCAACTTTGGCAAAACAATGGGAATTGGTCTTTTACAGATGTTGCCGCCATGCGTGGTTGTGCTTTAGACGATGAGGGGCGCGCAAAAGCAGGCATGGGTGTTACTACAAATGACTTCGATAACGATGGCGACTTTGACATTTTGGTTTGCAATCTGTTTGGTGAAAGCGATTCACTTTATAGTAATGAAGGCGAATATTTTGTTGACATCACCGCTCGTAAAGGAATTCGTACCGCAACTAGGCACGCAACTCGTTTTGGCCTTGGGTGGGTTGATTTTAATAACGATGGACACCTAGATTTGTACGAGGCAAATGGTCGCGTTCAGCAAATTGGCACTGTACAAACATCTGACCCATTTGCTGAGAAAAACTATTTACTTGAAGGCACACCAAAAAAATGGAAACGAATCGAAGCAATTGCTAACCAACAAACACACACCAGTCGCGCGGCCGTCTTTGGTGACATCAATAATGATGGGGGCATCGATGTGCTTGTTATAAATCGCGATGCACCTGCTTATGTGTTGATGAATGTACATCCTTCAAAAAACAATTCTGTGCAATTTAAAGTTCTCGATACTAACAGTCGTGATGCCATTGGTGCGATTGTTTCTGGCACAATCGGAACAACACGAATAACGCGTTCAGTCCAGTCAGCATGGAGTTACATGGCTTCAAACGATCCTCGTATTCACATTGGATTAGGTGATGCAACAGAAATTACTGACGTGTCTGTGACTTGGGTTGATGGTACGCAAACTAAGTTCGGCACATTCAAACGCGGAATACATACACTGGTCAAAGAACAATAATGGCCAATCGTTTTTTTGGGCTATACCGTAGTTACAATTAGGTACACTACAACTTAAACATAAAAGGAACACATTATGACATTTGAACTACCAACCTTAAACTACGAATTCGATGCACTCGAACCAAATATCGATGCCCGTACTATGGAAATCCATTACACCAAACACCACGCTGGCTATGTTGCAAAACTGAACGCTGCTGTTGAAGGTTCAGAATGGGCAGACTGGACTGTGGATGCTTTACTTGAAAATTTACATGCTCTTCCTGAGAACATTCGTACAGCAGTACGAAACAATGGCGGCGGACACTGGAATCACTCACTTTTCTGGTCAATAATGGGTCCGAGCGAAGACAGCGGTCCAAGTTCGGATTTAGCTGACAAAATTAATGCAACGTTTGGTTCAGTAGACGCGATGAAAGAGGAATTTTCAAACGCAGCAGGTACAAGGTTCGGCTCTGGCTGGGCTTGGCTAATCGCATGTAAAAATGGAGACCTATGTATCACCTCAACTGCTAACCAAGATAATCCACTGATGACAGATCTTGGCATGTGTGGTGGGACACCCCTACTTGCAATTGACGTTTGGGAACATGCCTATTATTTGAATTACCAAAATCGTCGACCAGAGTATGTGAACGCTTGGTGGAGCACAATAAACTGGTCAGCAGTAAATGGTATTTGGGCAAAAGCAACTAGTGGTAGTTGCGATTGCTCCTGTTCTTGAAATTCATACATTGAATGATTAATATGAGATTGCTATTCACACTTTTCACACTACTTTCTGCGGGTTGTTCAACGACTCATTCTTACGAAGTATCCCAACACGGCGGAATGCGAGATACCTTACGAATGGGAAAAACCCAACCTCGTATTTCATTTGCTGAAGTGGTTAGCAAGCCACATGCATATGCTGTTGGAGCATTGGCGAATCTTGATGGCGAGATTACTATCTTTGATGGCACTGTCTATACAGCAACAACGCAAGACGGTACAACTGCAATAACTGCTGTGGCAGATGATACGTACGATGCTGCGACTTTGCTCACTCTTGCACATGTTGAATCTTGGCAAAATTGCATGCTTCCTTCGAACCATCCATTAGAAAAGGCGATTGAATTAGCTGCAATCATTCAAGGAATAGATACTGAAACTCCGTTTCCCTTTCTAATTACTGGTAGTACAAATGATTTTCAGATGCATGTCATTAATGGTTTTTGCCCAGTAGCCAATCCGAATCTTGCTGCCAAGTTTCAACCTTGGCGATTAGTTGGTTCTCAATCCACACCGATTACTGTCGTTGGCTTTTATGCAAAGAACAAAGAAGGCGTTATGACGCACCATGGTTCTAATCTTCACATCCACGGTGTTATTGATCAAAATGGCACTATCACTACTGGGCACCTCGATTCAATCGAAATAAACAGTGATGCGACGCTCTTCCTGCCCATCGTGTAACGTCCGTTTTTTGCTCTAAAAAAAATTTTTGCATTTGAAAAGAACAACACCCACAATATCTTGTGGGTGTTGTTCTTAAATACCCACTACGCCTCGTGAGTAGCAAATTCTGATTTCTTATTGCTAGGAAGATAGAAAGTTATCACATTGAGTTAAGCAGTTCCAAAATCCGAAATTGAATCTATCACAAAGAAAAAGGAAGGACACTCATATGTTAACTAAGAATCAAGTCATTACTGCAATCAGCCGTTTAAATCCAACAGCGCCAATTACCTGGCTTGCTGGTTTCGATTTAGTTGCATTACGCAGATACTACGAGCACCTTCTCTTGACCTTAGAGCCAAGAGGCTCTCGGGGTTGGGTTCGACCAACAGATAGCTCTGCAGTCGTCACAAGGCGCCCAGCGGCTTAATTAAGACCACTGCGCTCAAGAAGCGGCCTGTCCCTCCCTTAGTCAGTTTCTGGATGACTCCCAACTACCAGAACCTCACCGAGTGCGGGACAGGTCGCTTTCATTTGGGAATGCGTAAAATCTAGGCCAAAAAAGCAGGTCTAGATTTATTGACAATCAAAACCTCGCTTAACCAACGCAAGTTCAAGCAAAGTCTTCACGCGTGTAATCAACTCGAGTTTATTCACTGGCTTTGTAATGAAATCGTTTGTTCCACACTCAACTGCACGCTCGTAATCACTAACTTCATTCAGTGCAGTCACCATGATGACAACGGTATCTCGAGTCGATGGTTGAGATTTGACTTTCTGGCAAACTTCAAACCCGCTCATGCGAGGCATCATTACATCGAGAATAAGCAGATCAGGACATGAACGCTCTATTTTTTCTATAGCTTCCACACCATCAGATGCTGTTTGGATTTTGCACGGCAATTCTTCAAGAAATGCTTGCATAAGTTCTAGATTCTGAGCATTATCATCGACAAGCAAAATGGTGGCTGTAGAAAGATCGACATCAGAAGTTATTTGTGGCATTGAATCATTCACGCTGTGTATGCTATCATGTGTAATTAGCACGTGTTCTAGCAGAGATACCCCATATGGCAAAATACGACCCACCTTCAATTTGGACAGACGAATATAACACCCCTGACGTCAAGGATCTTAAAAAGCGCATCCTTGAGGATGGCAGCAAGGCCATCGACAAACTTTCTTCAAAGATAGCAGCCCTTGGCGAAGTCACTGAAGAGGCGATTTGGTTCGGGGATTGTTGGTTTTGGACAATTGCTTATATGACTGAGCATTCAGACAAGCCACTGGCTATCGTGATTCCATTTGAAGAAGATATGCAAATTGCTTCCCAACTGTCGCATGCATTTATTGACCAATTATCAACTAGACGATTAAAACGTTTTGTTCGAGATGGTATTGAATTGGCAATGCCCCCACATGAAACGGAGTGGGCAATTTGGTCAGCACATTCTGCAACTGCAGTTGAAGATATAATGCCAGTATTGAAGAGTTTGTATAAATTCAACTCTCAATAACGCTACTCCTCACTTAACCCAAACACCGTTTTCTAAGGTTCGCTTCTCTGTGTCCACATTGAAGAGTGCTGCCAAATCATCATTGACATTGATCGCGACGGGCATTCCACTTGTAGCCACGAAATCTGCAGACCAGACTGAGGCGCCCCCAAGAACTTCCAGTTCTATTTGTAAAGAAGTTTTAGATAAATCCTTAGACAAGTTTGTTCGTTTTGATTGTGCTGCAGATATAAGCGCATCAAATTCAATTGGAAATAAAAATCGTTGGGGCGAGAGTCGTTCTAGTTGCCCCTCAGTTACTTTTTTGCCAGCGCGCACTTTCACGAGTATTTCGCAAATGTCTTTTACATTCGTAGATTGCTCTTGAAGATTAAGTATGTTTGGCGAAATGACTGATACTACTAATAGGGAATCGGAACTTAGTTGAAGCGACCGTAAACTCTGTATTAATTCACTCTTTTCTTGTATTGAGATTAAGCCAATAATTGCGCTGTTGCGTAATGCTGGGTCAATAACAGCAGAGAGCACAAATAATTCTTCTGCTAACTTTCGGTTTTGGTCAAGCAAGGCGCCGTCTGCAACTAAATCCTCTGCTGCGCGAAAATAAGAAAGACCTATTCGCTTATCTAGCGATACTTCGAAATTTGCTGGCAACGCCATTGCACATGCGATTAAAATTGTAAGTAAGGAAGTCATTAGTTATTCAATCTCTTTTTGTATTCGATGCCTATTGATTCGAAGAGAGCATTCCAATGGCTTGCGATAGCCAATTCAACCATTGTCATTTGCTCGATAATAGAGGTAGCATTTCCTAGTTCCGTAAGAGATGATTGAGCGGTGTAATATAATTTGTCTTGTCCGCGCCATTTCGCTTCTGCAATAATGAGCAATTGCAAGTATGTAATTTGATGTCGGAGAAAGGATTGCATAATTCCTAGTGAATTAAATTCATGATTGGAAATAGTACTTTCAAATGGCGAAGAAGAACGG
>JABIWU010000100.1 GCA_018701395.1 Phycisphaerae bacterium | reverse complement strand
GGCCGTTGTCGGCGGTGGTGACAGTGCGCTCGAAGAAGCAAGTTACTTAACTAAGTTTGCTTCTAAGGTTTATGTTATCCATAGACGTGATGAGTTCAGGGCATCCAAAGCAATGCAAAAACGTATTTTCGATTCTGCAAATGCAGAACCACTTTGGAACAAAGTAGTGGTAGATGTTTTGGGCGATGATGTGATTACAGGCGTGCTCTTGAAAGATACAGTGACTGGCGAAGAATCAACGCTTGAATTGCGCGGACTTTTTGTCGCTATTGGACACACTCCAACAACTGAATTTTTAGATGGCACTGGAATCGAATTAGATGATGCAAAGTATATTCAATTGCAAACTCGCAGTAGCAAAACAAACATTCCAGGTGTGTTTGCCGCTGGCGACGTAGCGGACTCTGTCTATCGCCAAGCGATTAGTGCAGCAGGGATGGGTTGTATCGCAGCCATAGATGCTGAACATTATCTCAGCACACTTTCAGATTAATTGAGTCAGTCTCTACGCTGAGTCAATGGGGTCGTCTGGCGCGATTCGAGTGATGATTTTTGCTCCAACGGCGTCACCCCATACATTTACGGCAGTTCGACACATATCTAGAATTCTGTCAACTCCTATGATTATGCCTATTGCAGCCACAGGAAGTGGCCCATCAGGTGATCCAGTTAAATTCATATTCACAGCAGAGATGACGATGACCATCGTGACTAGACCTGCAGAAGGAATACCAGCTGCGCCAATTGCTGCGAGGGTTGCTGTGATGACAACAATGACAAGTTGGCCAAATTCCAATTGAATCCCAAATAATTGGAATAGAAATACGACTGCCACGGCTTCATACAAAGCGGTTCCATCCATATTGATTGTAGCTCCAAGAGGTAATACAAAATTGGCGGCTCGCTTTGAACAACCTCCTTCGCCTTCAGCAGCATCTATTGTCACAGGTAATGTTGCAGAACTGGAATCTGTACCAACAGCAGTCATCAATGCCCGTTTCATTTGCCACATAAAAGTAAATGGATTTTTGCGTGAGAAGAGATATAAAACCAGTGGCAAAACGATGAAACCGTGAATCGCAAGACCAATGAGAACGGTTGCCATGTACCAGCCAAGCGGACCGTAAATCGAATTGAATCCAATTTTTTCAACTGTCCATGCAACTAGGAAGAACACGCCAATTGGTGTGAGCCAAATAACCCATCGAACAAGAATCATTAGCCCTTCAAAGCAAGCGTTGCAAAGGTCTCGTGCAGATTTGGTTTTATCTCCGCCCGCTGCTAATGCAAGTCCAAATGCGATTGCAAACACAATTATCCCAAGTGGCCGCACTTTCACCATATCATCAAGAATATTGACAGGTACAAGTTGGTACAAAATATTCATCCACGCAGATCCGAGCGAGCGTGTAGCAGTTTCGCCCGCACTAAAATGGCCCGCAGTTTGCCGCAATGTCTCTTGCACTTCTTGTGAGAGAATCCCTGGAGAAATCCAAGTTACAAGGACGGTGCCAAGGCTGACTGCCATAAACATTGTTGCTAAATAATAGATCAGCGTTGCGCCACCGACTACGCCTAGTTTTGACGGATCACCAATGCGAGTAATACCTGAAATCACACTAAAGAAGATGAGTGGAATGATGAGGAGTTTCAGTGGCCGGATTAAAATGATATCGCCAGCAATTTTGTACCAATGTTCGCCGTCTATAACTGAAGTTGTAGAACCATGGGCAAACTCTCCGACGAGTGCGCCTGCAACGAGGCCGATGAGTATAAGTATCGTCAATAAATTTGTACTTCGATGTGTCATGCGATGTACCCTATCCGAAATGAGCGGTATTGCAGGAATTTTAAGGCGTGATGGTCAGCCAATTAAAGAAAGTTGGGTTGCCAAGCTTGAAAATTCGTTGCAAGGCAGAATTTGGCGATTTGAGGATAGCGTTGAATTTTCAGAAGGAAGCGCCGAACTTCTGTTTCTCTCTGATACAAAAGTGAGCGATAATTGCGTGATTGGGAATGAAAGTACTTCAGTACTCTGGAATAAAGAAACACTGGAGTTATTTTTTACTAGAAATGGTATTGGAAAAAATCAACTTTATGTACTGAACTTAGGAAAAGCTGGGGACGGTGTAGTTTTTTGTTCAAATCCAATGCCTTTGTTAAATATCGCTTCAGAGTTAGAACTGCAAACAACAAATCTATTAAATGCTACTCAGCAATTTTTACAACTTGGATTTGTAACAGGAAATGAGTCCCTCTTATCGCCGGTGCAAAGTGTTCCGCTCGAGAACGAATTGGCATTTTCATCTTGCATCCAAACCCAGAGCGAAATTGAGAGGAGCTCTTCAGTAGCAGAAGATTTGGTCTCTTTAGTTTCAAGAATTGGATTGCCATTTTCAGACTACACGCTTCTCTCTAAATTATGGAAGTATAGAAATGCAAGTAGAAAAGGAAAATCGACTTGTGACGGTTTTGGAAATTCAAATGTGCGAATAAAAGAATCGGTAAAACTTTCGAGATGGCAGGGCATGTTGTCTCAACTTCCAAAACAAACGAGAGCACGAGATTGGTCAATGTTTGGCATTACTACTTTTGATTCGATTTTTTCAACGGCACGTATCGAACAACTTACTTCACATGTGTATGATTCGCCGTTTAACCCACAATATAGCGGTTCAATCGAGGAGCAACTGAAACAGTACGATAACGAAGTCCGTAACCCAGATTCGGTTTTTCGTGGGATGGATGCAGTCGCGGATCTTGCCCAAGTTGAATTAAAAATTTGCAATGAACGAGCAAACCCGATTGAACCGTTTCCACTTTCTTCTTGGTTGCGAAGCCCGCAAAGTAGTCTTGGGCAACTTGCTGGTGACACGTTTGCATCAAAAGATCCATTTGGAAATTTGCCTATTGATACCGCTGTTGTTTTGGAACTTTTTAGGTTGCACAATCAAGAAACAAAAGATTATTCAAAAGAATTGTTTGCTTTACTTACTCTGAGTTTGTGGTCTGCTCAGGTTCACGCATAATGATTCCAAGCTCATCAAGTTGAGCTGGATCTGCAATGCCTGGCGCTTCGCACATAAGGTCTGCACCGGTTTGCGTTTTTGGAAACGCAATGACGTCTCTGATATTGTCAGTGCCAATCATCATCATAACCAGGCGGTCTAATCCGAATGCTACGCCTCCATGTGGTGGAGCGCCAAAACGAAGTGCATTTAGCAGGAATCCGAATTTGTCTTCTGCTTCTTTTTCAGATAATCCAAGGAGGCCAAACACTGTTGCTTGTACTTCAGGGTTGTGAATACGAATAGAACCGCCGCCAACTTCAGCGCCGTTAATAACTAAGTCATATCCAGAAGAAAGACAATTACCTGGGTCAGTTTCTAATATGTCAATGTGCGATTCAAGTGGTGCGGTAAACGGATGGTGTTCGCTTACCCAGCGGCCAGCATCTTCATTCCAATCAAACATTGGAAAGTCAACAACCCACAACCCTCGGAATAAGCCCTCAGGAATTAATCCAAGTTCTTTAGCAACAGCAAGCCGGACTTCGCCAAGGGCGATGCAAGAAACTCGGTAGGAACCCACGCCGAACATCACAATGTCGCCATCTTCAAGGCCAAGTGCTTCAACAAGTTCGTCTTTGATTGGTTCTACAAATTTTGCAACGCCAGTTAAAAATTCACCACCTTGGTATTTGACAACTGGAAGGCCACCCGCACCGTACGTTTTTGCTACTTCAGCGAAGGCGTCGGTTTTCTTGCGCGATAATTTTTCAGCACCACCTGGAACACGCATTGCTTTTACATTGCCACCAGTATCGCATACTTCTTTAAAAACTTTAAAATCTGTTTTGCTGGCAATGTCTGTGATGTCTTTCAATTGCAAATCGAATCGAATATCTGGTCGGTCTGAACCATACTGGTTCATTGCGTCTTTCCAAGATATTTGTGGAAGGTCGCCGAGGTCGATTCCACCAACTTCTTTGTATAAGTTGGTTGCAAACATGCTCATTAGTTCAAGAATGTCATTTTGATCGACGAAACTCATTTCGAGGTCGATTTGCGTAAACTCAGCTTGTCGATCTGCGCGAGGATCTTCGTCACGCAAACATTTACAAATTTGTAAATACTTGTCACAGCCAGCGACCATTAAGATTTGTTTAAAAATTTGAGGACTTTGCGGTAGGGCATACCACTGACCAGTTTGGTGCCTTGATGGAACGATAAAGTCACGTGCACCTTCTGGTGTTGGGGTAATGAGAAGGGGTGTTTCTATTTCAAGGAATTCGCGATCGGCAAAAAAGTTCCGAGTGAACTGCGTTATTTTATGTCTGAGTCGCAGAATTTTTTGCATTTTAGGTCTGCGCAAATCGATGTACCGATAGCGAAGCCGGTGTTCTTCCCCAATGCTGTCTGCATCATGATCATCTGGGAGAATCGGAAGTTTTGCTGTTCTGTTAATTATTTCTATTTCTTTTGCTACAAGTTCGATTTCCCCAGTAGCAAGTTTTTCGTTTGGCTTGCCATCTCGAACGCGTATTTCGCCTTTAACGGTTACAACATCCTCGCGACGCAGCGACGCCCCGAGTTCCATACTATGTTCAGGTGTATCTTCTGCATCAAAGACAACTTGAGTCAAACCATATCTATCTCGTAAATCGATAAAAACAAGCCCTTTGCCCTGGTCTCTGTAGGTGTTAACCCAGCCACTGAGTATGCTAGTTTCTCCAGTATTTTGTTTTCGTAGGTCGCCACAGGTACATGTTCTTTTAAGCATTCGGGTATCGTATCAGAGCAATCGAGTTACTTGTGGATAACAGCAAACCAAAGACAATCTTACTTACGGCTTTTGAGCCAAGCGGGGACGCTCTTGGTGCAATGGCGGCTGCTGGATTAAAGGAAATAGATCCAAACATTCGAGTGGTGGGGCTTGGCGGTTCTCTGATGAAATCAGCCGGGGTTGAATTGCTTGAGCACACGACAAAAGAAGCAGCGATGGGCGTCGGCGCTATCTCAGAAATCAAGCGTATTAAAAGGTTGGTAGATTTTATTGGTTCCTGGATAAAAGAGAACAAGCCAGATGTTGTTGTTGCGGTTGATTCGCCTGCTGCGAATTGGCCAGTGTGTAAAGTAGCTAGAAAACATGGGTGCAACGTTGTTCACCTTGCTGCCCCACAACTTTGGGCGTGGGCACCGTGGCGAATCAAAAAAATGAAACGACTCAGCGATCATGTCATGTGCTTGCTTCCGTTTGAACCAGAATGGTTCGAATCTCGCGGGATGCCTGCTACGTTTATTGGGCATCCAGCTCTCAAGAAAACCGAAGTTCCACACATCGCACTTCCAGAAGGCAATCCAAATATTATTTTGCTCCCAGGTTCACGCAAAAGTGAAATTTTGAAAAATCTTCCGATGCAACAAGAAGTGTTGAAGCGAATTTGCTCAGAGTTTCCAGAAACAAAAGCAGTCATTGCTTGTCGAGGCGAGGATGTTGAGCGGGTAGAACAATTTGCAAATGGTTTACAAATTGTTGCGGATGAATTGCCGAGCGTTTTGGAATGGGGAACGCTTGCTTTGGCAGTCTCGGGCACGGTGTCGTTACACGTTATGAATCACACAACACCAATGATTGGTATGTATAAAGTGAATGTTGTATCTAGGCTACTCTCGAAGCTGGTATTGAATACCCCGCACCGTTTATTGCCAAATTTGATTGCGGGCAAGCGCATTGTTCCTGAATTTATTCCATGCGGGAATATCGCTTGGCACATTGCAGAAGTTGCAATTGACCTTCTCCATGACGAAAAAGCAATGCAAACAATGCAAAATCGTCTTAAACAAGAAGCGTCTGTCTATTCACAGCATAATCCGAGCAAGGAAGCGGCGGAAATCATTCTGAGTTTTGCTTAAACTCGCCTCGTTTTAGTCTGCCAATGTAGTCATGGTAAGCGCGCATTGCTTTTGGTCCATAAATCCACATGATTGGAATATTGGCTACTAACATTGCGCCAAGGCCAAGTGTTGTCCACATGTCAAGTTCAGCATCGGTTTCAATGAAGCCGATGGTTGAAACGGCAACGAGCACGGTGTACGCTAATCTGTAGAAGGTCACTGCGAATATTGACATTGCTCCTTCTTTACCAAAGATATAAATGACACCTTGTTCTCCGTAATAACTCCATGAAATCATGGTGGAAATTGCAAAGAGCCAACATGCGATGACGACGAGCCATTTGCCAAGACCAGGAATTGAACGATCGAACGCATGTGCCGTAAGGCTTGCTCCTGGGTAGTTCGCCCAGATGCCATTACTTACAAGGGTCACTGGAATATTATTTCCGTCTTCATCCACTTCAAGGTCGACGGTCTTCCAACGGACAGCAAGACCACCCGAATCTCCACTGACGACATTTCCCTCAATGCGTTGAATATTTGTTCCAGTTTTATCATTCGTGCTTGAATGCACCATCATAAAGACGGAATCATTTAATGACCAGCCAGTGGCATCCTCTTCAACTTGGTTGATTTTTTTTGCTCCTTCATTTTTATGTGGGAGTGCAGGCGTTGCAAGATGCCACGCATCTCCATCGAGTGTTAGTGCCACGGGAGCATCATCTGCAAATGAAGCTTCCGCGCCTCTGTTCCAAGCGCCAGTGGCAAGGATGATAAGTGCGGTCACAGTACAGACGACAAGCGTGTCAACGAATGGTCCGATGCCTGCAACGACACCTTCTCGGACGGGTTCCTTGCATTTAGCTGCAGCATGTGCTATCGGGGCAGAACCCTGACCTGCTTCTGAAGAAAAGAGTGCTCGTTTAATTCCCCACATCATTGCATACCCAAATGTTCCTCCGATGAAAGCGCCTCCAGCCGAAGCGTCGCCAAATCCAAGACCGTACTTAAAGATATCCATAATTATTGCAGGAATTGCTGAGATGTTCATGAGTAGAACGACAATGCCGGCGATAAGGTAGAGACCGCACATGAAGGGGACGAGTTTACTCGCGACAGAACCAATTCGTTTGATGCCACCAATGATGACACTGCCGACAATAATGGCCAGCAAGAGACCGATTGTGAAGGTTTCAGGATTGAATCCATTTTCGGCTTTCTCTATTCCTGAGACACCTGGAATATCGAAATATTGCGTCGTTACTGCTGCAACATTCCATGCTTGGAACATATTGCCACCAGTAATTGCTGACAAGATGAGCGTGACGCAAAAAATGCCACCGATGGTTGCGCCTAATCGCCCGCCAGCTTTTTTAAACAAAGAATCGACAACGTACATCGGACCACCATGTGGATTGTCAGGATCAGACAAATCTCGACTAAGCATTGACTGCGTAACTTCTGTCATTTTCAATGCCATTCCAAGAAGCCCAATTATCCACATCCAGAAAACGGCACCCGGACCACCTAAAGCAATTGCAAGTGCAACGCCTGCGATGTTTCCTAGCCCGATAGTTGCTGAGAGCGCCGCTGAAAGAGCTTGGAAATGGCTGATGGCACCGGGGTCATCGTTTTTGTCGTATTTGCCTCGAGTTACATCGACGCCATGTGTCAGGGCTCGGTACTGACCAAAGCCAGTCCAGAGCGTGAAGAGAACACCAGTAGCTAGAAGGGCGTACACCACATAATCGTGAAAGAAGATTCCGTTGATTGCATTGATGACATCGTTTGTGGTGAATTCCATGGCCAGCGAGTTCCTAAGTAATTTTGAGTGAACAGGTGTTTATAATCTTAATTGATGATATACGATATGAGGCATGGGCGAATGGTATAAAGATGGACTTAGTTTTTCTTGTGCCCAGTGTGGCAATTGTTGCACTGGGCCTCCAGGGGCTGTTTGGTTTACTGACGAAGAGGGTGTTGCGATGGCGCAAAAGCTCAAAATTAGCTTGGAAGATTTTTATGGGCGTTACGCCCGTAAAATTGGCACTCGTTGGTCGTTGACTGAGAATGTGATCTCAGGAAAATATGATTGCGTTTTTCTCGATAGGACAGCAGAGAAAGCGACTTGTTCGCTCTATGAAGCTCGCCCATTGCAATGTCGTACATGGCCTTTTTGGCGCGAAAATTTACGTTCAGAGGCAGCTTGGCAACGAGCGAAGGACGAAACACCTTGCCCCGGTATGGATACAGGCAAACTAATTCCCGCAAACGAAATCCGAATTATTCGTGACGCAGAGTAAATAAGCAGGGTAGTCAATTATCACTTTTGAATATCGTTATCATGCACTTCCGCGGGCTGTAGCGCAGCTTGGTTAGCGCGCCTGACTGGGGGTCAGGAGGTCGGAGGTTCAAATCCTCTCAGCCCGATTTTTTATGGGCTAAGTCGTTTTATTCAACATCAATAAGTACGTATGCAAAAAACACTGAACATTTGGAAATTCACCGACGGAAAGCAAGGACACATTAGTCAATCTGATGGGTTGATTGCGGCAATTCGAAAATCGCACGATGTTGTTGAGTCTGTGGTTGATGCGAATGAGATGCCAAGTGCATTTGTCATGTTTTTTCGCTGGATGTTTCGAAAGCGACCAGCCATTTTCCCAAACAACACACCCGACTTTATCATTGGAGCAGGTCACAGGACACATGCTTCGATGCTACTGGCAAATGCACTTTGCGGCGGTAAAACAATTGTCTTGATGAAACCATCGTTGCCATTGAAGCGATTTGACTTTGTTGTTGTACCGAGACATGATGGCGTTATTCCAAGAAAAAACACAATTGAGATACAAGGTGTATTGAATGCAATTGAGTTTGTTGAACATAAATCTTTGGAGAAGGGGTTACTGCTCATTGGCGGAGAGTCTGCTCATTTTGAATGGGACGATGCTTCCGTTGTCAAACAAATCGTTGAAATAATTGAAAGCGATCAACATGTCGCATGGACATTGACGACATCAAGAAGAACACCAGATTCATTTTTGTCTTTGTTAAAAGGATTGCAAATGACCGTTGTTCCATTTGAAGATACGGACAAGGATTGGTTGCAGGAGCAATACAAAAATGCAGGTAGGATTTGGATTACACCCGATAGTGTGTCTATGGTGTACGAGTCGCTATCGTCGGGAGCAGTAGCGAACGTATTTTCTCTTTTGCCAAAAGAAAAGCCGTCACGCGTTCGTGTTGGATTAGATCAGTTAATTGACTCGGGAACTGTTCAGACGTTTGATGCATGGAAATTACACTCAATGGATGACCAAGTACCACAACAATTTGATGAGTCAGCAAGGGTTGCTGAAGTTATTCTGGATTCAAATTCATGAGTAAGCCATTAACGGTCATACAAATGCTCCCTGAACTTGAAAGTGGTGGAGTTGAACTAGGCACACTTGAGATGGGAAAATACCTTGTAAGTCATGGACATCGTTCGATTGTGATTTCAGCTGGCGGTTCGATGGTAGCGCAATTATTGAAAGAAGGAAGTGAACATATTGCATTACCTGTTGGCAAGAAATCATTAAGTACGCTTCGCTACATCTCTAAAGTAAAAAAAATATTAGTTCAAGAAAAACCAGACGTGTTGCATCTTCGTTCAAGAGTGCCTGCCTGGATTGGCTACCTTGCGTGGAAGAAAATCCCTGCATACAATCGCCCAACATTAATTACAACAGTGCATGGACGATACTCGGTAAGTAAATATAGTGGAATTATGATGCGTGGCGATACGGTGATCGCAGTCTCTGAAATGATAAAAAAGTACATTTTAGAACATTATCCATTTGTGGAACCAGAGCGAATCAAAGTAGTTTGTCGGGGTGTTGATACTTCAGAATATACATTTGGATATAAACCGAATGCTGATTGGAAGAATGCCTGGTTTGCGAACTATCCGCAGATGCATGGGAAGAAATTGTTGACACTTCCTGGAAGGTTGACTCGGCTAAAGGGGCATGCAGATTTTATTGCTATCATCGATGCTCTTGTAAAAGCAGGTGAAAACGTGCATGGAATAGTTGTAGGTGGCGCACACCCTAAGAAAAAGAAATATGAAATGGAACTTATTGAACGAGTGCGTGCATTGGGCTTACAATCTCAAATTACATTTGTTGGACAAAGAGCTGATGTAAAAGAAATCCTTGCAATCTCATCGATTGTATATTCACTTTCGCAAACACCAGAATCATTTGGCCGAACAACCTTGGAAGCGTTGAGTATCGGAACGCCAGTTATTGGCTATTCTCACGGTGGCGTTGAAGAACAATTGCAATCGATGTTTCCAATGGGGTTGATTCCTGTGGGTACAGTACAAAATGCTGTTTCGAAAACTGAAGTATTGCTTGCGAAAGAACAATTTCCAACGGAAAATTCTATGTACACACTGGAAAATATGTGTAAAGGTGTGCTCGCTGTTTATGAAGGAGACTAGTTATTCTAGCCAATAAATTGTAATTAAATAGTTAATCACAATTTTTACTTTAGTAATATGACTAGGAAGTATTCTTGTTTTTCTTTTTCATAGTTACTGCAAGCGCCCAGCCAACAGTCATCCAAACAATTACAGCATGCTTGTTTGTAAAATAATTTACGCTAGGAACTAAAGGCCAAAAGGCAGTCATAAATGCCGCTGTTGCAAATAAAGGAAGCGCAGACTTAGTTGAATAAATATTATGCCAAATTAAATCTTTTAAGAGCAATAGGACCATTGTACTAAATCCAATTAGTCCTATTATTCCTGCGCCAACAAGCCATTCAATATAGATATTGTGTGTATGATGAATGTTGTCTATTGCTGAAATTTTGTATCTATCTTTTATATTTGCATTTTCGGTGAGATTAATTATTGTTCGATAATTTCTTAATCCAACACCCGTGAAAATATTTGTTTCAGGCGTGTTTATCCAAATGTCAATTGCTGATTTCGGAATATTCACGTAGACAGAATTTTCCATATCAGTAACATTTTCAAGAATGGTACTAACACTACGTTGGTACATGACTGGATTTAAAGTTTTAATTATTCCGACGCTGATAATCATTGCAACGCAACCCGAGAGCAACAAAAATCTGAGTCTCGGATACAGAACAAACAATCCCGTAAGTACAATTGCACAGCTCAGCAGAAAGCTAACTAGCGGCGCCCTTTCACCTGTCAGAAATACAAATACAAGTACGACTACCATTGATGAAAGCAGCAAAGTAGTTCTAGTTAGGAGTGATTTGAATTTAGTGGCGCAAAAAATACTTGCGAGTGCAATAAAAATTAATTTTGTTACAAAACCACCTGGAACAAACTCGCCATTGCCAAATGGCCCTGTAAGCCTGTTTTTTGTTTTTGTGAATCCAAGTAAATCTTCGCCAAAATGTGCTTGATAGAAACAGTCTATGATTATGAAAACAATTACCGCAACCACGCCATATTCGAACCATTTTTTTGCTGTTTTGTCTTGTAAAATCCAGTACGCAAGAGCAGCGCCGAAAAGAATAAATCGTATGAATAACGTCGTTTCAAAAGACGCTCCTGGGTAAACAGCAAGAGGTGAACATATTGTAATGGCATACACCCAAAGCGAAAGAGCAGCAATTACCCAAGGTCTTTTAGTCCACTCCCAATTTTTTCTGTTTCCAGAATGAAACAGAAAAAGAATAGCGATTACGGATACTACTACATCTGCCCATGTATTTGAAAACAAAAAAAGGGCGGGCATTAAGAATATTGATTTTTTAAGGTTTTCTGAATTCAGTGAAGGCATGGGCTGTAATCTTTTTTATGTGTTTTAACTCACATTGTAAAATTGAGGTAGAAGTGTAGTGGTAGATGACTCAAGCAGTTTACTCACAATCGACATTGTATATTTAGTGCGTACGGTCTCACGCCCAGCTTCACCATATTCTGTGCAAAGAGAGGCATTAGCAAGTAATAATTTAATAGCGATCGCTAATGCTTCCGCGTCATCAATGGGGGTAAGTAAACCATCCATCTTATCTGTGAGAATCTCAATTGGCCCGTTGCTTCTAGTTGAAATGCAGGGTACTGCTTCGTTCATCGCTTCAATTAAAACGATACCGAATGCCTCATGTTTAGAAGGTAAAACAAAAACATCAATACTCTTAAAAAACGCATCTTTGTCAGTTATCCAACCAAGCATAGTTATATCGTTTGTAAGATTCGCTTGTTTTATTTCAGAGCACAGTTTTTCTTTGTTCGGACCATCACCACCAAGAATAGCATGGAATTGTATGCCTTCTTTTTTTAGGATTGAAAGGGCTTTGATATAAATTTCAAACCCCTTCCCTTTAACAATTCTGCCAAATGCACCTATCACTGGGGGAGTCCTAAGAGCTGGACGATTAGGAACTTCGGCAAATGCAACCATGTTCGGAATATGAAAGATTTTTTCTTCTGGAATTCCAAAGGAAAGCATTCGTCTAACGAGTTGTTTAGTTATGCAGAAAATTGCATCGCATTTATCAAATTTCTTATTTTTGCAATTATGCGCAACAGCTATGACGGGGGCTCTACCTTTTGCTGCATTTAAGCAAATGCGAATGGCACGATTTCCATGACAAATAATTGCGTCTGGTTTTTCTTGTTTAATTATTTTTGACAATTTGTACGCAGCGACGGGATCC
>JABIWU010000099.1 GCA_018701395.1 Phycisphaerae bacterium | reverse complement strand
ATTGAATATCCCCCAAAGCCACCTGATGAGCCATCATAATCAATGTCTTCACTATTCTGACCACCAATTGCCCATGCTACAACGTCTGGCCCAATGACAAATTGATTTTTCGCTTCCCTACTTCGATCAGCATGACCGTTTACAGCCAACATACTAATGGTGGCAGTTGCTGCGATTGCAGCGGAAATTGTTAAGGTTCTTCCTCGCATTTGAATTTCTCCTACTTAATTCAGGGGTTAATAATCGCTTAAATATACCACAGAAATGCTATATTTCAAAATGGTATTCGGGTTTAAATTGCCGTAGGTTGCTTAAAAAATAGGTTTATTGAAAAAAAGATTGTCTATTTTATCCAAGTTACCAAGATGCGATGACGAGCAATAAATCAACTACATTTACTTGCAAATCGCCATCTAAATCAGCCTGGCAATTGGATTCACAAGGACCCCAAGCATCAACTACTGCAAGAATATCTAAAACATTGACAAGCCCGTCACCATTTGCGTCTCCAGTGACTGAAGTGCCGTTAATTACAAAGTAGGTATCGCTTTCGTCTTCACCCTGATTTTCATCAAAATCTACAGCAATAATGCGAATTACACCAGAAATCGTGCTCATGTCTGGAATTTCCCAAATGTAATGACCATCATCTGCTGTTTCTTGAACAACAGATTGCCATGAAGCGCCACCATCAATTGAAAAATCGATAGAAACACTGCTTACGGAAGCATCATCATCAGTTATCCAAGAAATAGGGACAGACTGATATGGATCATACGTTGCTCCATCATTTTGGGTTTGCACGTAGACCGTCGGGTTTACTCCGCCCCTGTGTGCTGGAATATGCATGCAAATGCAATGCATCACACCTGCAGAAGTTACGATGGATTGACATGGAATTGAAATGATAGTTTTAGCAGGGCATGCTTGTTGCCATGCTGCGATTGCTTCAGCATTGTGCACAGAGGCAGATGAATTTGTGTAACTAGGAACAAGAACTAAGTCGTTGCAAATGACAGAATTCGCATACGTGTAATGCGTCCAACTTATACTTCTTGCTGGAATTCTTACAACGTTATATCCTTGAAGTTGTAACGTTGCAGCAACAGAATCACAAATTTGATCTTGAGTAGAACCGCTGTTGTATGGCCAGTCGCTGATAACGCATGTTGTATCTGATGCCCAACACATCCACATATCTATGTGCTGCGTTGAATCAACAGAAGTTGGGAACGCATCAGTAATTGTCACATTTAAATTTTGGTAGTCTTGCCAATAGCCACGAATTGCAGCACTAGATAACCCACTATTTTCATTTTCGATTAACTCAGTAGAGTAGCCTTTTGCGTCACTACCATTTAAATGAAAATTACCGCCTCCATGAACAAGTGGCAATTCGTAAAGCGCATGACCTAAAGAAGACGCGACAAAAGAATTGAGCGCATTGTCATTTGGTCTAGGTCGATTATACGTATGGTCAACAATTGCTCTGCAATCGCCTTCGTAAATATAACGAGGACCGTAATCACGAATCCAAATCGTATCAATAGTACGGTAGATAAATTTGACACGATTTGTATCACCACCGTACGAAGCGATTTGGGATAGTGCTTGTGATTGTTCACCAGACTGATCAATTACAATAATCGCATCTGCATTTCCAACTGTTGTAATTTTTGCTGCCATTTCAGCAACTATCGATGAAAAACCTTCCCAAGCAAGTAAA
The DNA here is from genome assembly GCA_018701395.1 of Phycisphaerae bacterium. Lineage (GTDB taxonomy): Bacteria > Planctomycetota > Phycisphaerae > Phycisphaerales > SM1A02. Next base: position 6,507 of record JABIWU010000099.1, on the reverse strand, counting down.
ATTCCACTCGTTGGGTCGTACTCTGCAGCACATTGCACTGGACCGATTGGTGGAGCGGTTATTCCTCTTGGAATAGTAATTGGGTTTTTCTGTATGTACCTTGCTTCATCTTTTGTAAGATTCCGTGGTACATCAGCACCTTCTGGATAAGAAGGTACAGCACTAGCTGAAGCAGCAACGTACAAAGTAGCGATAAATATCATCAAAAACCTCATTATTCATTCATTATAGAACACATTTTCAAAAATCAAAGAACTAAATCCACGTTTAATTTATTGTTCTTGTTGGACACTATTCCGTAAGCGCTTTGTTTCACCACGCTTTTTTTTAGAATCTAGCCGTTTTCGCTTCGATGCAAATGGAACCTTGGATTTTTTTCGTTTTCGTACGGGTTTAATTGAATCAGAAATTAAGTTTACAAAACGATCCTGCACAACTTCTCGATTCTTTTTCTGCGATTTAAATTTGGAGGAAACCACACGAAGGACACCAAGTTTATTGATTCGCGTTTTTAGTTTGTCCATAACACGTACTTTCTGAATAGGCGACAATGAAACCGAATTCAAAACGTTGAAAAGCAATGTTGCCTTGGTTGCAACCTTGTTTACATGTTGCCCGCCTGGTCCTGAGCTTGTTCCATAAACATATTTAATTTCACGAGAAGGAATTGATAATTTCGAAGTGACGAACAGCATCATGCCAATGAACAATTCGTGTGTTCTTTCCAACCCTTATAGCCGCCGGCAAGATTCGTTACCGAGAAGCCTTCCTGCTTCAATGCCATACACGCTGCTGCGCTTCGACTTCCGGCATGGCAGTTAACAACCCATTCTTTGCCTTTATCTAATTCTGAAAGTCTATCGAAGAGTCTAGTATGAGCGATATTAATTGCGCCGCTGATTGATCCTTGTTCAAATTCAATTAAACGACGGACATCTAGAACATGCACCTTGTCCATTTGCTCGAATTGTAAAGCAGTAATTTCTTTCATGGTATCAAGGCCATCAACTTGAAGAAGGAGTTCGGGTTCTGCCCATGCAACAATGTTATCTATCCCAATACGAATTGCATTTCTGATTGCTCTATCAAGTTCACCCTGCGACACGATCAAAATAATATTTTCATCACCACGCAGATAAGAACCAGCGAACCGATGAAAATCACTATTCGCTTTTGACCAAATAGTATTTGGCAAATGTCCATCTCGAACTTGGTCCCATGGGCGAGTATCAATTACAGTTTTTGTTTCGCTTTGATCAAATAATTCTGTTGCAGATTCAATTTTTCTTGGAACAGGAAGTGCTCCAAGAAATGGAATGCCGTCTCTGTTCATTTGTTTCATACGGGCAAAATAAAGTGGTGGCTCTGGCTGATCGGCTAACATAAAATCGACAAATGCTTGTTCGTCTCCGACATATTGAAGCGGGGGACTTGTTCTTTTTTCATAGCCAACAGTTGTTTGCGAAACTGCACCAAGGGCTTTTCCGCAGGAACTTCCAGCGCCGTGCGATGGCCAAATTTGTACGTAGTCTTCCATTTCTAAAAAACGCTGGCAAGTAGTGTGCAATTGTTGTGCAGATGCAACCATCGCTCCTTTTAATCCTGCAGCAGTTTCAAGAAGATCAGGTCTTCCTAAATCTCCAACAAAAACAAAATCGCCCGTTGCATAGCCAATTGGTTCTGCTGTGTTTGCATCATGGATCAAAAAAGAAATGTGTTCTGGTGTATGACCTGGCGTGTGCACCACTGTCACAGAAATATTTCCTATAGAAAATGTATCGCCATCTTTCACATATGTTACTGGCACGCCTGACTGCTTTGGCCATGTATAGGACCAATCATCTCCTCCGTGCTCACTGAGATAACATCTCGCTTTTGTGCTCGTTGCAAACTCACAACAACCGCTTAAAAAATCTGCATGTATATGTGTTTCCGTAACAGCAGTAATTGCAAGCCCTGCTTGTTCAGCAATTTCTAAATACCTGCAAATATCGCGCTCTGGATCTATGAGCAATGCTTCTCCAGTTGCTTGACAACCAATTAGCCAAGCAGCTTGGGATAGATCTTCATCGTAAATTCTTTCGACTAACATTGCTACAGAGTACCAAATCTGAAAATATACAGTTTTTGCATTGCAATGAGTATCGATTCATGCTCTGATATACGGTTAGGAGAAATTATGATTAAGCCAACTCTTATTTTCTGTACTTTACTTGTACTTGGTGCGATGTTATTCACCAGTTCCTACGCTGATAAAACTGAACACCGCGGTGGGCAATTACGTGGCCCAGATGTAGTTAGTTGGTATGCAGGAGGCGGCGGGGGACTCGACATGAATCTTTACGGACAACAAGATGGCGTCAATTCTTTTGCGTTTGGCACAACCTCTTGCAACTTTGGCGACGTGGTTGCTGATTGGTATAACTCAACGAATCGTATTCCTGTAATCGCACAAACTTGTTACAGAATTAAAGACGGTCGTTTTGAACAAATTGGAACTGCATGGCTGAAGCATTCTTTCTGTGCAGTAAGTGAACCAGGATGCGGAACTTGCCAAGCAACTAACTGTGACACGCTTGGCATTGGTTGTGCAGATACATACTGGGCTGGGCTTAACGCAGATGCAATTGCACCTCGTTCTGCAATTAATGCATTCACAGGCTACTACGATTACCCATTCTTCATCTCCCCATCAGGAGACAATTCGATGAGGGGAAAATTACAAATCAAGGAAATTGATACTGATCCTGCTTTTAATACAGATGCAATGTATTTCATCGAAGCACAATATGTTTCACCAGATGACGCTGAGTGGGGTAATCAAGATAATAATGCTTCGTATCGAATGGTCAATTTTGTAACAGCAATTAATCCGAATCCTGTTAGTTCAACGCAAGTCACACAACCAGCAATAAATGCATGGAAATTTTTTGACCCGTTGGTAGATTTACGTGAAGTTAGAGTTCCAGAAGAGGGCCTACTCAATATTGCAGTTCGTGTGTATGACAATCAAGACGGTTCTTGGCAATACGAATACGCTGTCCACAACCTAAATAGTGATCGAAGTATCCAGTCCTTTTCCATCCCACTTGGCGATTGTGTAACAATTAGCAATATCGGTTTTAATGATGTTGATTACCATAGTGGAGAAGTTCTTGATGGAACGGATTGGACCCCAACGGTAACCCAAACTGAAGTGACTTGGTCAACCGTTGATTACGATACGAATCAATGGGCGAATGCTATTCGTTGGGGAACGACATTCAGTTTTTGGTTTACTGCAGACCACGGTCCTGAAAATGTTGACTTGACGCTTGGACTATTCAAACCAGGTGCCGAACCATCACTTATTCATAATGCCGCTGCTCCAAGTTGCCCTTCGAACTGCATAGGGGATGTCGATGGGAGCGGATCGGTGAATGTAGCTGATTTGCTTGCAATCGTAAGCGTTTGGGGTACAAATGACCCAACTGGCGACGTTACAGGCGATGGTTTAGTTAATGTTGCAGATATTCTTGCTGTAATGGCCGATTGGAATTGCACTTAATTAACCCTCAGTTAGCTATTTAATTAGTTTGCTGAGAACTTTTTTGCCGAAAATTGCGTACTCAATTGAAGTTGCCCTACTTTTAGGACGATTTGAAAGTACGCATGAACTGGAAAAAAATAAAAAATCGATACAGAATCCGCTACCGTTGGCTCTTTACTAAAGAGGATGTCTTTATGAAGGTCCTTATTGCGACAAGCGGTTTATTTATTGGTCTGATGGTCGGAAAAGGCCTTCAAGCACTTTTCTCAACCGTAAGTTAATGTATTCTCGCTAGAAACGCGGGTAACTGCTCCTTCAACGCAATGGTCAGCCATTTCACATGGTGAAATGATTGTGTGCGTGGGTGCTTCTAATTCCGGATAATCCGTCCTGTAGTGAACTCCACGTGATTCACGGCGTTCTTTGGCGCCCATCGTCGCTAAGTTCGCAACGGTAAGCATATTTACAAGTTCCCACGCGCGCGCTTCTGCTGGAGCCAAACGCATTACAGCATCAAACCAGAAGGAAAGATGTTCTTGCGCTTCAGTTAGTGTTTTTTCTTCACGCTCTAAACCAACTTCCCGCCACATTAATGATTTCAATGAATACACTAAATCGGAAATGCCAAGTTCTATTCCTTGCGGTGCTTCATCTAATTTACGGCGAAGAATACGTTCTGGTCTATGCCGGTGCCTGTCACTGTCTCCACTTGCTACCGAAATGCCTGCAGTTCTTCCAAGCACCATGCCTTCAAGCAGCGAATTAGAACCCATTCGATTGGCGCCATGTAATCCACTACTGGCACATTCGCCAACGGCCCAAACTCCAGGAATAGATGTGCGCGCTTCTTTATCAACATGAATCCCGCCAATCATATAATGAGCACCCGGCCGAACAGGGACTGGGTTTCGAGCAATATCAATGCCGAAAAATCCGCATATTTTGCTAATACCAGGAAACATGGCGTGAGGATCACCATCAACATCTGAAAGATCCAAATACACGTTGGTATCTTTTGTTGCAATCATTTGGCGAAAAACTGCACGGCTCACAACATCACGAGGTGCTAACTCTGCATCCGGATGTGCATTGTGCATAAATCGTTTTCCGTAACGATCGCGTAACACGCCTCCGTGCCCACGTAAAATTTCGCTAATCAATACTCGCGCAGCACCTGCAATATATAAACATGTCGGATGAAATTGAAAAAATTCTGGATCCCGAATAGTCGCGCCAGCACGGAACGCCATCGCAACGCCATCTGCCGTTGCAATAGTAGGATTCGTAGTTTCGCGGTACAGTTGACCGCCTCCGCCTGTTGCAAGAATTATGTTCGGCGAAGAAAATAAAACCAAGTTGCCCGAGGATGCTTTTGCAACAACTCCGTATGCTTCGCCACCAACTGTAACAATGTCAAGCGCGAATGTATTTGAAAATGTTGTAATTAAATCGTGACCGGTGACAGCGTTCGTTAATACACGTTGAATTTCTCTGCCAGTTGCATCGCCATTAGCGTGTACTACACGAGCATGCCTGTGCCCACCTTCGCGAGAACAATCGAGTTCGCCGTCTGGTGTTTTGTCAAATTCAGCACCAAGTGCTAATAAATGTTCTATTGCTTCAGGGCCACCAGTAACAACTTGCTTCACAACAGCAGGATCGCAAAGACCCATCCCTACTGCAATCGTATCGTTAATATGCGACTCGAACGAATCTCCGCTTGTCATAACCGCTGCCATGCCACCTTGTGCCATATTCGTATTGCTATTACTCAAACTTGATTTGGCCACAACTGCGACAGTCTTACCTTCATTTGCGGCAGTAATTGCAGCGGCGTCGCCTGCAACACCGCCGCCAACGATAACGACATCAAATCGGTACGCGGGTATTGCACGAAGGTCCACTTCTACTAAATGTCTATCGCAATGCATCGTCATGCATTTGCCTCAGTAATTTCAATCATTCTTTCGAGTGCCACCCTTGCATCTGCAACCATGACAGTTCGTTCGTTACCTGTCAACCTCTCGCGAATTGCGGTAGTTTCATCTACTGTATCGCCGGCAAGCACGCGGTTTAAATCTGGAGCTTCTCCCTTACGAAGCAGGTCGAGCATGCCAGCGAGATGAGGAGGATCGTTTCGGCTCATAGTTGCACAACCGCAACCACCATCAGTTGCCATGCTTGGATCATCTGTATCTGCAAGGTGCATTACTTCGATACCACGAATCGCTGCTTGTTCTTGTAAGTTTCGAACAAAATGACCTTCAGTGCCAATTGCAAATTTACTGCCAGCAGGGGAGTTGAGTACTTCATTCCATAAATACGCAGTGCTGCCAGAACCGTCTGCGGCTTCTACAACTTCAACTTTTGATTCTGGGTGAACAAGCACTCGCCAACCTTTATCTTTCCACCAATGTACTTGCTCTTGGGTGAATACTGTATGGACTCCACAGAATCCGCCCCACAACATCATCTCGCAATCGTCTATGCCTGCAATTTCATTCACATCCCAATCGATGCCTTCGTATAAAGGATTCGGAAAGAGGACCAATTTTGATAAATCCATTCCTAGTTTGTTTGCAGTATTTCGCCCAAGATGTTCGTCTGGGACGAAGAGAATTTTTTTATTCTGTTTACGCGCCCAGTCAACTACTAAATGCGCATTCGAACTTGTGCATACAGCTCCACCCGTTCTGCCTGCGAGTGCTTTCAACCTGCCAGATGTATTCATGTAAGCAACAACGAGTAAATCATCGCCGTACTTTGAGATGAGTTGTTCTTCGATAGGGCGAACCATCCAATCCTTCGCCATCATTTCCATAGTGCAACCCGCTTTAGGATTCGTAATCCAAATTTGCTGATCATCATTTGCTAAGGTCGCGATAGTTTCCGCCATGAAGTGGACAGCCGATTCAACAATGACTTTCTTTTCAGGGTTCTGCGATGCCTGCAGCGCAAGTGCGTAACTATCTGCTACT
>JABIWU010000098.1 GCA_018701395.1 Phycisphaerae bacterium | reverse complement strand
GTAACTATCTGCTACTTTTCCGCCGTACCGTTCTACGAGTTTGACAATTTCTCCACCCATGTAATAATGTGCTAACAGTAAAAGGCTATCTCCAAAGTGCTCTCGCGCTGGCTTGATGTATGAATCAAGCCATGGAATAACACTTTCTGGAGTACGATCAGGGAGAGCGATGTATTCCTCTGCATACGGTTTGAACTCTTCTTGATACCAATCCAATGGCAAATCACCTTGGCAAATCGGAATTTCCGGTTGCAAGGTGATGCCTATAGGTCTTGGATTCAATGAAATATCTTGCGCTCGAGTCATCAAGCAGCATTGTACCTTACGGGCAAGGGCCCCACGTACCAACGAGTTCTAGCAAGTCGCTTACATCAACTATTCCGTCACCAGTAATATCTGCTGGTCCACCAATGGCTCCCCATTGATCGATGACTAAAAGAAGATCTGCAACGGCTACTGTTCCATCTCCATCAAGGTCAGCAGGGCATGGTGTGCCACCACAATCTCCTTCTGGACCGTCAACTAGAAGTTGGCCTGTGCCGACTGCTGCATCATTCCAACCACCAACTCGGATTAAATACATTGAACCGTTTGTAACTGTAGTAGAAACAATTGAAGAGTATCCAGTGCAATTAGTAGCATCGCCATTGCAAGCAATTTGGACCATCGTGTTGCATCCACCTTCGTATATAACAACATCTGTATCAAAATCAACCAAATCACACGTTGAAACTGTAAGAGGTCCATCTGCACAAGCTTCGTAACTAAACCAAACATCATTAAACATTTCGCCAAGATAGGTACCCGTGCATGCCAATTCATCATAAGGGTCTGCAGATGTTGTTCCATCGATTGTTGAGAATTCCCAGTTACCGTTGCCGACTTCTTGCGCTGTAGCACATTCATCAGGGAATGGAATTTCGCCGACATGAACAGTAACAATTGCTTCTAGTGAAGCAGCGCCATCATCCACGCGATAAGTAAACGTGTTTACGCCAATGTATCCATTATCGGGGATGTACCGAACTTGATCGCTTGGAAGTGAGTACGGCAAAGAGCCAATTGGGGAACCATCAATATTTTGAAGATACCCATCCTCAGGTAATGAAGTGATTATATATTCGAGTGCACCACCATTAGACGATGCTCCAATTAATGTAATGTCTATGGAAGTATTCTCATCGGTTGACACTTCAACATCTTGTGCAACTGGTGGACACTCATCACCACTACTGGCAATTTTAAGAGCCCAGTGTTCTAAAGAACCTTCATCAGCTCCTGCATTATCTGTTACATCGATACGCCATGTACCTGTAACTATTTCGCCTGTCCAATCCGAGAGCATACCTGGACCTTCTGGAAGGTCACCGCCTTGCTCGTCGTAGTACATGTGCAGGTCATCTGCACTACCACCACTGCGGTCGTGCAAGCGCACGGTAGTACCAGCTGGGGAAGTAACGTCTACTTCCAAATCGCCGATGAATGTGTGCAATAAGTCGAGCTCAATATCAATATCGCCAATGCAGTACGCATCAGTAATTTCGATGTAACTCGTCGCTGTACTGTTATCAACAATTAGAATAGGCAAATCTGTTGCAACGTACGAATATCGACCAACATCAAGAGTGACACCACGCGTTGTATCACCACCGTCTCCAGCTACATTATCAAATGTAACTGCGCCATTGACGATACCTGCTGGCAAGCTGTTCACTGAACCGCCAAATCCAACCGTCACAGTTGCCGTGTCGCCAACGCCGTTAAGTGAAACACTCACAGGAGTTGTTGAACCATTTAGTGTAATCCAACCCTCGTCTGCACTTACTTGCACATCAAATGGTGTTGGCCTTGTGCTTGTCAATGTATACACTTGTGTAGTTGTAAAGGGACCGCCAACTGGGCCACCTGCATAAAAATCTACAACAGGGTCAGTTGTAAATTCGGTTGAGCCAATATCGAGTGTATGTTGTCTGTCTACGCTTTGAGAATTTGTTATATCGGTAAACCGTACTGTTTCATCGTAGACTCCAGCAGAGAAGGATGACGCATCCACACTAATCACAACATCAACACTTGCGCCTGCAAAGATAGTTCCAGTATCGGAGCTTCCACCATTGATTAAAATAAAACCAGTATTTAATACTGTTTCTACTCGGTAAGAAATCATGCTTGGAGAATTGTTTGCAATTGTGTATACAACTTCCGCTGGGTCAGGGTCAAGGCATGGCGAAGTACAAACATGAACAGTGGATTCGCCAGGAGTGATAGACATACCTGTTCCAGGTAACGTATTAATTATGAGTTGACCAGTTCCAGCGGTGTCCAAATGTGTCGATAGTCCCGCAGGGTAGGAGATAGAAAACTTCCCGTACCAGTCACTTGTTTGGCTTGTACAGCTTGCGTAACCACCGTGTAATTGACCAATAACTTGGTGATCTTGATTAAATAGAGGCGAACCACTTGAGCCTGGCTCAGTTGTGCCCAAATCCCAATCTTCGACGCGAACGTGTGTTCCATCACCAGGAATCGATTCGCCAAGATAAGCAGTTGTTGTTGTTGGTTGGTCTTCAAAACTGATTCTTTTTTCATCTGTAGAAGGTTGATGTATTGCAATCGCTGAAGATGCATCTGCGCCAGAGGCGTCCCATCCACAATATGAAATTTCCCATGCTTCATCAGGAGCTGTATTCAATACAACAAGTGTGTAATCACTTGCAGAACCAGAAGAAAGGTGTGTTGCACCGGTATTGAATAAAGCCAGTGAACCGTCGCCTTGGCTTCCGCTATCACCACTACCAGGAACTCTACAGTAACTGTTTTGGTAATGCCAGTACGTCACAAGAGATGCAGCATTGCCACTAGTAATTCCACAATGGTTAGCAGTCATGAAAAATGGAGTTCGATCTTGTGAAGTATTGTTCACCATGAAGCCGGTACAGAACGTTGAACCACCACTTGAAATTACTGCAACGCAAGGAATTTCGTCCCACCACAAATCGCCTTCAGCACAAACAACATCTACGTTGCAAGAACCACTGCGACCTACCCCTTGTTCATAAAAACCACGATAACCAACATTGATAGATGTTAAAACTATATTTTGGTTAACTTCTTTTTGTTCATCAAGTGAAACAACTATTTCGATGAGTAGGTCATCGCCCTGAACTGCTGGAGTCCAAAGTTGACCGTGAATGTTATTGTCTTCTGGAGTAAAAGGGCGGATTGCCATAGAGCCATCTGTTGCAGATACTGTCATCGAAGCGGAAGTAGGGAGTTCCCATCTTTCAAAACCAAGGTTTAATGAAATTGCATTTCTTGAAACAACGCGAAGACTCCAACGCATTGTGTCGCGACTAGTCTGCTCCCAAATACCATCCATTGCAGGGGAGATGCGTACTTCGTGCGGTATCGCATACCGAGGCGCTTCGTCTTTACTTGAGCGTGCTGCATCTTCTGCATAAACTGCAGACCAATCTAATTCTGGAATTTCAATGGATGGAATTGCATCTATTGGCAATCTGTTATTAATTGAGAAATCAGCAAACAGAGATACGCTCAATAGTGAAGCAAATATTGTTACTACGAATGATATTAATTTTGACATTTTCTTTTCCTTCTCACGCTGACACACCGTCAACGATTCAATCAAATGTAGCACTATTCCAATAGAATTACAACATTAATTCCAGAGGAATAACTATTTTGTTACAATAGGTAACCACATATTGCGGGTGTAGCTCAATTGGTAGAGCGTCAGCCTTCCAAGCTGAATGTCGAGGGTTCGAACCCCTTCACCCGCTTAAAAAACCTCCTCAAAAAGAACTTTTTGAGGAGGTTTTAGATTCTGCTTTTATTCGCACCAAATTCGAGTTAACAAGCACCCCAAGCACCGACAACGATGAGTAGGTCCATAACGTCAACCATGCCGTCTGCGTTAAGATCGGCGGCTTGATTAGATGTTCCCCATGAATCAATAACTGCTAGGACATCCGAAACGCCGACAGTGCCATCGCCACTGATATCCGCTAGGCATCCGTCGTCTTCACAAACATCCTCAAAAATATTACCGCCTGCATCAACCCAGGCACCATACATATTTTCTGGTGAGTTATTGCAGAAGTGTGAATTTGAAACTGCCGCACCTGCGGTGCCGTTTTCATCGTGGTACATACCGCCACCAAATTCTGCAATGTTGTCACGAACGATGCAATTTGTAATAATAGGCGAACCGTCTGTCAAAATCCCACCTCCAACAGGTGAGTCACCGTTTTTCAAAGTAAAACCATCAAGTACCGTTGAACTACTTGGTTCACCGTACATTCGAACAACCGAAGCGGTACCGCCTGCATCAATAATAGTTACGTCTGCTCCATTTGTACTTTGAATTAAAATTCCCCGTCCAGCAAAATCAATAGTTTCATAATACGTCCCTGGCATGACAAGAATAGAGTCGCCTGTTCCGCATGCATTGATTGCATCAGAAATCGTTGAGAAGGTTCCTTTTGAACCAACGATGAATTGATCAATCTGGCAATCGCCACCGTTATACTCATGCTTTTCCGCTTGATATATTTCGGAAGGGCCTGAACTATTGGTCGATTGAGCCCAAGTAATAAAACTTACGTCGCCAAGTCTTGCCATACTTGCACTGTCTAGTGTGAATGTAAAATCAACAGTTACTGATTCACCGGAGTTAACCGTGACATCCTGCACATCTGCTTGCATAAAACATGCATAATTGTAATTTGGATTTGAAGGATAATTATGTATCACTTGAGCACAATGCACCCGCATCGTTTTTCCAACGCCGGTTGCCTCAACGCCAACGTTAATACTGACGGAGTACGTATTGCTTGTAGGAGCTGTGCCGCACATTTCCATAGTGACATCAGTCGGAACATTTTGTCGCCCCATGTATAACGCTCGTAACTGACTATAGTTCGCTGAGGGGCTTCCATAGGATCCAGCCTGAGATAACGTTCCATCCATCCAAACAGTAGGGTAACCACCCACATTATAAAAAGTTTGACGGCTGTTACCCCAATTTGTTGCGTATTCATCACCGCCATGAACTTGAATAGCAAAAAATGAATCTGGGAATTCGTTCTGTAGTAGGATTAATCCATTTGCGACATCTGGGCAATACGTGCACCATGTTGCTGTGAAGTTTTCACCAACTACTTTACGAGGGGCTGCATCAGCCGATCCAACACAACAAGCCGTGATCAATGCAATTTTTATAATTTGAGAACAATTCATTTTTTTCTCCGATTCTATTCTAGTTACTGATCATCCCATTGAAGTTCAGGAAACAGTTGATATGGGAACATCTCTCCAGCGGGAGAAAGTTCGCTTACAAGTACAAGCCAAGTGTCACCGCCCCAAAAATTACAAACACCTGTGACGCAATCTATTCCAAATATATTATCCATAACGTGCCCCTCTGATGTTCTATACACAGAAGCAGCAGGGAAGTAGGTCTCTTCAAATGTCATGTGATTATCTTGCCAACAAACATTACCTTCCCATGTACGGCCACCACCGTGAATTTCATACGTAGTGGAATGTCTGAGAGTAGTGTCGCCGAATGCAGGACCACGGTTTGCCATCACTGGATAATCAGAAGTTCCTGAATTCCTCCACTGCGAATTTTTTCTTTCGCCGATTAAAGGAATTGAAGCATAAGAAACATTACAGCCATCGCCACCATTGCCAAGATCTACGTTTAGGGTTTCATCCCAATACACATCAGCAGCAATGTCGCGCGCGTCGTAATCGTAATCTTCTATGACAAAAACATTATGATTTGGCTCGTTGTCACTCACGAGCATGCTCGTTGAATACAAATTCTCCATGACACACAATGCATGTACATTATCTGTCGTGTTCGCTTCTTTGTCTTCTGGCCCTCTGCCCCTAATCGACTGACCATTAAAGTCTAAACGGTTTACATAACCTGGCGTTGGAAATTGTTCGTCATGGCTTGTTGCCCAAGTTATCCAACCTGAATGTATCGACTTGATGCGTGTTGCATCTTTTTGCACCATCGCAGCTTGCCGAGCACGACCCAAAGCAGGCATCAAAATGCTAAGCAGCAAGGCAATGATTGACATTACTACTAACAGTTCTATAAGCGTAAACGCTCTTTTTTGTTGTGTTCTATTACTTAAAAAGAATGAATGCATTGGACTATATTAGCATTTTATGTTCACAAAACAAGTAAAAAACGGTTATTAATGCAGCGTTTCTGTCTTGTCGCTGTAAAGATCTAGATAAAAATCAATTATCGCCCTGCCCCCAACCGTATTTTCTCCCACATGCGAAAACCCAAACGAATCAAATAATGTAATTGCCGGGGATCTTTCGGCGCGAACATCGAGTACTACTTTTAAGAATTGCTTTTCCTTGCAAAAAGCAATTGCATGCGACATTAACTTAGTCCCTATACCTTTCCTTCTAAAAGAGTCTCGCACTCGTAGTCGACGGATTTCAGCAGAGTTTTCTGAAACTCGTTGTACACCAATCATTCCAATAATGCCATCATCGTGTTGCGCAACCCAAAAACCACTATCTTTACACTCGAAATAACTAGCCATTAAAAAGTCTAAATCAGCCCCGGTATCATTTTCCCGAATCAATCCTTCAATACGGCTTTTCTCAAATAATTCCCGCAACACAGAAATGTCTTCCGAGTTAGCGTCACGAATTACCAACTCGTCCGATTCAAATTGCGCTTGTTGATTACTTTCATGCATGTGGGTTAATCCAATTCGTGAAACGTAAGAGAATCACTTGAAGTATCAAAGACAGCCACAGTGTACACAGGCGCACGGTGGAGTGCTCCAGGATTAATACAACGTGTGTTATTTACCATTTCATCGCGCTTTTCGTGTGTATGTCCGTGCACAACGACGTCGATTGAAGGATCGTCTAAAAACCTGAAATATTGCTTTTCATCGTGACCATGCAAAAAAGCTATACGCTTTCCGTCAATTTCAACAGTGCCAGCTGGATGCTGGACATCTAATCCAAGGGAAATTGCGTAGGTCTCTAAATGCGAAAGAAAATCACAGTTTCCAAAAACCATGCTTACATTAGTTCCTACAAGAGCGTCAAGCACTTCGTGTGTTTCAATATCTCCCATGTGCAAAATATAATCACATCCTTGGTTTCGCAAAACAGAAATCGCTTCCTGCGTACGCAACCATTCCCCATGTGAATCAGAAAGAAGTCCAACTAGCGCCATGATGATCCTGGTTTTGTGTATTGAAGTACCCACCCGTTGAATTCACGCTCCATCTCGCGTGGGTCACTTGTAAACGCATACAACCAACCACCTCGTGGCTCTCGCAATGATCCATGCAACGCAGAAGTTAAAATCCGATGCAAGCCAGGCATGTATTTACCTTGCTCAAACTCAACTATAAAACTTGTAAATGCCCAAAGTTGTGCGTAGTAACCAAGCAGATTTGTTCTGCCTGTGGAGAGAATTGCTGATGGGTCCGACTCTAATAAATATTCCAACGAGTCAATTTGATTTGCAGAAATAATTTTTCGCATTGTTGTCAAACGGTCCCAGTTACTCGAAGGCGTAAACCGAACTTTGCCGTTTCGAATTCTAAAACCTTCCATCCATGTTCCAATGCCTTCATCGAGCCAAGTCGGCAAACAATTTATGAAAACCGATTCTGCGTATTGATGCCAACCCTCGTGCGCTGCAATTCGCAAGGTAACTCGTGAACGGCTACGTGAATCTAAGTGATACAAGACACCAACGCCATCAACTGTTAAGCCACCTCGGCCAAGTGAATACCATTCCTTTGCTTGATTTCCAAGCATAAGTTTTAATTTTTGTTTCCACTGCAATTCATCTGCGAAAAGAAATACTTCAATTTGTTTATTGGGATAGGGAAATTCCCCAAAGATGGTTGTGTAATGATCGAGCAAGTCTGAATAAAAACTTGGCAAAGAATCGACAATAGAATCAATTTGAATCGTTGTGTGTATGTTCCAAAATGGCGTTTGAAATTTCACGCCTTCGTGAGTGCCGAAATTCCAAGAGGAACGATTGACTAAAGGCTCTGCAACAATTGTGGGGCTTGAATGAAATTGATTTAGCTTAGGCGTAGCGGTGCCGCAACTTACAGTAAGCAAACATACAAAACAAATCTTTATAAACATTACGCGAGTGCACCTTTTGCAGTTTGAAGTTCTGCTTCACATTTCGCAAGCATGTCTCTGGTTTCTTGCACAACATGATCGGGTGCATTGTCTACGTATGAAGCGTTTGCGAGGCGGCCTTTGAATCCAGCCACTTTCTGTTCCAGCTCAGCAATTTCAGCAATTAACCGAACTGCGTTTTCTTCAGTTTCTTCTTCGTCGAGCATATTCGAAAGAAGGGCTGTTTCGCCTTCAATCAAGATAGCAAAGCCATCGCTATCCTCTTGAAGTAATACTATTTTTTCAAGATTAGCAAGCGAAGACACAACAACCGCATGTTCTAATGCTAAAGCTTGAATGCGCTCTGAGGCAATCAAATCTATTTTGCGCTTAGGTTTTACATTCTGCGATGCTCGTGCGGCACGAATTGCTGTCACGAGCGTTCGGGCATCTTCAAAAGAAGAAATTATTTTTTCATCTAGCTGAATATTTATAAGAACTGGCCAAGATGAATTTGCGAGAAGTTCTTCTGCAACTAGTTCCACGCCATCTATGTTTCCTTTTGTAAACGACTGAATATGTGGCCAAATTGCTTCTGTAACGAACGGGCAAATTGGATGTAACAGTCGACTAATAATATCGACAACCGTTAACAGTACTCTTTGCTGAGCAGGGCTTTCTTTGACTGTTTGCTTTATTGCCTCAAGATACCAATCACAGAAATCTCGCCAAAGTACATCATAAATTGCTTCAACTGCAATGTTAAATTGGTACTCGCTCAATGCCTTTTCAATCTTTTTAGTTGCATAGACAACTCGTGACAACATCCAGTGATCAACTGCAAGCAAATCATTGCCTGCAACAGTTTCTGCGGGCGTCGCAACATTCATCAATGCAAATCGCATCGCGTTCCAATATTTATTCGCAAAATTACGGCCAACATCAAATCGAGATGACGAATTAATTGCAAGCGGGATTTCGTCGCTAATTTCAACTTCGCCTACTAACAATCCATATAGTGTAGACATTTTGTTTTCAGGATTTTCAGGAGATGATTGCAAGGGTGCCATAACTTCGTGGCCAGTTTTCGACTTTACATAGGAAGGCGTAAAAACTTTTCCAGAATACGGACAAATAAGATCAACCGAAAGTCGAACATCTTGCGTTCCTGTGGCAAGTTGCACCATGGTGTACCGCATTGCATCCGCCCCATGCGTTGAAATAATATCGCGAGGATCTACCCCATTACCAAGTGATTTACTCATCCGCTGGCCGAAACCATCTTGAATCATTGGGTTGATATACACATCACTAAAGGGGAGATTGCCTCCTCGGAAATAACGGTTGAACATTACCATTCTGCTTACCCAAAGCGTAATGATGTCACGCCCAGTGCAAAGAACACTTGACGGGTTAAACTTTTCTAATAATCCTTCTGTTTCTGGAAATTTAGATGGGTCTGGCCAGCCCATTGTCGAAATAGGCCAGAGTGCAGAACTAAACCATGTATCTAAAACATCTTCATCCCGTTTAAAGCCAGCAGCTTCAATTTCATTTTCAATTGTTTCATGTCCGCCTGCAATACAAAGGTGCACATCTGTTACATCTTCACCTGCATCAAACAATTGACTCGATGCAACTGCTTCACTCTCTTGATGTGGCCAAGTAATTGAGTCGTCTTTGCCGAAAGACTTTGTCCAAACAGGAATTTGGTGTCCCCACCAAACCTGCCTTGAAATACACCAGTCGCGCAAGTTTTCATGCCATGCTTGGTATGAATGCGCGTACCGCTCAGGATAAAACTGCAATCCACCATCGCCACCGCGTTCACCTGTTTCTCTTGTTGGAGGATTGCCTTTGTACTGTTCGTTCGAAAGGGCGCGTAGAGCTTCATTGCAAAGTCGATCATCTGTTACGCGAACGTACCACTGATCTGACAAATAAGGTTCAATCGGAACATGGCTTCGATAACTGTGCCCAACACTGTGCGTGTATGGTCGAACACTTTCTAGCAAATCATTTGTCTTGAACCAATCAAGAATTGCTTTTCGTGCATCCTCTCTAGACAAACCAATAAATGCTTGCGATTCTTCGCTTGCATCTTCCCAGCCATACGAATCAGAAATAGAAGCATCAGAAGCCATAATGTTAATGACTTCAAGTTCGTGTCGTACCCCGATGTCCCAGTCATTCGGGTCATGCGCTGGCGTCACTTTTAAAAATCCCGTAGCGAATTCTGCTTTTGGATCGTCCGCGCCTTGCATAACTACGTACTCATCCTCAACTATTGGAATAATCCTACCAACAATCGGTAATCGAATTGATTTACCACGCAAAGCTTCTGCGCGAGGGTCATTTGGATTTACTGCAACAGCTGTGTCGCCGAGCATTGTTTCAGGACGAGTTGTTGCAACGGTAATTGTTCCACTGCCATCTTCCAGAGGATAGCGAAGATAATACATGTGACCTTCGACTTCTTTCATTTCTACTTCATCGTCTGCCAAAGCGGTAAGTGTGACTGGATCCCAATTTACTAATCGCTTACCTCGATAAATTAAATCATCTTTGAATAAAGTAAAGAATGCTTCGCGAACTGCAGAAGCACAAATATCGTCCATTGTAAAACGAGTTCTATCCCAATCGCAAGAAGCACCGAGCGCTCGAAGTTGAGTAAGAATTGTTGATTCGTATTCATCTTTCCACGATTGCACTCGTGAAACAAATTCTTCCCTTGAAAAATCTGTTCTCTTTTTTCCTTCTTGTTGAAATAATCGTTTTTCAACGACCGTTTGAGTCGCAATCCCTGCGTGGTCCGTTCCAGGCATCCAAAGCGTGGCGTCGCCTGTCATTCGATGCCATCGGATTAGGACATCCTGCAAAGTATTGTTTAATGCGTGCCCAAGATGTAGCGGGGCGGTAACATTTGGAGGTGGAATCAGTATCGTAAATGGCTTGGCAGTGGTATCTCCGCTGCAGTGTCCAAGATTTGCATTGTCCCATTTTGAAATAATTCCTGCCTCAACCTCACTTGGTGCGTATGATTTAGGAATGGTGTCTATTGAAAAAGCTGTATCTGTCATAATTACCATGATACCCTCGCTATTAAGTATTGCCCTGATTGTAAGCTGTAGGAATGCAGATTCTCCAAAAGAATCTCAAATTACTGTTGAGCAAAGGCGAACTACAATCAACGCTGCAATGGATTTTCTTGATGCTGAAAAATTCACAGAGTCATTAGCTATTATGGAAGTGCTCGTTGATAAAGATCCGAGTGGTTCTGATACGCAAGAATCCTACGGCTTGGTTCTGCTTGCATGTGCTGCAAAAGCAGAACGATCTGGTGATGTTGTCCAAGCAACAACTAGGAGATTAAGAGCACTTGAAGCATATAAAACAGCCTGCAAAACAGCATCTGACCCGGGGCTTTTATATCTTTCAACTGCACAACTTGCACATATGGTGGAATTAACCGGAGAAGCAAAACATTATTACATATTAGCCCACGAGAGTATCCCAAATGACGCAAGAGCCTCTTTTTTTATCTCGCAAATTTATTTACTAGACAAAAACTGGAGTGATGCAAAATTTTGGATAGAACAAAGTTTAGTTCGAGATATGCATGAACCCTATTCGTTACTTACCTCTGCTTTAATCGAAGCTGAACTTGGCAACTACGAAGAAGCGAATGAACTCGCAAAAAGAGGATGCACCATTCGTCCAACAGATTCTAATTTACGTTTCATACAAGCGAGAGTCCTACGTATAACAGGCGAAGCAGAGCATGCACTTGCAATCTTGAGCACACTTCCAGAACCACTTCGATCAAGCCCAATTGCAATTGAAGAAATTACTAACTGCCAAAACGATCTTGCAATGCGAGCACAATGACCATTTCGGTTCCAATTTTAGTACTGCTTGCTTCTTTGTTACTTCTGTTGGGCGTGCTAGCAATCATTGCAATTGCACTTGTTGCGAACAGGTGTAAGTGCAAGCCAACCATGAGCGAAAAACATGTTAACAATGCCATTCCAGATATAGATGCATGGTCAGAGGCCGGCAAAAGGCTAAAAAACGAGTCCCACGAACAAAAATAGCCTCAATCCGTAAAAACGAAGGTATCTTAAGCATCCTCTCAAGATAGTGAATCAAAGTGCCGATTTTAGTGAAATCTCACCTTACGGTTTACAAAGGACCTTCAATATGAAAATGTGCCCCATTAGATTCCTTTCTTTTCTAGCGATTCTTGCACTTACTACAAATGCTCCCACCTATGCTCAATATCAAGGAGCTACTGAGTGGTCAACCCAAATCTGGGTCGCCGCATCTGATGGACATTGGGATACCGTTACCACATTATTAAATAATGTTCCTGAAGGTGAAGAAGTGGACCTTCAAACCTTTAAATCACAATTAAAAATATATCGCGAGCATCGAGATACAGAGCAACTCGAAACAACTAAAGCACGTGATGAAGCGATAGTTGAAATGAATTCTCGTTTTAAAAATGGCAACACATTGCAAGCAATGCAGTCTGCTGTTAAAGCACAAACTTTAAGCAACACACTTGATGAAATAATGTACAACGAAGATGTCCAAGCAGTTCTTTCGCAAGCACAACGTGATGTTGCATCGCTTGACCAAAGTGAAAATATTCTAACTGCTCAAACGCTTCTTTACTACTTGCGAACTTTCTACGAAGGCACGTCCAGAAGAGATTTATATGAATTGTGGAATGATCAACTTGAAGAAGTTGCATTGCAAGTTTCACTCTTACGACAATATGCTCCAGAACATCTACACAAGTTATTTGTTGCGCGTGCTGTAATTCTTGGCGATGAACCACCAGAAGATTACACCGAGCGAGCTGCTGACAATTGGGTTGAGCGGGTAAATGGCATTGATGAGTCAATGATTATTCGTGCACTTACAACTGCCGTAAGTGAACATATTAATGGCGTTGAGTGGGACGACCTAATCAGGGGCGGTCTTAAATCCGTACGAAAACTGGGTGAAATTCCTATCATTGAAGAGAGTTTTAATAATGCTTCCGATTCACGATTGCAAGCACTTTGGATTGACGGAGTGAATGAGGAATTAGACACTTACCCACAGTACCTAGAGCATATTTCTGGCAAGAGATTACTAACCCAAATATTCAAAAGGCTTTTAGCGTTGAATACAACAGCGATGGAACTTCCAAGGGGAATGATTCTTCGTGAATTCGGTGACGGGGCAATGGGAAAACTTGATAAATACAGCACCATTATTTGGCCAGATGAATCAAGACGATTCCAACAACAAACAGAAGGAAGTTTTGTTGGAATTGGAATCAGTATTCAAGAAAATACTAAAGGAGAAATTATGGTCGTCAAGCCAATCGAAGGCACGCCGGCCTATTACGGTAAAGTTCAACCAGATGATGTTATCCTTGCTGTAAACGGCAAATCCGCAAGCGGTTGGTCTTTGAATGATGCTGTCGATCGAATTACTGGGCCTCCCGGCACTGCTGTGAGCATAACAATTCGTAGAAAAACTGAAGAAGAACCTATTACTATTACGCTGACTCGTAATTCGATCAAATTGCATTCAGTTCATGGGTGGTGGAAGAAAGATTTAGACGAAGAAGGCCAACCGAACTGGGGCTGGTACATTGATCCTACTAATAAAATTGGTTACATTAAATTATCTAATTTCTCTGACGAATCCTACTCAGACATGCTTTCCGCTGTTCGAGAAATGCAAGAAGAAGGCGAACCAAACGGTTTGATTTTAGATCTGCGCTATAACCCTGGCGGCCTACTTCCAACTGCACGACAAATTTCAAACTTGTTTGTAAGTTCAGGCACGATCGTAAGTGGCGAGACCGCTAACGGTGATGAATTATTTCGTATGCGCGCACGGCCAAATCGCGCATACCTTTCAGACTGGCCAGTTATCATTTTAATTAACCAGGGCTCTGCAAGTGCAAGCGAAATTGTTGCGGGTTGTGTCCAAGCGCACGATGCTGGCATTATTGTTGGGCAAAGAAGTTGGGGAAAGGGCAGCGTACAAACTGTGCACCAAATTGGAATTGAATCATATGTAAAATTAACAACGCAGACGTATCGATTGCCATCACCTGATGGAGGCGAAACACCCGGCAGATTAGTGCACAAACGGCGTGGTTCCACTGACTGGGGAGTTATTCCAGATGTTGAAGTTACTATGTCACCAGACCAAATTACAAAAAGTAATAAGTTACGACAAGAAGCAGATTTAATTTTGCCAAATCCAACTATTGACGAACGGCCTGACATAAATGATTTGATTACGCTTGGACTAGACCCACAACTTGAAACAGCACTATTGCTTTTACGAGCAAATATTGTTTCAAGAATGATTTCCGATCATCAACATGCATCTATCGACTAATTTGCACTGTTCGGCTATCATCATGGGATGCTGTTACAAACACTTGCCCTAATTGTCCTGTCACTTGCACCTTCAACAGACCATCGCTTTGGTTTAACCGAAGCAATGCCTAGAATTGATGGGACGATTCGAATTGGTTCATACAACATGTTGAACTTTTTTGATCAAGTAGATGACAAATCTTTGCAAGGGGATTACGACGATTTTGGCGATAACCCAGGGCCTACTTCTTCGGAACGATGTGAAGAATTAGCGAAAATCATTCGCGAACTAGACGCTGATGTTCTTGCATTACAAGAAGTAGAAAGCAAAGAAGCGCTTGAGTGGTTTAATAAAAATTACTTACCATCTATGGGCTATACGCATGTTGTTTCTGAAGAAGTCGGATACTACAGAGGTATTGAGCAAAGTCTTTTAAGCCGCTTCCCTGTTACAAAAGTCAAAACTTGGATTAATGCTGACCTTACTAAGGTAGAACGAGTTGGGGGAGGGTGGACTGCTGTTCCAGAGGGCACCGATGAAATAACGTTCCAACGAAGTCCACTTTGCGTTTCCGTTGAAACTCCAAGTGGCTATGCACTAACTGTATTTAGCATTCACCACAAAGCGGGACGTAACGCGTGGCACAGAGAAGCAGAAGCACTCCAAATTATGACATACATCGAAGCGATGACTGAGATGAATCCAGATCGCAACATTGCTGTTATTGGTGATTTTAATGCGCAACCCTGGGACCGCTCAGTTCAAATTTATCTTCGAAACGGCATGACCGATTCGCTCGCATTCCGCGCTAAAAATCTTAAATGGGACGACACTTCTCCACTTCGAAAAACACATACATCTAACCGACTAATTGATTTTATTTTTCTCAACACTGCAGCTGTTGGCGAGCTTGTCATTGATAGTGGCTTTGTTTTAGGTTCTTCACACCCTGAATACGATTGGCGAAAAGATGCCATCCCAGAAGGCTACGCATCTGATCACTGTGCCATCGCAGTCGATTTAGTTCCAAGCGAAGGCAAGGGTGCCACTGTTGAAGCAATTGCCTGGCCTGAATCGGCAATCAAAACTGCACTCAAAGCAACACCTGTCGAGATGACAATTTCATCTACTTCACCGTCGAATTCAGATTCCGAGACAGTACCACCAGATAGCGCACCATTTATTGCTTCGAAAAAAAGCAAAGTATTCCATAGCGCTGGGTGCAAAAATGCTGCACGAATAATTGAGAATAACAAAGTAGGGTATTCCACATTTGAAGATGCAAGTGGTACTGGCAAACGCCCAGCAAAATGTTGCACACCAACCGAATAAATTAGCTAAGGGCTAACAAACGCTGCACTTCTTCAACATCTTTATCGCCACGTCCCGAAAGATTTATGAGAAGCCGTTGATCGCTAGGCATTTCTTTAGCCACTCGAATAGCACAAGCAACCGCATGCGATGATTCAAGCGCTGGGATTATCCCCTCCGTTTCACAAAGTAATTGAAATGCATCCAATGC
>JABIWU010000097.1 GCA_018701395.1 Phycisphaerae bacterium | reverse complement strand
TCGACGATGGTGGACGCGCTTTCTGTAATGCCCTTGAAGGCGATATCTCACAAGACATTGCCATCCTCGAAGGAGATGTACTAATCGCATACAAACGCATGCTGATGAACCGCGGCGATTTCGCAACGTTAACTCTTGATAGAGCAAGCGGAAAAGGTAGATGGAATGGCGCAGGGCAAGCACTCTTTTTAGATGCCCCGCTTGACGTTACTCCAAACCACCGCATTGCTCGACCAGACATTGATAACAAAGAACAACAAGCTAAAGAACCAATCAATATATCGATGCGTACAAATTGGAAAAAGAATATGTTGCTTGACAGAACATTCAATAACGATGCTGGAGCGATTGACCTTAAAGGGAGTGTCGATGTTCGCTCTCAGAGATCTTCTATTGAACGAAGCCAAATGACAGGTGACGACTTACGTCTTGAATTTGAAAAGATGCACGATGACGCAGAGAATGACGAGCGCCAACTTAAGAAAGTCATTGCAAAAAACGATGCAAAAATTGAACACCGTTCTTGGGAACCACTAGACTTGGAAGCGCCTCCAGTCGTGTATTACATAGGTGGAAATCACATTGAATTCGATGCAATAACTTTTGAAACACTCGCAGTTGGTAACGGCGAGCTTGTTCTTCGAGACCCAAGGGTTCCAAACAAAGAACTGCACCAATCGTCCCTTGCAGGAAGAGGAACTACTCGATTTACTTGGGACAAAAAACTTATAACAACAAAATTATCTGACGATTTATATCGAATCGAGATGAATGGCAATGTTCAAATGCTACACAAAGGTCTCGACGGTTCAATAGGTATGCTTACATCGGACAGAATTGAAGCGATTTCAGTTGATCCAAACCGAGTTCGTACGAATAAAGATGGAAGTTCTGAGCTAACAATGCGAGGAATGGATCTACAGCAGTTAGTTGCAACCGGAACGGTTTACATTGCAACAGAATCCCGAACCGTTGACTGTGATTTATTTGACTATAACTTACGAACAGGTATCGCTGACTTATCCGCTACGCAAGGCAGGACCATTGCGATTTTAACGCAGGGCAGCCCGTACCCAGTTCGAGCTGAAGTCGTTTCCTGGAACATGGACCCTGCGATTGATACCATTACAATCCGTGGCTTACAGGGATCAAGCCCACAGTAATTCCTCTATTTTGGATACAATGTTCCGTTATGAAACCACGTCTTGACCATCCAACTATTTCACGAGTCAAAGAAGCACTCGACGATATGAAATTACGGGCAACTGAATTCAGGGGCGACACCACTCTTGTTGCTGATCCAAGTGATGCACATCGCTTGTTACGGTTTCTTCGTGACGATCCAACTTGTAATTACGATTTACTTTGCGATGTCACTGCGGTTGATTATCTCAACTACCCCGCCCCAACTATTGGAAGATTTGCTGTCGTTTGGATTCTTGCAAACACTGAAACCGCAAGACGAATTAGAGTAAAAACTTTCTTGAATCCATCGTTAGATACTTCTGGCATCGAAGATGATCCCGCCCTGTATGTTGATTCATCGACTGATATTTGGGAAGGCGCAGAATGGCGAGAGCGTGAAGTATTTGACATGTTCGGCATTCACTTCCGTAATCACCCAGATTTACGGCGCATATTAATGTGGAAAGATTTTCCGGCATTTCCACTCCGAAAAGATTACCCTTTGCAAGGGCGTGGCGAACGTACGAATTTAGTTGTTCTCAAACACGACGACGCCTAATTCAATATCACCCACGATACACACAACGACAAGTACACGTCTCTTCCACTGCAACTTCAAACAATTGCGGGAGATTCGGTTTCATCTGATTCCAGATCCATTGAGACAACTTTTCACTTGTTGGATTTTCCAATCCTTCAATTTCGTTCAAGCAATAATGATCTAATTGAGCGTCAATGGGCGCAAACGCATCTTTGATAATTCCATAGTCCATCACCCATCCTGATTCTGCATCAACTTCCCCTTCAACAACAATTGTCACGCGAAAAGAATGCCCGTGCATTCGTCCGCACTTATGTCCTTCAGGAACATTCGGTAACCAGTGGGCAGCTTCAAATCTAAATGTTTTTTCTAGTCGCATAGTTTCTATTTTACACGCCTCTTGCATCAGGAGCCCAAATGTATCTATGTAGTTGTAAATGCAAACGCACACCAAGACCTGATTCTAGAATCCAGTTCGCTAATGTCTCTGGGGGAAGCGCTTTACAACCTTGAATGCAAGTGTTTGCTTCTTGATACATGACAGGCGAAAAATGGACTTCTCCTACTCGTTCCAGCAAATTGAACTGTTCCACAATAGTACATGCCCAGTCAAAATCTTCTTTGTTCGTTAGAACAAATTTCACTTCGTCTGCCTTTCGAAGAAGATCAAAATTGCATTCTAAAAAGGATCCGCCTGCACCACTGTTTGGGGTTTTAATATCAACAATTAGTTTGACACGGGAGTCGCATGCATCCAGTTTCTGTTGACCGCTTGTTTCAATGAGAACTTCATAACCTAGGTCGCATAACTTTCTCATCAACGGATACACATTTTGCTGAATGAGTGGTTCACCACCGGTGATTTCAACAAGTTGGCAATCGTACGAATGCACTTCTTCAATAATATCCTCGATGGTCATCGCGCCGCCTTCTGAAAAGGCATACGAAGTATCGCAATAATTACAACGCAACGGACAGCCACGAAGTCGCACAAAGACACAGCGCAAACCTACCCTGCTCGATTCGCCTTGAATTGATAGAAAAATTTCATTTATGTTTAATGTATTCTTGCTCATCTTTAGAGATTCTACGCTAGCAGGAGTCCGCTTGTCGTGGTAGAATCGTGATCCCAAGCGCGGGTGGCGGAATTGGCAGACGCGCCAGCTTGAGGTGCTGGTGGGAGTAAAATCCCATGGAGGTTCGAGTCCTCTTCCGCGCATTAAAAAACCACGGCAATTGCCATGGTTTTTTATCAAAAATTCGCCTTGAGTTGGCACTCAACTTGGGCAAGTACCCCACGAGCCTACGATCATCAATAAATCTGTCACATCGACATAGCCATCGGCATTTGGATCAATAGGACAATCACCGCATTCACCCCAAGCGCCGATGAGTTCAAGAAGGTCCACAACGTCCACAACCCCGTTGTTGTCGATATCCGCATAACACGGATTTTGAACAATATCTAATTTTACATTAGCTGTAACCGTTCCAGATTCAATTTGGACTGTAACACTTCCCCATGGCCAACCTAAATCATAGTCTGCTTGGCCAAGAAATAAATTCTCCATCAGGAAAGTCGCACGACCTTTTGCATTGAGTTCAACCATCCAGTCAAAGGACAACGATGGTGGTATTTGCCCTTCAGGTGCGCTGACAGTTGTCCAGCCAAAGTCTAATGGGCAAGGTCCATTTTGTATACGCCGTGTTTCTAATGCATACGGTGGAATCATATTTAAAACGTCAATTGGACCAAAATCAATTCCAATATAACTTACCATCACTGTTGCGCCTGTAACAGTGTAAAGAAGTTCATAGTGCACCCCATCTGCTCTAATTGGCGTAGGCGCAACCCATGATTGGTTTTGCCCGCTTGAAGTAATATCGAAAGTCCAGTTTGCCGTATCGGGTGGCCCCATTAACGAACAACTACTTAACAGCGCAATTGACATAATTTCCATTGTTCAGTCTCCTATAGGATACTTTACATTTTTTTAATCTAAATGCCACTCAAAACAAGTGAAGTTGTGCAACAAACACCAATTTTATACTCTAGAATCCTATTTTTACCATGAAAAAGAAGAAAACCAATCACTCGCCAATCATTGAAAACCGCAAAGTGCGGCATGATTATCACATTGAAGACACGCTTGAAGTAGGCATTGTCCTGCGAGGGACAGAGGTTAAGTCTCTCCGCAAAGGGCAAGCAAGTCTAGCTGAAGGATGGATTCGTTCTTCAGTGCGCCCTGTGGCCCTGTCTATGCACGGTGTACATATTGCAGAATATTCCGATGCAGGTCCGACGCAACAACATGAACCGACGAGAACTCGGGTCTTGCTCGCACATAAAAGAGAAATTATAAAACTTGCTACGTTCACCAATTCACAAGGCAATACCCTCGTCCCATTAAAGATTTATTTTTCAAACAACAAA
Organism: Phycisphaerae bacterium; assembly: GCA_018701395.1. Classification (GTDB taxonomy): domain Bacteria; phylum Planctomycetota; class Phycisphaerae; order Phycisphaerales; family SM1A02. The sequence continues at coordinate 9,697 of JABIWU010000097.1, read as the reverse complement.
GCGAAAGTCCTAATCGGTTTAGCTTCAGGTAAACGTAAAGCGGACAAGCGACAAGACCTCGCAAAGAAAGTTGCAGAACGTGATATGGATCGAGCGATGAAACGACGAATATAGTTACGCAACATTTCGACGGGATGCTTCCGACATCACAACACGTTTGCTCGATATGCTTTTTGCTTGATACATTGCTTCATCTGCAAACAGTACCAATTCGTCAGCACTTACTGGTTGATTTATTTGCAAATGCGAAACGCCAATCGACATTGATACAAGAGAATCGCTTTCAACTATTGCTGACATTGCTTCATCGAATGCAGAAGCAATTCTATGCGCAACACGTATTGCTGAATCTGGTTCTGCATGCGGCATCAGTACGCAAAATTCATCTCCCCCAAAACGCGCAGATACATCTATTGAGCGACAATTCGCTTCGAGAACTCTTGCAGCAAGACGTAACACCTCGTCGCCTTTTTGATGCCCAAAACTGTCGTTGAATGGTTTAAACCCGTCAAGATCAATCATTAAAAACGCTAGAGGGATTCCATTTCGTGACGCCTCTTCCCACTTACTTTCTAACATTAAGTTCAACCAACGTCGATTGCTCAACTTTGTTAAGTCATCTGTTCGCGCAGCAACTTCAAGTCTCTGAATCATTTGTTGCAGTTCGCGATTAGCAACGGCTAACTCTGATAGCGATTGGCTTAAATCCGTATGCAAATCATCATTCTCAGAACGGATAACTTGCAACGCTAAACATTTTTGCACTGTGACTGGAAGTGTAATCATCTCATGCCCTGTAAGCATTAAATAATCTGCAGCCCCTGCCTTGATAGCTTCGACTGCGGTGCCTGATTCATCTGGCGATCCAGTTATAATTACAGGTACATCCGGCCTTAGACCTTGTACAAAGGAAAGAATATCAAAACCTGAAGAATCCCCAAGTTGCGAAGCACACACAACTACATCCCAAATCGCGGGATCAGATTCAAAGAATTCTCGCTGGGAAGCGAATACCTGACATTCTAAATTTGAACTTTGAAATCTATTCGGTTCGCTAGCACTTGAATCTGCGATTGTTACTAATGATGCAACGAGACGTTGTGCAAGCGCGTTGTCACTTTCAACAATCATTATTGATCGTATAGTCTGAGTTTTCGGAGATTGGTATAAGTTCATATGCATCCTTGCCTTTAGTGCCTAAAAGCAATTTCGGCAGCAAAACCCTACCGCATGACATCAATAATTGGTTTTAACGGTTTCGTAACCGGCATAATCGGAATTAGTTCCCTAGATTTCGGCACTTGCTAACATCAATACTAAATGACTATCAACTAGATGTGTAGCGCACATCTTGGAAGAGACTGAAAGTAGAAGTAAGTAATATCTGTAGCACTGCGCAAAGATGAGGAGTAAAATAATAAAAGTGATTGTGACCTTTCATATTAGATATAAATAAACACCCTGGTCATTTGAGAAAGGTGTTATGCACACACTACGACAACAGAATGTGTGAGGCCAATATGTTAGCCAACAATACGCATAATATCATTGTAAAACGTCACTACAAAGAGCATTGCTATCAAACCAAGCCCAAAGACTGCAGCAGCATTTTGAAATCCGATTGACGGTGGTTTTTTAAACAACTTCTCATATATGAGATACAAGAACAAACCACCATCGACAATTGGAAGTGGCAAGAAATTCAATACCGCTAAATTTACACTAATAATTGCAAGGAAAAAGAATAGATAACTAAGTCCTCTATCTGCAATTTTCGCGCCAACATGGACAATACCAATTGGACCTCGCAACTGATCGACACCGACACTTCTACGTAAGAGGCGGTCGATAGTAAGGTACGTCATCGTAACCATATTTACTGTTTCATCAAAACCCATGGTTAACGCTTTAATGGGGTTGCCACTGCTGCTTCGGGTCACATAGATTGGGTCAAACATCTGCATCGGCAAAGGTGAATACCAACCTAACGCCGACAAAGCATCGTGTTCTTTGTCAGAAATAGCAATAGTAATTTTAGTCGTTGCTTTTCCAGAAAGAGAACTTCGCAATTCCAATTCTGCAGAATCCCCACTTGCGATAAAAGCATTTCTGATTTCTTCCCAATTTGAGACTGGTCTTCCCTGAATGGAAAGTATTTCTGAGCCAGCAACTAGTTGCACATCTGCAATAGGTGTTGCCACTTCTTTATTGTTGACTAAGGTATACGAAATTGGCTGAGCAATTCTTGGTACATCAAGAGCGTTCTCCAAAAATACACCAAGCAACCCATTTCGAATTGAAGCTTGAAGTTCTACTTCTTTGGAATCTCGCAAAACAGTAATTGAAACTTTTCCATCTGGCGTGCGAGCAAGCAAATTGCGCAGTTGCCCCATTCTTGGAGCTTCAATAGAAGCAACTTTTAAGACAATGTCCCCAATTTGAAGAATAGAATTATTTGGGCTATCTGAAAGTATCGAACCAATTTCTGATAACGGGCTCAGGCCAAGCAATCCTTGGTCATAATTTTGAGGTGCAGACGCAGGAATGTCCGCAATTCTAAGTACAGATAAAACTGGATCTACTGGAATTTCAACGTTCAATGTGCCCGTTAAACCAACCCATTCTGTTTGGACTGGCTTTCCGTCGCTTTCCTGAACAACTGACCTAAATTGCGACCACACTTCAACCGGCTGACCGTTAGCCGTTGTCAAACGCATACCTGCCTGAATACCAGTTAGCGTTTCAGTAGAGTGAACTGCTGCTAGTACACTTTCGCTTGATTCACCAGTACGGAGTTTCAAGGAAGAGGCAGGGTACAAACCTAATTCAAGCAAACCTTCCTGGGTCACACTAGCGGGAGCAATTGAATAGGATAAAAGTTCTACAAGACCATCCCTTTTAATAACAAGTTCGACTGGTACTCCGGGCTTAGCCATTGCGCTTGCAATTTGAATATCCGTAAATGTTTTTGCTGGTTTACCGTCAACAGATATAACCGTATCACCGGGTTGCAGATGAGATCCTTCATCTAGCGCAATCGCTTCACTCGCGGGTGAACCTGGAACAATTAAACCAAGAATTGGCGCTTCAAAATTAACGCCTATCTGAAAGCAAATTAAAAAGAGAAACCCGGCGAAAAGTAAATTCATGACTACCCCTGCTGAAACAACAACCATCCGTTTACCGATTGGGCATTTGTTGTAACTTCTTAAGTCTTCAGAAATTGAATCTGGTTTACCATCTTCTTGACCGAGCATGCTTACAAAGCCGCCAATTGGAAGTAATCGCAATGAGTATTCCGTTTCTGAGAGACCATGTTCTTTTAATTCGCTGTCCGTCATTTCAGGCGCGTCTTTGCCAAACTTAGCTACTACTTTTGGCGTTGTCGATTTATAACAGAACCCAATTCCTTTTCGATAAGAAAAGACCTGTGGACCCATTCCGATTGCAAAAGCGTTTGTTCTAATCCCAGACCACTTAGCAGCAATAAAATGTCCCCACTCGTGAATTCCAATTAGAAATCCAAAACCCAAAACAATCAAGAGCATATTAAAAATTGAATCAAAACTCATTCTAATCCTTTACGAGTGTACCTTGCGTGAAGCAATAATTTGTCTGGTTAATGACCTTGCTTCGGTGTCTGCTTCGATAACTGCATCCATTACAGCATCATCTACTATTTCTATTTTATCTAATGTCTCAGAAACGATACCAATCATCGACCCAAAGGGCAATCCTTGTTCAAGAAAAGCCTCAACAACAATTTCATTAGCTGCATTGAGAATGGCCCCAGATGTGCCTCCCCGATTAATCACATCGTAAGCAATCGCAATGGCTGGAAAAATCGAACTATCAATTTGCTCAAATTCCAATGAGCTCAACGCACTCCAATTTAGGACATTACCACATCCAGAAACTCGTTCTGGCCACGTTAGTGCGAATTGTATGGGCAAGCGCATATCCGGAGGCGATAGTTGTGCCATAACAGACCCATCACAATATTCCACCATGCCGTGCACAATCGATTGAGGGTGAATAATTGCCTCAAGTTTGCTTGCGTCAACGCCAAACAGCCAATGCGCTTCAATTAACTCTAACGCTTTGTTCATCAGAGAAGCAGAGTCTACTGTAACCTTTGCTCCCATATTCCAAGTCGGATGGTTCAACACTTGGGAAACAGTAGCAATTGCAACTTCATCTTTAGTGAAGCCCCGAAGTGACCCACCGCTTGCGGTAAGCACGATTTTTTTAATTTCTTTAGCAGAATTTCCCGCCAACACTTGAAAAATTGCGGAGTGCTCACTGTCAACTGGTACTAATGTAACCCCTGCTTTAGCAACAGCGTCTAGTACAACCTGGCCGCCTGAAACCAGTGACTCTTTATTAGCAAGTGCAATAGAACAACCACACTCAATCGCTGCAAGGACTGGGGCAATTCCAGCAAAACCAACAATTGCTGCAACAACCAAATCGCCGGGTTGCGCTTGTTCTTGGATTAATTGTACCGCAGAGTTATACTCATTAGCAATACCAAGCGATGTGTTTGAACAGTGAGATACAGAATTGACTCCTAGAGTTACTGCTTGCTCGTGCAATAAAGCGTGGTTTTTACCCGCTGCTAAACCAACAACCGGCCAACTTCCTTCGCCATCTTTGGCTCGCAAATGCAATATAGTTTCGACAGCGCTACAGCCAATGGATCCAGTTGAACCAAGAATAAAAATCCTCTGACTCATGGTCTAGTATCTCTACTTGCTTGAATTTCATCAGTTGTTACAGATCGCCTTCTGCCTCCATAAAGCGTTTTACGAGGTTTCTTTTTGGGCTCAACAACTTCAACTTTAGCCTTTGTCGCTTTTTTGGCTTCTGCTGGATTGGCTTTTTTATTCGAGCGATTTGATGTGCGCCGTGACCTTTTTCTTGTTTTTTTCTTAACTACCTTTTTCTCAGTTGCAGCCTCTTTAGTGTCGACCGGAGCCGATTCAGTAGATGTGGCTGTTGCCACTGCGTCATTTGATTTTTTCGCTTTACTGTTTTTTCGACGTCTTCTTCGCCGGGGCTTTTTCTTTTCAACGAGTTCTTCGAAACCTTCTTTAAGTTTTGTAATGATTTCAGAATTCAACGTAGACATGTGATTACGAACGGAGAATCCTTCCTGCGTGCACTGTGCAATAACTTCCTTGCTTGATTTGCCGAGGCTCTTCGCGAATTGAAAAACTCGCATCGCGGAATCCGCTGGAGTTTCTTCATTTCTCACGTCTTCTCTTTGATTCTGTTTTCTTCCTTTTTTGACTTCTGGCTCAACCTTATCAAGTGAATCCAACTCTTCTTGAAGATCGGAACCAGCAGAAATAGATGCTGCCTCTGCTAGAGGAAGTTTCTTGCTGCTTCTACGGCGCGACCTTCGCCTACCAGTTTTCTCTTCAGAATTTTCATCGTCAGCAACATAAGAGTTATCCGCTTTTATTAGCGCTGCAATTGAAAGCGGTTTAGATGCAACAAGCGTTTCCAATTCAATGTCCGCACCACGTGCGTCATACACATAATATACGAGGCGGTCTTTTGCTAGTTCTTCACTAATTCGTACAACAATTCGCTTCTTAGATCGCTTTTCATATGAGTCTAATTCGCTACGTTTGTTCGACAGCAAAAAAGTTCCTACAGATGCAGAACATGTCAATTCGACCCTGTGCACATTTATATGATGCAACAACCAACCGCAATGCCGTGTTGCATCTGCTGCAACTTCTTCGGTAGTTTTAATGTTGCCTCTCCCATCACATTGCGAACAAGAGACATAATGGCTGTCTAGAACACTTGGACGGATTCGCTGACGAGTCATTTCCATCAAACCAAATCTACTAATTGGCAAAACAGTTGAACGTGCGCGATCTCTCGCTAAGTTATCTTGGAATCGTTTTTCAACTTTTCTCCTGTTTGACGATTGACCCATATCAATTAAGTCATTGATAACAATTCCACCAAGGTCACGCAATCGAAGATGCCGACAGATTGCGTCCGCCGCTTCCAAGTTAGTATTCACAGCATTGGCTTCACTGTTTTTTGCGCCTCTGCTTTTTCCTGAGTTTACGTCGATAGCAACGAGTGCTTCAGTCTGGTCAATTACTAAACGTCCACCGCTAGGAAGTTCGACTTCTCGGCAGTGAATTTCGTCAATTTGCTTTTCAATATTGAATGCGTGAAAAATAGGCGATGCTTCTCTGTATTGAATAATTTTTCTAGATGATCTTGGAGCAGCAATTTTCAAGAATGAAGTAATGCGCTCATACGAAGATTCAGAATCAACAACTATGACGTCAATGGATGGCCGTAAAATATCTCGAATTGTTCGCACAAGAAGATCCGACTCGTTGTACAACTGGCATGGCGCTCCGACTTTATCTATTCGCTTTTCAATTAATTTCCAAAGACGTATTAGATAAGCGATATCACGTTTAACATCAATTTTTGTTTTGCCTAACCCAGCAGTTCTAAGAATAAAACCAAACCCACTTGGTAAATTTAAAGAATCTAGAATTTTGCGCATTTTTTTGCGGTCTGATTCATCTTCAATTTTCTTCGATACCCCAACCTTATCCATAAAGGGCATCATTACTGAAAGGCGACCAGGAATTGAAAGATAACTTGTTAAGGTTGGGCCTTTAGTTCCGATTCCTTCTTTAAGCACTTGGACAAGAATTTCATCGCCCTTCTTCAAACACCTTTGAATTGGCGGACGATTATGTTTGGGAATTTTTTTGCCAACTCGTTCGCTTGTTTCTTTCCCTGGGAAATACCTTGGGTGCAAATCCGTTATATGCAAGAAGCCACGCTGTGCTCCGCCATATTCAATAAATGCGGCTTGAATTGCTGATTCAACATTGGTAACGCGCCCTTTATAAATATTACCAACGCCAGTCGCTGTTCTTGTACGCTCCGTGTACAACTCTTCAAGCCGACCATCTTCGAGAATAGCAATTCTTGTTTCTATACCAGGGTCATCATGAACAATCATGATTTCCTTAGTGGTTTTTTGTATATCTGTCACAATAGTTCCTTACTTGCCATTATTGGCTAATAAAAGAACACATACCAACTTGAAATTATCAAATTTCAATTGCGGAGTTCCGCATCTTAAATTGGCCTTAGCAACAATGGCTCGCATTGCTACTCATTCGTGTTCGTCTGACTTTGCAGGCCGCTAAAGTGCGATCCCTGCTAATCAATATTCGTAAATGCCTGCGTCAGTTGACGGTTTGTTAAGTGGACCAACCACCTAGCGCTTCAGGCACAGTTTTCTGCAATTCACTTCGAAGCGCCGAGAGAATACGACGATCCGAATCGAGCGACCCAATTTTTCGAGCCAGTCGTTCACATTCCTCTATCTTAACTTGCCTAATAACCTGCTTAATTGCAGGTATCTGAGAAGGAACCAAAGATAGGCTCCTCAGGCCAAGCCCGATGAGTAACATAGTATATATCGGATCGCCAGCTATCTCACCACAGAGAGAAGTTTCAATTTTTCCCCGCCTTGCAGCCCTAATAACGGACTTCATGAGCTTTATGACCGCTGGATTGGACGCAGTGTACAAACTAGCAACTCGCTCATTACCCCTGTCAACGGCAACGGTGTATTGAATTAGGTCATTTGTACCAATGGAAAAGAAGTCCACTTCACGCGTAAATGTCGACGCCATCAGTGCTGCACTTGGTACTTCAACCATCATTCCCACTGGAATATTTTTATCGTAGTCAATTCCATCCTCTGCACACCCCTCAATGACATCAGCGAAAATCAGTTTTGCTTGACGCAGTTCATTCATACACGTAATCAGAGGGAACATAACTCGAATTGGTCCAACGGCTGAGGATCGAACAATGGCCCTGAGTTGTGTTCTAAATAAATGTTGATTTTGTAAACAGTAACGAATCGAACGCAAACCAAGGAATGGGTTTCTCTCCGGTTCCATCTCTTGAGCTTGGGTGTATTTGTCAGCACCTAAATCTAAAGTACGCAACGTTAACAATCTTCCATCAAGTTGGCGGATGGCGGATGCATACTCTTCAAACAACTCGTCTTCGGTTGGCAAGCTCTTGCTAGTTAAATATTGGAACTCTGTCCGATACAGTCCGACGCCTTCGCCACCTTTAGCGAGTACTTGTTTAATTTCATGTGCAAATTCAATGTTACCGTACAAATGAATTTCCACACCGTCTGCAGTAACAGAGGTCTGTTGAGATACTTCTTGTGTTTTTAAATTGAATGTTTCAAGCAATTCAATATTCCGACGCATCTGAGTTAACGTCGGTTCATCAGGTGAAATAATGACTCTGCCAGACTTGCCATCAAGAATAAGCAAATCTCCATCGGATATTTCTTCAGCAACGGACTTACAGCCCACGACAACTGGCACGCCAATTGCTGCTGCAACAATCGAACTATGATCAGTTCTCCCACCAATGTCTGTTGCAATCCCTAAAACCTTATCGTGATTTAATTCGGCAACATCAGCAGGAGTCACCTGGTGACAAATGACTATTACTGGCTCATCAACAGAAGCCAATCGGTCTTTAGAGCCGCCAGTCAGTTGTGTAAGCAGTCTTCGTTCTAGGTCAAAAACATCATTCGCTTTGTCTTTAAAAACAGGACTGTCCATCGAACGAAATTTATCAGCAAGTTCTCCGAATGCTTCAACAACAGCAAACGCAGCGTTTACGCCTTCAGATTCAATTCGGTCACGGATTGGTTCAATTAACGTTTTATCATTGAGTAAGCCCAAGTGAAACTCAAAAATTTTCGCTGGCTCTTCACCAAGAGTTGCTGCCACTTGATTTCTATCTTGCGTCACTTGATCAATAGCGCCCCCGATAGCTTTATTAAACTTTGCTAATTCTTTGGGTATTTCGTCTGCGCCTAATATTAAAAAAGGCACACGGTGCAGTGATTTTTCTAAAACCAAAGCTCTACCGATGACGACGCCGGGGCTAACTGGGATACCTTGTAGTTGCTTCATGCTGTTCTACGCTCAGTTAAGTTCTAAAAGAAGTTCTGAGGGCAAATAGTATTATACAGCAGTTAGGTTTCGCTCTCATCATTTCCACTCCAAAGGAATGAACCAAATAACCTAAAGTCCTCCCCAATAACGAGTAACGCAGGCAATAACAATAAAATTAAGAAGGTAGCACTCATTAAACCGAAAGAAATTGCTAGCGCCATAGGTATCAAGAATTTTGCTTGCATCGATTGCTCAAGCATGAGCGGAGTCAAGCCAAGAACAGTTGTAACAGTTGTCAAGAAAATTGGCCTAAGTCGGGCAGCGCCAGCACTTAAAAGAGATTCCCGCATTCCAATGCCTTCTTTAATTTTAGTATTGTAAAACTCTACAAATATCAAAGAATCATTCACTACAACACCGCTCAATGCGACAAAACCAATCATGCTCAGAAATGAAATGGATACGCCAGCAATATAATGACCCCAAATAACACCAATGATTGCAAATGGAATACCAAGCATCACAATGAGTGGCTGAAGATAACTTGCAAACAACCATGCGAGTATGACGTAAATCATAAGGCAAGCTGCGAGAAAGCCAACGGGGAGTGAAGAGAATGCCTCAGATTGTTGTTCTTGACGACCGCCCTCTTTTATAAGAACATCTGGAAAATCTTTTTTCCATGTATCAAACGGCAATTG
>JABIWU010000096.1 GCA_018701395.1 Phycisphaerae bacterium | reverse complement strand
AAGGGTGCAGAATTAACTCGTTGGAAATATCAACGGTATATGCAAAACTATCTTCGATGTATCAAGGGAATTGATGACAATGTCGGTCGCCTTCTAGATTACTTGGAAGAAAACGATTTGGAGGACAATACGATTATTGTGTATATGTCAGATCAAGGGTTTGTCTTGGGAGAGCATGGTTGGTATGACAAAAGATTTATGTATGAACCCAGTTTGCGAATTCCGCTACTCATTTCATGGCCTGATGTGACGGATAAAGGTTCACATTCAGATTTACTTGTTCAAAATCTCGATCTTGCGCCAACACTTCTTGAAATCGCTGGTGTTGAAATTCCCGAGCGAATGCAAGGTCAAAGCATGGTGCCCATTCTCAAGGGCGATACGCCAACATGGCGAGATTCAATGTACTACCACTATTATGAATATCCAGGAGCACACTCAGTTCAGAAACATGAAGGTGTTCGAACTGAACGTTACAAACTCATTCATTACTATGAAATTGATGAGTGGGAGATGTTTGATTTTAAATCAGATCCAAACGAAATGATTAATTTGTATGACAATCCAGCATATGCTGGAGTCCAAAACGAATTGAAACAGAAACTTAAAGCATTGAAAGTGCAATACGAAGTCCCATCTAGTTAAAGCTTATGAAACAAATACTATTTCTCGTTTGCTCATGCAGCCCAGAAGAGAAAATGAAATAGCGAGACATAGAGTTACTTTAATTTTATTCATAGTATGTAACCCACCAGCGGTTTGCACCCATGGACTCAGCGTGATACTTAAGATCTTCTAGCCGGTTTGCAGGTACGTCCACAGCTCGAATTCCCCAAGGCATTGCCGCAGCGTCCTTTGCAAATCCAAGTTTGACTACTTCGCGAGCGGCAAACAATGATTCAGAAATAGCGTCGAGCTTGTTCTCGCGAACGCTTAACTCAATTGTGACGCTCTTTATCTTTTTTCTGGTCTTTAATCGCTGTATGGCTTTGAATAGTTGCATCTGTAACTCCTTGTTGGGTTGCCTTGCCTATATAAACATGCGATACTCACATAGAAGGTACGCAACGGATTAGAGATATTTCCGGTTTTTCTTCCATTGGAGGTGTATTTGCCCGACAAATCAACAGTGACGAAGTGGCTTGAAGAAGCTCAAAACGGCAATCCGAATGCTGCTCAGAACTTGTGGGCTGTTGTCTATCAGGAAGTTCGGCAAATGGCAGGAGGCAAACTTTCAAAGGAAAGGCAAACCGCAAATTTGCAGGCGACGATGCTTGTCAGTGAAACATATTTACGAATGTGGCCACAGGACAAGGAGCCACCAAACTTTGAAGACCGGAGACATTTATTTGGTTCTATTGCACGGGTGATGGAGCAATACCTGATTGATTACGCAAGAACTCGTGGACGGCTGAAGCGTGGAGGCGATCGAAAACGTATCTCTCTCACCATCGCAGAAGGCGAACTGAAAAACATCGAGACCATCGATGTTGATTCCGTTGAAGAATTACATAAAGCGCTAAAAAAATTAGAGGATGTAATGCCAAGGGCTGCAGATGTTGCACGGCTTCGCTATCTCCTTGGGCATACGGTTAAACAGACAGCAGTAACGCTTGAAATATCAGAGCGTACGGCGAATGACGACTGGGAATATGCACGATCGTACTTGCGCAGGGAAATGTCTAAGGATAATCAATGACTCTGGACAACAATAAAGCCCGCGAACTTTTTAATGCTGCTCGCAACTTGCCATCAGCAGAGCGCGAACCGTTCCTCGATAAAGAATGCGGCGAAGACGATGCGTTGCGCGTGGAAGTAGAAGCGCTTTTAAAGCACCACGATTTTACTTCTGCTAACACAGAAGATTCGGGTGATGCGGGTGGCTTTACTGTGGACTACGAACCGGGAGATATGATTGGTAAGTTTAAGATCATTGGTGTCCTCGGTGAAGGTGGGATGGGTATCGTGTATCTCGCTGAACAATCCAAGCCGGTACGAAGGCGTGTTGCACTCAAGGTAATTAAAGCGGGCATGGATACAAAGCAAGTCATCGCCCGTTTTGAAGCGGAACGCCAAGCACTTGCAATCATGAATCACCCCGGAATTGCGCAAGTGTATGAAGCGGGTGCAACCGAAGAAGGGCGCCCTTACTTTGTACTTGAATTTGTGAAGGGCATGCCAATCACTGATGCCTGTGATGAACATAAACAAAACACCGAGCAACGTCTTGAACTGCTTGCTAAGGTATGCGATGCTGTGCAACACGCACACACGAAGGGGATTATTCACCGCGACTTAAAGCCAAGCAATATTTTAGTTTCACTCGGCGAAGATGATATTCTTGAACCCAAGATTATTGATTTTGGCGTTGCAAAAGCAACGAACCAACAACTCACAGATAAAACTTTAGTAACACAAGTAGGGCGGTTTATCGGAACGCCTGCGTATATGTCGCCAGAGCAAGCTGACTTAAAAGCAATTGACATTGATACGCGTACGGATATCTACGCACTTGGCGTGGTCACATATGAGGTACTGTCTGGATTCCCCCCATTTGATCCGCAAATTCTTCGTGATGCTGGTCTTGAAAAGATGCGTGAAATTATTAGAACGCAATCGCCACCAAAACCGAGCACGCAACTTT
>JABIWU010000012.1 GCA_018701395.1 Phycisphaerae bacterium | reverse complement strand
TTTGCTTTTTCAAGAGTTTTATCCGTACATCTGTCGAGCACAAAGATAATTTGAAGCTTAGCATGCGATTGCGCACGAAGTGAAGTTGCACATCGGTCAATCACTCGCTCCTCGTTGTGTGCGGGAATAACAATACTGACAGATGCATCCGTAGGTTTTGGCAATCCAAGCCCTTCACGAATAACTGGCTTTGTCATCTTAATTTGCCAAAGTCGAATACCAAGGCCTACCCAAAGGCCAAGCGAGCAAAAAACAAGAGGGCCCAAAATCCAAGAGATAATCTCAATTAATTGCATTAGGCCTTATTTTAACCGACTATTAAGTACGCAGCATTACATGAACTAGCAAACAGTACGCTTAATGCATTTTCTCACATTTGATCGTCATCTAAACATAAATATTTTGATGAGCTACTTGAAAGTCATCCTGAATTACTCAAAAAGTACGCTTTGCCAACTACCTAGTACGATGTACATTACGTGTACCAAACACTTCTTACAACTCGATATTTAACCAGTCGCGTCATTCCGCTGATTGCTGTTGCTGCAGTAGCACTCTGCGTGGCATTAGTCATCGTTGTCGTTTCAGTAATGACTGGTTTTTTAGACATGGTGCAGTCTGCTGGTCGAACACTTATGGGTGATGTCATCATTTCGTATGGCATTTCTGGGCTTCCTCATTACGAAGACCTACAAGTCAAACTCGAAGAAAACCCAAATATCCTTGGCACAACACCTATCGTTGATGGGTGGGGTTTATTAAGAATGCCATACCCCGATTCAAAAGCCAAACAAAGTGAAACGGTGCAAGTTTGGGGCATTGTTCCTGAGTCGTTTGCCAAAGTTACTGACTTTAGCGATTCATTGCAGTGGGAAACACCAACAGAAAATCAACGCGATTGGCTTCTGCATGATGCCATTACAACAAACGCAAATGAAATACAACTTCTAATGAGCGATGACAAATGGAATACATTCGTCGAACTTATAAATAAAGCTTCCTCTACTTTAAACTTTGCGGAAGCAAACCTTTGGGAAGATGTCCAAGCGATTGTCACTTCGGAACAATGGCAGTCAATCCTTTCGTACGACGAGCGATTAAAAAGCCCTGAAAAACTTCGTGCTCAAGGTCTTTCTTTATCTCGTAACGGAAAAGCCGGCATCATTAGTGGCTTGCACGTTTCAGATGGAAATGAACGGCAACGAGACGGTACCTATAAAGTAATTAGAAATGATTACTGGTGGCTGCCTCGATTTGAAGGAACGCTTACAATGTTACCCGTTGATACGCAGGGCGGAATAATTGAGCCCGAATCAATCATCATGCCTTTCGTTAATGAATTTCAATCTGGAGTGTTCATGATTGACGAGTCGCGAATCTTTGTGCCGATTGCAACTGCACAATCACTTTTGCATCTTGATGAAGCAGAAATTATCGACCTCGACGACCCCACTATGGTTCTTGGCATTGACCCCGCGAGGGCAACGAGCATTCTTATTCGGGGAATTCCTGGAATTTCGGCAATTGAACTCAAAGAAATAGTATCGGTAATTTACGACAACTTCAGGGCAAACATGCCAACCGACACACTTGTTTTCCCGCCTTCTCAAAGTGACCCCGGTCTTTCAATTAACACTTGGGAAGATCAACAACGAAGTTTTACCGGCCCAGTTGAAAAAGAACGCGAACTTATGCGGACTCTTTTTTCCATTGTGTACTTAGTTGTTGCAGCACTTATTCTCTCAATCTTTTGGTCTATCGTTTTTGAAAAAACAAGGGACATTGGGATATTGCGTTCTATCGGTGCATCGCGCGCTGGCATTGTTTGGATATTCTTGCAATACAGCTTAGTCATTGGGATAATTGGTTCATTACTTGGCCTATTGGTGGGTTGGACAATAACTAAAAACATCAACTCCATACATGAAGCGATGGGAAACCCTCCGCTAGCAATCGCTATAAGTTCGTTTGCAATTGCGAGCGCAGTTGCTATCTACACCTTTATAAAAGGGCGCACTGGAATGATGTTGCCCATCGTGCTTGGTTCCATTGGTTTTATTACATTTGCCGGAATCGGAGCATTAATTTTATTCATACGACAGATTGGAGGGTTAGTAATTTGGGATGCGTCGGTGTACTACTTTGCGATTATTCCAAATAATGTTGATTGGCCTTCTGCTATCGTCACCGTCTGCGGCGCAATTTTATTTTGCGCACTTGGAGCACTCATTCCTTCTGCAAAGGCGGCTGACACCGACCCAGTAAAGGCGTTACGACATGAGTGAAAAACCAATCTTGGAAGGAATCAATCTAAAAAAGACGTATCAATTAGCCAGACTGAAAGTTCCAGTGTTGCATGGTGCTTCGGTTAAGATTCAATCTGGAGATTGGACAACTATTCTTGGTTCTTCTGGTTCAGGAAAATCTACACTCCTGCATCTTTTTGGTGGACTGGACCGACCTGATAAGGATGGCGGGGATGTTCTTTTCAAGGGTGATTCTGTGTGGAGTCGATCGAACCGGCAAATCAATCGATATCGAAATACTGACATTGGTTTTGTTTTTCAGTTTTATCATCTCTTGCCAGAACTAACTATGTTTGAAAATACACTCTTGCCCACGATGCTTGTTCATTCCAAAAATTCGATAAAAGAGAATAAAAATCGAGCAAAACTTCTCCTTGAACAATTTGGGCTTGGGCATCGGCTCTCGCACAAACCAAGAGAACTATCAGGTGGCGAACGTCAGCGAGCAGCAATCGCGCGTGCGCTTGTCAATGAGCCAGCTGTGTTGCTTGCTGACGAGCCAACTGGCAACCTTGATGAAGAAACTGGTAACGAAATTTTGGATGTTTTAAGTGAACTCCATTCGAACGGGCTCACCGTTGTAATGGTTACGCACAATGAAGTTATTGCAAATCGCGGAAACAATGTAGTCCGGCTCCGCAGCGGTCAAATTGTGGGTAGTGCCACATTGGCACATTCGTCGTAGGTATTTGCCCGCTATGACATATTTGCGATAAAAATGACGAATTTAGCGGGTATCAAAATCCCTTTTTTTGAGATATCTGACCTTTTCTTACATAATATGAAGAAGTTCTCAAATGGAATGCGAGTTGCACCGATTGTAAAGTAGTGGCTACAACTTTTTGTACCCTCAGGAAGTACATCCCGCATATCATGTGGGCGGAGAATCGAACAATGTTTGAACGTTTAACAGATCGCGCTAGAAAAGTCATGTCTCTTGCAAACCAAGAGGCAATGCGCTTTAACCACGAGTACATTGGAACCGAGCATATCCTTCTTGGCTTAGTCAAGGAAGGGTCTGGAGTTGGAGCCAACGTCCTTAAGCATTTGGAAATCGACCTCAGAAAGGTCCGCCTTGAAGTTGAGAAACTTGTAAAGAGCGGCCCCGATGTAGTCACTATGGGCAAACTGCCACAAACACCGCGTGCGAAGAAGGTTATTGAATACGCAATTGAAGAAGCGCGTTCACTCAATCACAATTATGTTGGCACTGAACACCTGCTTTTAGGATTACTCCGTGAGCAAGACGGTGTTGCTGCGCAAGTCTTAATGAATCTTGGATTGAAACTTGAAGATGTTCGAGAAGAAGTTCTCAATCTTCTTGGTGCTGGCGTTGGCCAGCTTGAAGAAACTGATGAAGACAGCATGGAACCACAAGGCGAAGCACCAAGCCCTGCTCCTCGAAGAGGAAAAAGTAAAACTCCTGCCCTTGACAGTTTCGGTCGTGATTTGACTGAACTCGCTAACAAAGGTGAGCTTGATCCTGTCATCGGACGTTTCAAAGAAATTGAACGCCTCGTTCAAATACTTTGTCGCAGAACTAAAAACAACCCTGTTTTAATTGGTGAAGCTGGTGTTGGCAAAACTGCAATTATTGAAGGCCTCGCACAACGCATCATCGAACAAGAGGTTCCTGACCTACTCCATGGCCGTCGTGTTATCGTTCTTGATCTTGCAATGATGGTTGCTGGTACAAAATACCGAGGTCAATTTGAAGAGCGAATCAAAGCAATAATGAACGAGGTAAAACGCGCGAAGAATATTCTTTTGTTCATCGATGAATTGCATACTCTTGTTGGTGCAGGTGGAGCTGAAGGTGCAATCGATGCATCAAATGTTTTGAAACCAGCACTTTCACGAGGTGAAATCCAATGCATCGGCGCGACAACATTTGATGAATATCGTAAGTACATCGAAAAAGATAATGCACTCGAACGTCGTTTCCAATCCATTGTTGTTAATCCGCCAAACAAAGAAGACACTATTGCAATCCTGTTGGGTCTAAGTGAAAGATACGAAGATCATCACCGAGTTAAATACACTAAAGAAGCAATTCTTGCTGCAGTAGAACTTTCCAATCGTTACATTTCCGACCGTGTACAACCAGATAAATCCATCGATGTTATCGATGAAGCTGGAGCGCGTGTTCGATTGAAATCAATGACGAAGCCCCCTTCAATGGCAGACTACGAAGAAAAACTTGAACTATTAAAAGTCAAAAAAGACGAGGCTGTAAAAGGTGCAGATTACGAAGCTGCAGCAGCACTTCGTGATGAAGCAGAAAAACTTCGTGCTAAGAAGGACGAAATTCAAAAAGAATGGCGCGAAAAACTAAACGAAACAACCAGCATTGTTGATGAAAACATCATCGCTGAAGTTGTTTCAAGTATGACTGGAGTTCCACTAACTCGACTTGAAGAAGCAGAATCACAACGATTACTTCAACTTGAAGACGAACTTCACAAAACTGTTATTAGTCAACACGACGGTATTACGCAAATTGCAAAAGCAATTCGTAAATCGCGCAGTGGTCTTAAAGACCCAAATCGACCAATGGGTTCGTTCTTGTTCCTAGGACCAACCGGTGTAGGCAAAACACTGCTTGCAAAAGCAATTGCAGAATTTATGTTCGGAGATTCTGACTCTCTTGTTCACCTTGACATGTCTGAATACATGGAGAAGCACACCGTCTCACGATTGGTTGGTGCACCTCCGGGATATGTTGGGTACGAAGAAGGCGGCCAGCTAACAGAAAAAATCCGTCGAAAACCATACGCAGTTGTTCTCTTTGATGAAGTAGAAAAAGCACACGGTGACGTGTTTAACATGCTTCTTCAAATCATGGAAGAGGGCCGACTAACAGATTCATTCGGTCGTCATGTTGACTTCCGAAACACTATTGTGATTTTGACATCAAACATCGGTTCTGATTTAATCAAAGGCGGTCAATCATTCGGATTTGGTAAGAACGAAAAAGTCATTGAGTACGATAAACTCAAGAAACAACTTCTCTCTGAAACTGAGAAGTTCTTCCGCCCTGAGTTTATTAACCGGCTTGACGATATTGTCGTTTTCCACGCACTTACTAAAGACGACCTCTATTCAATCATTGACATTGAGCTTTCAAAAATCACTTCACGATTGAAAAGCAAGGGTATGACCATGGAACTTGATCAAGTTGCAAAGGATTTCCTCATCGAAAAAGGTTACAACCCAGACTTTGGCGCTCGTCCTTTACGACGTGCACTTGGGTCCTTCATTGAAGATCCACTTGCAGAAGCACTTCTTGGTGGTGATTACACATCTGGTGATCACATCGACATCTCACATAAAAAAGACGATGACCACCTGTTCTTCAGTGTTACTCACCCAGAAAAAACCGAAGAACAAGAGCCAGAGCCTGAACCAACTGGCGCAAACAGTTAATCAATACATTGCATTACAAAACGGCATGGAATCGACAGATTCTGTGCCGTTTTTTTATGCTTGACTCGTTGAAACAGATTGTTGCTAAAACGGACACGTCGCACAAAACTGAATCGGCTTACTCGTTGCTGGATGCATTACAGTGAGATCTAGCGCATGGAGTTGTAATCGTGGAACCATATCTTGAAGTTCTTGGGGTGCATACAAATCATCGCCAAGAATAGGATGACCAAGTTCTCGTAAATGAATGCGTAGCTGGTGCGAACGACCAGTCACCGGTTTTAACTCCAAGCGAGTTCGGTCACAACCTCGTTCGAGCACTTTCCAGTGTGTTTGTGAGGATTTACCTTTTTCATAATCAACACATTGGCATGGCGGGTTGTCGAAATCTTTACGGATTGGAATATCAATTAATCCTTCATCTTGTTCAATAACCCCACCTACAACAGCGATATATGTTTTTTCGACTTCTCTGTCTTGAAACTGTCTACTCAATTCTCGATGCGTATCGGCATCTCTCGCCATCAAAATTATTCCTGAAGTATCCATGTCTAGACGATGCACTATCCGGGCGCCTTCAATTGCAGAGGCGACTCGAACTGCAAGGCAATCAATTTTATCTGCCCCAATCCCTTTTACGCTGAGTAATCCAGACGGCTTATCTAGCACGACTAAATAATCGTCGTGATAGATGACAGGAACTCCGTGCGGAAAATGCTCTGGAGACGTATGATGTGTGGCTCTTTCATTCAAAAGGAATTTCTCAATGGCACATTATATGGCACTATTGGTTTCACTTCTCATCGGGCAAACAAGCCCTTTGCACCCTGCTGAAACAAACGCAATCGGAACGCCTGTTTTACTCACAGACCCTGCTGTATTCCTCAAAGCAGGCGAGTCTTATTTTGACCCTTCAGGAAAACGGATTATTTTTCAAGCGATTGAGCATCCCGAGGATGGTCAAACTCCTGACGATGATTATGGAATGTACCTTGGCGAGTTGACGTTCAATGAAGCAGGCGCTATAGATGGTCTTGAAAATATTATTCGATTAAGCAATGAAGGTTCCGCGAATACGTGCGGCTGGTTTCACCCTAAAAATGATTCGTTTGTTTTGTACGCAACGACAACAACACCATTAATAGATAGCGAAATCCCAGGTTACCAACGTGGTTCTGGAAGATACCGATGGGCGTTTCCTCCAAAAATGAATATCGTTTCGCAAAACCTAAATGATGGAAGTACTAAAAAACTTGTCACGGATGACGAGAATTATTTAGCAGAAGGATCATGGAGCCCGGATGCGCGCCACTTGGTGTATTGCTCTCTGGCCTCAGGGTCTGGTGACATTTACATCACTGACTTACAAACAGGAACCGATCGGCTCATCATTGGCGATGAAGGCTATGATGGCGGGCCGTTCTTTTCGCCAGACGGAAAGCGAATAGTGTACCGATCTGACAGGCGCGGCAATGACTTACTTCAGCTTTATGTTGCTGAACTAAAATTTGATGAGACGGGGTCAATAATAGGCATCGAAAAAGAATACCAACTCACTGACAATGAACATGTCAATTGGGGACCATTCTGGCACCCAAATAATCGCTTTATAATCTACGCAACAAGTGAAGTCAGTCATCGAAATTATGAGTTATTTGTTTGTGATGCTGACAGCGGTAAAACGAACGGCACAACAAGATACGGTATTCGTCGACGACGAATTACGCATGCAGATGGCTTTGACGGTTTACCTGCGTTTGATGAATCTGGCACGTTACTTATGTGGACAAGTAAGCGAGAAACTGGAACAAGTCAACTTTGGGCTGCGCCTTTTGTCTTCGACCTTGAAGCTGGGCCGCCGACAATGGATCATTGATGTATAGCAAACAGTACATTTCAAGTGTTACTGCTGCAACTTTTATTCTAGTTGGATGTGCAACTCAAAAAGTTGAATATCGCACTAGACCAACCTGGCACAATTCGATGGGTGGAGATTTACCAAACCAATCCATTCAAGCAGATGGGACTATTGTCAAATTTGCTTCTGCAAAAAAACCGACGAGTGACGCATTCGACCAGTACCTTGCAACAATTAAACTTGTCGAGACCGATGAGGTAACTGGGAAAACAATACTGCATGCTGTGCTTCCAACGCATGTCTTTACACAAGCACTTACCTGCTTACGTGATAGAGATTGGGAACTTTTGTTTGAACAGGTCACAAGTGAATCAAGCAAGGCGTATTACGATTCATTAGATGACGAACTTGCTACGTTTACTACTTTCTTTGAAGAAAATCGACAGGATATTGCAAAAACATTGCAACGAATGCTGCGCGGAAGTAATTCGGGGGATGTTCAAATAGTTAAAGACAAAGATAAATTTATTTACTTTTTTTCCGAACGTGTCAGAGTAGACTATGTTTTTAACAAAGTGACGTTGATTCAAGAAGGCCAATTTTTAAAATTACATTCGATTGAATAATTAACTGGCATTTTCTGGACGAAATAAAGTTAAGCAGGCAGTATGTCCGTGTAAAAATGAACGACCACCGATAGGTCCAATTTCACCCGCAGCAAAAAATCCTGCTATTGGAACTTCTCCAAGTCGTTCTCGAATAATTGTTAAATCATGATCATCTTCATGGAATAAACTTCTACCTCGACCATTACAAGTAACTAATAGCCCAGCAAAGGGCTGCACTCCGAGTTGTTGGGCGTCGAGAAGCAATTGCAAGTCTTCCACTGCGGTCTGTGCATCACGAACATGGAATTGGACTGTTTTACCAAGGCGGTAAAACTCGCCTGCTGCAATCCCTTTTCGTTTTTTGTCTATTCCCAAAATCGAACGAACAAGGAAATCGCCCCGTCCGAAATAGTTTTTATTTTCGTCAATTACTCCGCCAAGAAGAAGCCCGCCTTGCAGAAAATCGCGTTCTTTTGCTCCAACAGAAGTGGCGAGATCGTGCAAAACTTCTAGGGCTGGTTTGCCTCCAAGTTCTAAAACAACATTTCCATCCACTTTGGTTACGCGATAGTGTTCACCGATTGGCCTGCAACCCTGACTAACAATACAATCTAATTCAAGGGGACCCGAAAGCGTTAAACCAATTCCGCCGCTCCTAATTGCTTGGCCATCTAAAAACAATCTGTTATATTTTGCTTGGGAAGCACCAGATGCCATGCCACCAATAACTGGAAGCAGATTACCTTCACCCCTGCAGTTAACGAGCGCCGGTAGTAGTCGAGTAATAGGTGTTGAAAAAGGATCTGCAAAGATAAACACTGCCTTCGTGTCATCTTGTAAACCAATCCAAGCGGGAATTTTCTCTGGTTTTGAAATAGGCACGGGATGTTCTGGTGTTGTTGTCCAAGTCTTAATTGAAATCCCAGGCAACTGCATTGCCAAGGCTGACAATCCAGCAACACCTTCCAATTCTAAATCGCAACCGACAACTGATTCGGTTGTCATGCCAATAATTGTAATTGGTGCGAGAGTACGTCGAATATCTGCAATTGCAAGCTCAAGTGCCTCGCGATGATGAAAACTTGCGAATACAAAAACTATATCTATCGGGCCAGACATTGCTTGCTCCAACATCAGAGCAACTTCGATAGCCGCAGTGCGGGTATCGAGATGTTCGCTAATTGCCGCAGCACTACGCAATGAATTACACCGTTGTTGCTAAGCTGCTTACAGCTATGCGTGTTCTGTTCAGTAACTCATCCGCATCTGCAATTGTCATAATCAAAGGTAAACGGAATCGAACGGAACGAACTCCGCACGGAAGTGCAATCACTGCTGCATCCATAAGTGAAGAAAGCATCGCTGCTCGGTGCTCAGGGCTTGGAACTGTAAACGCTATGAGTGAACCCTTACCGCGAATGCTTGTAAATGCGCCTGACTCGTTAGCAATTGTTCGCAGACCTGCGATAACGTGGTTTCCTACATTTGTCACTTGCTCAGCAATGTTATCTCGTTCAATAATTTTTATAAACTGTGTACATCGAACCATGTCCACGAGGTTGCCACCCCATGTTGAGTTAATTCTGCTTGAACGATTAAATACGTTTTCAGCTATTTCATCAACGCGGCGATTTGCGTAGATTCCGCATGTTTGTGTTTTCTTACCGAAACTTACAATATCTGGTTGAACTGTTGTGTGTTGCCAGAACCACGTTTTGCCAGATCCATAAAAACCAGTTTGCACTTCATCAAAAATCAAAAGAGCTTCACGTTCATCTGCGTACTTGCGTAATTTTTCGAGGAATTCATTGCGGAAGTGGTTATCGCCACCTTCGCCCTGCATTGGTTCAATAAGAATTGCTGCAATACGATTGCCATGCTCTTTGAATGCTTTATCAATTTCCGCACAGGTTCTTGCTTCTAAAGCTTCAATATCATTCACAATGTTGCCTTCGTTATCAAACTCACAAAATGGAGTTGATACTCTTGGCCAATTAAATTTAGGGAATAAACCAACTTTGTCAGGAAGCGTGTTTGTAAGACTCATGGTGTAACCACTTCGTCCGTGGAATGCCTGCTCAAAATGCAAAATAACCAAGTCGTTCACATCGTCTGTAAAATTATTTCTGCCAAGTTTTCGTGCTTTCCAGTCAAACGCTGTCTTTAACGCATTTTCTACTGCGAGAGCTCCGCCCGAAACCCAAAAGTGATGCGGATAGTCCTCTGGAGTTACTTTTGAACCAAACGCTTCAACAAATTCAGCGAGTTCGGTTGTGTACAAATCTGAATTTGCAATTTTGTTTCTAGAAACTTTTAATATCTTTTCGTTGAAATCGTCTTGCATCAAATCAGGATGATTGAATCCCAAGGGCCATGAAGCAAAACAAGTGAATGCATCCAGGTAATCTTTACCGCTTGCAGAATCGTGAATCCAAACACCATTTGACTTGTCTAGATCCACAACTAAGTCATAACCATCTGTGAGTTGGAATTGTTTTAAAACTGAATGTACATTTTGTGGGGTAACGCTCATGTTTCTGCCTTTCTACTTCTTTATGCAAATCAACATTTCATTGCTACGAACGTCGTATGATACCAACACGAAGAGGGTTGCATTCTCGTTCAATGATGTAAATGAGATGACAATGGTTTATGGGGTTCTAAAACGATATTATTCTCAAGCTCTCTTTTTTTTTATTAATTTTAGGCAGTAATCGCCGTTCTTGGGCTAGAAAATAAGTTCTTCACCAATATGAACTTGACGGGAGAGCCCGAACTATAGACACTGTCCAATCATATCAATGGGTTCTGTGTAGCCCACGACTGTACCGTGTTTGGCAAAAGCCAAATTCGATTATTGGAGAAAATTCTCATGGCTATTCGTAGCGGCGCTGGAACTGGCGTCATCGTATCTTTAGTAGTGTTTGTCCTAACTACTGTCTTTTTGCTCGTACTCAGTATTGTTTTTTATGTAGAAAATAGAGAGCAACTCGAGCATGTGCAACGTGCGGAAGTAGCATTAAATGAATATGCAACATCCATAGAACGCGCAGGCGACTCGTTACAACAAGTTGTTGCTCAATCAAAAAGTTCTAACCAATCTGTTAGCGGTTATTTCAAAAGTGAACTCTCCGAACGCAACAAATGGCTTAGTGGTAATCCGGAAGTAACACTCGCAGACTTACAATCACTTTATGGGCCGAACATTAACGCAAATAACCCAATCTCTTTGCTCGTTAAAAGTCTTCAAAGCCAAGTTAAATTACGAGACCAAGAGTTAAAGTCCACCATCGCTGGATTAGCTTCCGCTCAAACTAGGATTACTGCATTAGAAGACGAAATTAAGTCTCAAGCGGATACCAATACTTCTGAAGTTCAACTTGTCAAAAGTGAATGGAAAGATGTTCATGCTGAATCTGAAATTTTTAGCACTGAAGCAAACGCCTTTTTCGCTGGCAGAGAACAGCGACTAGAGGATGTTCGAGATGAAAACATTGCCCGCATTCAATTGCTCTCACAAGATGTCACCAATGCACGTACAGAAAATCTCCGCTTAGAGTCCACCATCGCTGATCTACGTGACAAATTCGACACTGACAGAATGAATACCATTGACCCTGCTTTACTTGTTGATGGAACCGTTCTTGAGGTTGGAACAGGTAGTGAAGTGTTTATTGACAGAGGTTCGAATGACCGAATCGTTCTAGGAATGCGGTTTGATATTTATGATTCTTCCTCACAACTTCGAGCAAACAGTGATGGCGAATTCCCTCGGGGCAAAGCAAGCATCGAAATAGTTAAAGTTGGCAAGACGACTTCAACAGCGAAAATTATCCGCTCTTCGTCAAGCCAACCAATTGTTCGAGATAATATTATTGTCAATCCAATTTATGATCCATCCTACAAGTATTCATTCCTTGTACACGGCAATTACGACGCTGATGGCGACGGAAATGCTGACGCAAGCAATAAGTTTATCGTAGACCTCATTCAAAATTGGGGCGGTGTAATTGTAGAAGATGAAGGATCACTTCCAGGCGATTTAGATTTCCTTGTTCTTGGTATTGCGCCAAAGAAACCAATTCATAGGCCTGGGAAAAATGCAACCATCGCAATGTACGATGACTATGCTCGCCAACAACGTGCATACAAAGAGTACAACGAATTACTTGAGCAAGCACAATCAGCAAAAATACCTGTGCTTACTTCAAATCGTTTATACATCTTGACTGGCCAACGAAGGTAACCTCTTCCAGACTTGTCGCTAAAACATGGCGCAAAAAAAAACGAAACTTGTACAGTGGTCAGAGTACCTCCCTCTGCGAGCATTGGCTGGGCTTGTAAGTTGTTGTCCTATGGAACTCAATATGTACACCGCAAAATACATGGGCGATGTGTTTTATACAATGAGTGCAGCAAGACGCGAACGCGCACTTGGAAATATTCGAAACAGTTTTCCTAATCTAACTGAAGATGCATGCAATACACTAGCGAAGAAATCGATGGAGCATATGTTTCAACTTTTTATTGCTGAAGGTGTAAAAATGCCTTCACTCATCTCTCCCGAAACATACCATAAATACATTCAATTCAAGGGGCTTGAAAAAGTTGCTGATAGGTTAATTCAAAACAAGCCTATACTTTTTATAACAGGACATTGCGGCAACTGGGAGCTACTTGGTTACGCTCTATCTGTTTTAGGATATCCAATCGCGGGGGTTGCTCGACCATTAGACAACCCGCTTATTAACGATTGGGTTCTTGGAGTCCGTGAAAAATATGGTCTACAAATTGTAACTAAATGGGGTGGTGTTCCAATCCTTCAAGAATTACTTGACCAAAACACAAGCATTGGATTTATCGCAGATCAAAATGCCGGCGGGCGCGGAATATTCGTTCCGTTTTTTGGTCGGCTTGCTTCCACGTACAAATCAATCGGACTGCTTGCGATGCGGCACAATGTTCCCATTGTTGCTGTGCATGCGAAGCGACTATCTAGCAACTTTCAATACGAGGTAAGCATCACAGATTACATAGAACCAAGTGACTGGCAAGACCAACCCGATCCTCTGTATTATATTTCTGCTCGATACAACCGAGCGATTGAACAGATGATTCGAAATGCTCCGGAACAATATCTTTGGCTTCATCGAAGATGGAAAAGTCGCCCTAAATTTGAACTTGAAGGCAAGCCAATGCCCAAAAAATTGATTCGACAACTTGAATCTTTGCCATGGATGACAGAAAACGAACTAGGAAGACTCGCGAATGCTACTATTTGAATAATCATGTTAAGACTAGAAAACCACAAGATATTAATTGTCGATGACGACCCGGATATTTTAGAATCATTCGACCTCGCCATGCGCGCAGAGGGCGCAACAACCATAACCTCTGAAGATGGTACTGAAGCAGTATCTTCCGCGCTTGAACACAGCCCTGATGCCGTCATCCTTGACATGATGTTACCGAAGCGATCGGGTTTTCTTGTGCTTGAAGAACTTTTAAGTATGGAAACGCCTCCAATTGTTGTCATGGTGACAGCCAACGAAGGGAAACGCCACATGGCGTATGCAAAAACCCTAGGTGTTGCAGCCTATTTAATTAAGCCAGTCGGTCTCGATAGACTAATTGATACTGTATCCTGCTTACTTCAGGAAGATAAGAAAAACAATGAGTAAGCAATATGTAATTCAATCACGAATCGAAGCCCAGGGTGGTCAACGTGCGCCACTGGGAACGCGAGAAGAAATTATCAATGAGCTTGCAAAATTTAACACAATGGCAGAAGCCGATGGCGGCAGCGTGCTTTGGGGACCTGGCTTTCGCATTGAATTGCCTCCAGACGAAGATCCAATAAAACAAATGCTACTTCACATTGTTGAAGAGGAAATCGCTTGGTTGCCACTCGTCCGGCTTGCAAAACAATTTGACTGGTCTGTAATGGATATAGAGACTGGTCGAGAGCTACAACCGTAATTCAAAATCTATGTATTGATTTGAGGGAAAGTAACACTTCATCCATAGGTGCGTCGAAACGTGATGGTCCATGGTTAAAACAAACGGAATTAACGCCTTGAGCGGCAATTGCAGTCATATACATTGAAGCCGCATTTGTAGGCAAGCCAACAACGCGAACATTATCGCAATCTTCGATGATTGATTTCGCAACTTTTAATGCTTCTTCTGAACTAGTAAACACCATTGCGATTGGTTCTTCATTTTCAAACATTATCCAAGGAACTGGGCAGGACTGTTGTCCACACTGCACAAAATAAAGTGCAGGCATCGCATTAATGTAACTCCAAACTTGTTTGCGATCTTGGTTTGTTCCGGTGTTTGAACTGTGATGAACTGTCTGGTTAAATGTTCGTTTATAAATTCTTACCATTATTAGTACTCCGACTACGATGTTTCGACCGTCTTCCAAGACGAACGCCCCCTTCCTTTCCCCCTATCGCCAAACTACTTATGGAGTGAGGACTAGGGGATTGAGATCAGAGAGAAATCCAAATCAGCCCAGTGCTCATTCCAAAAGAAGAATGGCAACGTATATACAACACATACGAAGTAGATTCCCTTTCGGTTCTCGGACCTTTTTTTAGCAACTTTTAATAGCGGTACGACGACATCAAAATTCCATAATTACTTTAGTTATTGACGCTGAAGAGTTGGAATGCAAGAAAGAAGTTTTTTTGTATATGCGTGCTTGGGATTCTGCAAAACGTCTTCAACAGCGCCGTGCTCGACGTGGACCCCTTGCTTCATTACACAAACATCATCTGCGATCGAGGCTACAAGTCGAAGGTGGTGCGAGATAAAAAGCATGCCCATTCCACGGCTATTTTTAAGTTCAAATAGTAGCCCCATAATTTGCCTTGCAGTTGTTGCGTCCAATGCGGTCGTAGGTTCATCTGCAATTAAAATTGTTGGTTTACAAACAAGTGCCATCGCAATCATAACTCGTTGCCGCATTCCCCCAGAAAATTCGTGTGGATAAGCACTAAATCTATCTCGAGCAAGACCCACTTCTTCCATTGCGTCAAGCGTACGATTGCGAATTGTTTTTCTCGAAACTTTATTTTGATGCAATTTAATTGCTTCTTCTATCTGTTCTCCAACTGTAAACACTGGGTTCAGCGATGTCATCGGCTCCTGAAAAATCATAGCGATGTTATTACCCCGAATCGATTGATATACATTTCTAGTTGCATTTACAAGTTGTGTTTCTTGAAATAAAATTTCACCTGTAATTTTTGCCGTTGCTGGAAGAAGCCCCATAATTGCTAATGCAGTAATACTCTTTCCAGAACCAGACTCCCCTACGATTGCTAATGTTTTTCCTTTATTCAAAGAAAAAGAAATCCTATTCACAACACTAACATCGTCAAACGATATGTTTAAGGCATTTACAATAAGTGTAGGTTGTGCCATCGTTACCGTGCCGCTCTTGGATCTATCCGTTTACGCAAAGTTTGCCCAAACCAATTCATTGCAACGAGCGTTGATGCAATACATAAACTTGGCCACAATAGTAACCACCAACGAGAATGTACAGGGTTTAACTGCCCAAGACCATCTGCAGCTAAGTTCCCCCAACTTGGAAGCGGTTCTCTAATTCCTATGCCTAGAAAACTCAGAAATGCTTCGGATAGAATTGCGGTTGGTACAGTTAAAGTTGCATAAACCACAATTGTTCCAAGCAAAGCTGGTAACAAGTGGTGCGTAAATGTTCGTATTGGACCAACGCCAATAACTCTGCATGCTTCAATCGCTGGCCTTGCTATAAGACTTCGTACTTGACCGCGAATTACTCGAGACACAGTGAGCCAGCTCACAATTCCAATTGCAAAAAGAAGCGCAAGAACATTTACAATTTCTTGCAACGATGATGACATTGAATCTGAACGACTTACAAAAGTATTTGCAGCAACAGTAATTAACACTACTAACATTATCGAAGGTAATCCGTAAAGAATATCCACTATACGCATCATTACTGTATCGATTCTTCCGCCTCGTATGCCTGCAATTGTCCCCCATGCGGTTCCAACAAAGACAGCAATACAGGCAGCAAACAATCCGACGCAAATGCTAATTGCTCCACCGATAATACACCTTGCAAATAAATCTCTCCCGAGTTGGTCTGTCCCAAAAAGTGCAAATGGCTTTTCCTCTTGGGTATCCGTTTGCGGCCACCACGTTGGGGGGATAAGCGCAGCAGAAACATTTGTTCGCTCGAAAGTTCTTCCGCCTCCGTTATCTGAAATTGCCCAAAAGAAAATCGCCACAAAAAAAATAAGTGTCAAGCAAAGTATAGAAATTAAGATTGTTTTATTTGCAGTGCTGCTAACTAGCATGCACACATGGTAAGAAGTATCACTCTTCTTGAGGAGATTCTGCTTTTTTAGTTTTAGAAATATTTAGTAAGAGTTGATTGACCCGAGTTTCAACAATATCCTCGAATTTCAAAGTAGTGTTTTCAAGTTTTTTACGAAGGGCTTCGAGATGTTTTTCTAGCCGGTCAATGTGTAACGTTTGTGCACGCATGGAGATTGCTGTTCTAAATCGAACAACACTTTTCAATATCTCTATTTTCCCTTGTGATTCTGATGAATCTATGTCTTGGCCTCTCAACACTTCTGTTGCTCTGAAAATTGCTGCGTCGGTTTTCAACTCGATGACTTTCACTTCAAATAATTCGGGGTCGTCTTCACGCAAACGAATCAAATGCCCAAACCGTCTCCCTTGCTTCATCATAATGGTTCGAAATGCATCCGGATCAGTTTCGCATATGACAGAAAGTTGTGAAGCTAATTCTGGATCAATTTCATTTGCAACAGCCATTACATGTTGAATCGTGTTGTCTGGCATTTTCCGTTCTCTGCCAAGCCCAGAGCCTGCTTTGGAAGAACTTGCTTCAGTTGAAAATTTAGTTGGTCGTTTTTTAACTGGACCATGTGAGTGTTCAAAACCTAATTCTTCACCAGGCTGAATATAAGACATCAACAGAGGGCCGAAGCAGGTTGAACTACAACAAGCACTCTCATTAAACGGAGCCGCTATGCCAAAAGCGCCTATTGAAATGAATAAGGCGCCTACTATTGCTGTGTATTTCATTTTGTATTTCCGTACATTCACAAGAGTATTATTCAGTAAGTAAACCATATTGCCATAGTTCTACATCGTTACGAAGGCTATTCAAACTTTCTACAACTTCTGCGTACGCTAACTCACGTGTGCCAGAAAGATAATCAAATTCTTCTAATTGTAAATCTTCAAAAAGTAAACCTTCTTCTTCAACAGTTAGAACGTCAGTGGCTGCAACAACATGCCCAGTTGAACGCACTTGAGGTGCATAGTTACCAAAGCGAACTGCGATGAGAACTGCGAATAGAACGCATGCCGCCATTGCGACTTGTCGCCAGACAACCGTTTGGCCAATGCGACCGACTATAACTTCTGGTTCTTTAAGGGAAGAAACAGAAGCAACAAAAACTCGAGAGGCTAAACCTTCGGGTGTCTCAATTGAAAGAGCGTTGTCAAGTTGGCCTTCAAGCAAAGGATGTACAGAAGCGCTAGCGATTCGATCTGCAAGGCCATCTGGGATTGGTATGTGCATCGCGTTGCGAAGAAGTAAATCGATAGCTCGTTCTTCTTGGTTCAGATTCTGTTCAAATTTGTTATTTTCATGTTCCATATTGGATCCCTTGATTAACGCCCCATCTCGCCATCGATTGCCGTTTTATTGCTGTTGTTTTGAAGATAACCATCACAATCCATAAGACTTCTCAATTTTCCCAAAGCGCGGTGTTGACGAGCCAAAACCGTGCCTAATGGCTCGCCAAGGACGTCTGCAATCTGTTTGTAGCTCATTCCAGCCGAGTGTCGCATGTGAATTATATCCTGATCAGAGCTCGAGAGTTGGCGCACAGCTGTTCTAAGCCTCTGAACCGCTTTAACCATATCCTCGTCAGTATCCGCATCTGTGATGCCAGGAGCGAGCACGCCAATCATTTCATTCTCCATTGGCACTGCGTGGCGTTTGCGTCGTCGCATTTCGTCGCGCATTCTGTTCATGGCGATTCGGAAAATCCAAGCTTCGAATTTTCCAGTTTCTGTATACGTTGCCAATTTTTGAGCAATTGTGCAAAAAGTCGATTGCGTGATTTCTTCAGCGAGATCTTCATTGCCGCATTTCGATCGAATCAATGCAAAAATACGGTGAGAATAGGCGTCTACAAGAAAACGCCAAGCAACTTCATCGCCACTTGCTGCAGCGAGGATGTTCTCATGCAATTCTTGTTTTTCTTTGCTATTGGTCATATCTCGTTGGTGATTCGACACCTTGAAGTAGTGTAACGAAATAAAACCCATCAGATTGCAGGACTTTAGAATGTACGTAGTTGTGCAGTGTCTCTACAATTCACCCGTTACCCATGGAATTAATCACATTTGCACAAGAGTTGTTCCCAGTTACCCTTCTCATAGGCATAGCCATGCTCATTTGGGGGGGGAATCTCCTCGTCCAGGGCAGCGTAGCCGTTGCGACTAAACTGGGCATTAGTAAATTAGTCATTGGACTTACAATTGTTGCTTTCAGTACAAGTTCTCCAGAATTAGCGCTAAACATCGTTGCATCAATAAATGGACATAGTGATTTATGTTTAGGGAACATCTTCGGATCGAACATTGCAAATATTGGCCTTGTCTTGGGCGTTGGTGCTTTAATTTGCAAACTACCTGTAACCGGTCGAGTGGTGAAATTTGAGTTTCCGTGGTTAATTGCAGCAACGTTCCTTGTAGGTGTAGTAACTTGGGTTGATAGTTTAAATTCCCTTTGGGCAATTGTGTTTTTACTTTTATTCTGCTACTTAATGTGGTCGTGGTTCAGAATTGGAAAAGAAGAAACTTCGCAGATGGGAACGCAAAGCAAAGAAGCAACACCAACTGTTCGTGTTTCTATGTTTGGTGCGTGGGCGATGTTATTGTTCGGGTTACTTATGCTTGGCCTTGGAGGAAAGGCGACTGAAATTGGCGCGGTTGCAGGCGCGCTAAAACTTGGCATGAGCGAGCTTCTAGTTGGAAGCACCGTTGTTGCCATCGCTACAAGCTTGCCAGAGGTTGTCACAACCATTATCGCTGCAAAAAAGAATCACCCCGACTTAGCTGTAGGTAATGTTATTGGCTCCAACATTTTTAATATTTTGCTTGTACTACCAATCACTATATTGGTTAACCCTATATCTGCATCAAAAGATATTGGAATTTACATCATAATTATGTTTGCCATGACGGTCATTGCTTACATACTAACGCGTATTAATCGAATCAAATTAAAAGATGGTGGTATAATTGACCCAAAAGAAGGCGGAATACTTGTCAGTTTATACATTGCATTCCTTGTCGGAATTTCAATTTGGTCGTTAAGTTAAAAAGCGATGCACTTAAATCGCAAGGTCATCAAAAGTATCATTTGAAAACGGGTCGTCGCCACTTGAAATTACGGCTGCCATACCAGAACCGCTTGGTGGCGTGATATCTGTCCAATCATGGAAACGTGTGCAAGTATTGTCCCAAGTTAATTTGACGGATCCAGTTGGCCCATTTCTTTGTTTAGCAATAATTAACTCTGCCATATTTTCTTTTTCTGGATTTGCCTCTAACCAAGATGGATCGCTAATGTGGTAATACGCTTCACGATGCAACATCGCGACAACGTCAGCATCTTGCTCAATCGATCCAGACTCTCTCAAGTCACTCATGCGAGGACGGTGCCCTTCGCGTTGTTCCGCGGCACGGTTCAGTTGGCTCAGACAAACAACCGGCACACTTAATTCTCGCGCAAGTGCTTTCACGCCACGACTAATCTCACTTACCTCTTGCTGTCTTGACTCAGCTCGCTTTCCACTTGTCATCAATTGTAAATAATCAATAATGATGACACCGACATCGTGCTGTTGTTTTAAGCGTCGTGCCTTCGCTCGTAACTGCGTGATGGATAAACTTGGAGTGTCATCAATATACAGCGGTCGTTTCATTAAGTCGTCGGCTGCTTGAATGATTGCTGCCATATCTCTATCGCTTAGCAAATTTCGGCGAATGTTGTGCCCCGAAACTGAGGCACGCGAGCTTAGAAGTCGTTGGACAAGCTGTTCTCTACTCATTTCAAGACTAAACAGAGCAACAGGCACATCGCGCATAACCATGTTCTCCGCAATGTTCAACGCAAGCGCAGTTTTACCCATTGAAGGGCGAGCTGCAATGATGACCATTTCGCCACTTTGTAGACCGCTTGTTCGTTCATCTAAGCTTGAGTATCCAGTCGAAACACCTGTGATAACTCTGCCATCGTTTTCCTCGAGTTGCCTAATTGCATCGTTTAACAAATCATCGAGTTGTTCTGCATGTCGATGTTCGGACTGTTGAGCAATACTAAAAATTCGGCGTTCAGCGTCGTTTACAATTTCAACGGGATCTTCAGGATTTGTATACGCATCGTGCAGTATTTCACCAGCAGCAGCAATTAACTGACGAACCGTCGATTTATCCCGTACCAAACGTGCATAGTGTGAGGCACTCGCGGCACTCGGCACTGCATGGGCGACCTTAATCAAATATTCAACGCCACCAACGGCTTCTAAAACATCTCTATCTTTTGCAACTTGCTGCAGTTGAACAAGGTCGACTGTCTCGAACCTGTCGTACAATTCCGCCATCAACGAGTAAATTGTGCCGTTTGCCTTCTTAAAAAAGTCATCGCTTCCACGAAGAATCAGTTGAACATCATTCAATACCGATGGGTCAATAACAATTGCGCCGAGCAAACTTTCTTCTGCTTCAAGTGCGTGTGGTGGCATAGCGTCCATCAAACGAGTAATTGTTTGAGGTTTAGCACCTTGCATTCCGTGATTTGATTGTGTTGTTTCGTTGCCCATCCTTGAGCAGTACCTTACTATTATTTTTTATGGCGTGAGAATTAACGACAAGTCATCCACCATGTATAACCAATTTAGACAGCGACTGGCTCTTTAGCTACAACTGTTGGCGTTTCAACAACGGGCATTTCCATAGCTATTGTTGCACCCTGGTTACCAACTGCGGACTGCTCAACTTTACATTTCATCACTTTGCCTGGCTTGAATTTAACGACGCGTTTAGCTGGCACTTGAACAGGCTCAAGCGTTTTTGGGTTTTGCGCTTTTCTCGATGCTCGCATCGTACTTTCAAAAACACCAAAGTTGCGAAGTTCAATCCTATTCCCTTTTCCAAGTTCTATTACAATCGAGTCTAAAACAAGATTCATTATCTTACCAACGTCTGCTTTTTTATATTTTGTATTCACCGAAATTAAATCTATAAGCACTTTCTTGGTAATTGTTTGCATCTTCCAAACTTTCTGTTCTTTCGAACGTGTCTTGGAGCTAGACTTCTTCTGCTGGGCTCTCCCTCCAGCATCGGTCACTCTCTTCTTCTAAGTGTGGAAACAACAGCGGCTGACGGCAACGCGCCTGTGCAATACTGAATCCACCTTCTTCAGTATGGTAAGTTTGAACGCTACCGTCAAGAAGCTTTTCCGTACTCTGTGAAAAAATCCTGTCGAAATCTTTCAATCCTAAGGATCTCTTCATTGCTTGCATACTTTCGTATATTCAATATGCATAAACTTAGATGACCTTTTTTAAGTTAATTATGGGTATTTTTTATATAATTAAGGTAATTTTCTTGGTTTTTTGTGTTTTGATAGTATCATTCCCGCCCAACCATTTGGGATGATGAATGGAGGAGTACCCATGAACATAATTATTTGTGGCGCCAGCAAAACTGGCACCCACGCAGCAGAAATCCTAGCCGCCGATGGTGCAAATGTAACCGTGATTGACGAAAGTCAGTCAACTCTAGACGTACTTGCAGACTCGCTCGATGTCGCAACACTTTTAGGCGAACCAGGAGCTGCTAAAAATCTAGTAACGGCGGGTGTTGATGATGCTGATGTCGTTATCGCTGCAACCGAAGTGGATGAAGTGAATTTATTATGTGCATCGACTGCAGCGTATTTAGGCGCTGACCGTACATTTGCAATGATTACGCACAGCACGTATCTCAACAGAGATATCCTTGATTATTCAAAAATATTTTCAATCGACAGTTTAATCTGCCCTGCTTTTTCCACGGCAAGGGCGATTGCTTCCCACCTTCGAAATCCTGCTGCTATGAAAGTTGAACGACTTGTTGGGCACACAATCGAGGTGCAACAATTTGAAGTTACAAAAGGTGCTTCTGGAATTGGGAGGCACCTTTCAGACGTCAAATTGCCCGGCGGTGCTCGGCTTGCTGCCATCACACGAGAAGGGATGACGTATTTACCAAGTGGCATAAGCACTGTGGACGTTGGAGACGATATACTTCTCGTTGCAAACACCGATGTGTTTCACGACGCGCGCCTAGTATTCAGGACAAAAGATTCTGGCCGAAGAAGCGTTGTCATCATGGGCGGTTCCCCTGTCGCAGTTTGGCTTTGCCGAGCATTAGAAAACCGTGGCTTTTCGATTCGTTTATTTGAAACTGATGTTGAACGAGCAAACGAACTTGCTGAAAAATTGCCATGGGTTACTGTGATTCAAGCTGACCCAACAGATCCAAATGTCTTTACAGATGAACACATAGAAAAGGCCGATGCATTTGTCGCCCTAACGAATGACGAACATAACATTCTTAGTTGTGCTTGGGCGGCTGGTCTTGGGGTTAAAGAAACCTACCCTGTTGTTTCTCGTAAAGATTATGCCCCATTTGTCAAAGCAATGGGCCTTACACATACTTTTAGCCCAAGTGAATTAGCTATTGAAGAAATTCAAAAACGACTTCAGCGCAAACCTCTGACTAAAATTGCCTCATTAGAGGGTGATGAAATGGCAATATATAGAGTCAGGGTTGGGAAAAATGCTCCTGTTATTGGGAAGCCACTTTCGGAATTACAACTCATGCCAAACTGCATGGTCATCGTTCTAGAACACGACGAACATACTGGCGCAGTACCCAGTGCACAAGAAATTTTAGAGGAGCGCGACGTAGTCTTTGTTGTTGTCCGAGAAGAATTTTTGGATGAACTTCGAACTCTCTTCGCTGTGAAATAGCAGATGAATTACCGATTGATAGTTCGACAACTTGGATTGCTTGTATTAGTTCTCAGCGCGGTATTACTTTGCATTTGGGCATGGTCGGGTTTTGCAATAAGTTTTGTAGATAAATCTGTTTTTTCATTACTTTGGTCAACTGCAATTTGTGTTTTCCTTGGATTAGTTTTATTTATCTTTGGTAGCAAGAGCAAGAACCAACAAGGAACTGGATCTATGGGCAGGCGGGAGGCGTTGCTTCTCGTCTCGACTAGCTGGCTTGTTGGCGCAGTTGTATCCGCCCTTCCGTTTCTTATTTGGGCCAGATCATCAAGCGACGAAAACCATCCGTTTAGATCCATCGTGAATTGTTTCTTCGAGGCGATGAGTGGTTTGACTACTACAGGTGCAACCATTCTCACTGACATTTCCACTGTGCCAGCCCCATTGCTTTTTTGGCGTTCGATGATTCAGTGGCTTGGCGGGTTGGGAATCGTTGTGCTCTTTGTTGCTGTCCTTCCAAGCCTGGGCGCAGGCGGTAAAAAACTATTCCGCGTTGAAGCTCCAGGACCAGAGCCCGAAGGTGTTCGGCCCCACATTCGCGAGACCGCTCGGATTCTCTGGTTAATTTATCTTTGCTTAACAATAGTTGAGATTATTGCTTACTGGTTGGCTGGTATGACTTGGTTTGACGCGAGCAACCACGCTCTAACTACGCTGGCAACTGGTGGCTTCAGTACTCAGAACGCAAGCATTGGTGCTTACAATTCTAGAACTATTGACATAATTACAATTGTGTTTATGGTTCTCGCTGGCGCTAACTTTGGTTTGTACTACGCCGCAGTCAAAGGCAAATTAAAAATTATTTGGTCTGATGTCGAATTCAGGTTTTATATTTTCTTGCTCACCGCAGGATCAATCGTAGTCGTTTTCTCATTGCTTGGAAGCGGACAACCATTATTGTCTACGACCGATGTCGCACAACCACTTACCGTTGGTGATGCGGTTACATCTGGAATTTTTGAAGTTGTCTCACAACAAACAACCACAGGGTACGCAACGTCTAATTTTGACACTTGGCCATTCGCTGCAAAGGCCGTCCTATTGCTATTAATGTTTGTAGGCGGTTGCGCTGGATCTACCGGTGGCGGAATTAAAGTAATTCGAGTTTGGATCGCTTTCAAAGTCATGTTCAGCGAATTGGAGCGTTCGTTCAGGCCACATGTGGTTCGACCACTTAAAGTTGGAAAATCCGCTATTGACCCAGAATTAAAACTTGCAACTATCACCTATGTTTTAGGCATTCTCATTCTCTTCGCCGTTGGCTCTGGTGCAATTATGTTGTTTGAATCTGGTAATCCAGAGTGTACGATTACTACTGCCGCAACAGCTTCGATCGCAACAATTTGTACGGTTGGCCCAGGGCTTGCAAAAGTTGGGGCAATCGAAAATTACAGTTGGTTCAGTGATGCTTCTAAATTAATGTTTTGCGTATTAATGGCAATTGGACGACTTGAAGTATTTGCAGTGCTCGTCTTGATAACACCCCGCTTTTGGCGGAGTGCATGAATAATAAATTCTTTTCGTCGTTAACAATCTTCATAAGTTGCATATTGCTGATTATTGGATGTGCGTACGATTTCATCTACGTACTTTTTGCCTCTGTGTTTATTCTAATTTTTTGCGCACTGCAATTTCCCTTTCGAGTCGAAGAAGGTTGGGAATGCAGTTGCGGATATGACCTTTCATTTATGAATACACGCTCGGATAAATGCCCCGAATGCGGCCAGATAGTTGTATTCGAATGGACTCAAAACCCAAATGATTTTTCGAGAACGACCACAAAACGATTACATTTAACAGTGTGTATGTTCGCCCTCGCTGTCATTTTGTTTTTGGTGTACATCACAAGCGTTGTACTTGAAGCGTATGCGCTTATTTAAATTACATGGGTTTGTCTTCGACCGTTTTGTCGTAAACCGTTAACAACTGTTCTTTATCAAAAATCATTTCTTCGCGAGTCAGCCCAACAATTTCATAACGTGGGGTTAACTCGATCGCATCACATGGACACGCATCTTCGCACATCCCGCAAAAGATACACTTCAATTCATCGATTGTAAATGAAACTGGAAATTTCTCTCGGTCTTCCCACGGTGCTTCGCCAGCAACAATCTCGATACAGTTCGCTGGGCAGGCTGTTGAACACATAAAGCATGCAACGCATTTCACTCGGCCTTCAATATCACGGTTCAAACGGTGTACACCGCGGAATGTAGATCTTTCTTGCCCGCCGTCTAAAACATCGCGATCATCCCGTTTATTTTCTGGATATTTAACAACCCAGATATTCTTTTTATTTGAACCACCGCGACCCATATTGCCAAGGCAATGACGCAAAGTAGTTCCAAGCCCTCGTAACGCTGCAGGTACGAAGAAATAGTCGGAACTGCTAAGTGGTTTGGGGGTTACGTCAATGATGTAATCTATATCCTGAACCATAGCCAGATAATTATACATAAGGGCCTGCCCTCATGGGTCAGTCTCCAAACCATGGCACTTGGGTCTGTCCCCATTTGGGACTGTCCCGTACAATGTGTCGATGGCAAACGAAACACAATCTCGTCGTCTTTGGCGACTTTCAGCAATGGGTTTTACCTTTGTATCGATGATTATTGCTGGAGGCCTGATTGGCTGGTTACTTTCTTGGTTTTTTGGGCAAAGTGAACATGAAAAACTATTTATCGTTTCTGGGGCAGTCTTTGGAATCGTTTACGGAATGGTTGAATTTATACGTGATGCGCTCAAAGCAGTGCACAAGGATGAGCAGCAGTGATAAACCCTGAAATATCCCTCTCCTTTCGCACGCTAGCACTTGCCCAGTGCGGTGCAACGATTCTCGCTGCTGCCCTCTGGTGGCTTGGTGCAATCGTAGGCGGGTTCGGCATGGAAAACGCCACAGCAGGTGCTGCTGAAGCAGGCATACTCCTCGTCACTTCGCTCCTTGCACTGGTGCTATTTTCACCCAATAAAAAGCGCCCAATCGCAACCATTGCAACCCTCTGGTCAGCAGCCTCATTTGTTCGATTCTTGGCCGCACTTGGTGGCTCCACTTTGTTATACTACACGGCTCAATTTGGCCTTCGCTCATTGATGTTTTCGTTCCTTTTAACCGCTGTTTTTCTTCTTATTGCGGAGACTAAAGTTCTCTCCTCAATGCTCTTAAAAATCGGCAAACTATATAACGAGTAGTAGTCTTCATGTTTCCTTTTCTTGCAAGCAACAATCCGATTCACCACATCCTCGACAAGCCGATTTCGGGGACTGAGCATATCACGCTCCTTGGTAAGCCAGCGCTTACCATGCATATGGCATCGCTTATTATTGCCGCAACTATTGCGTTTATTGTCTTAAGGTGCGCTGCAAAACGTATTTCAATTGGAAAAGAATCCGAAGGAACTGATAGATATCTAACCAAAGGTCGATTATCCCAAATTATCGAGGTCATCACGATTTACATGCGTGACAAAGTAATCCAGCCAGTTCTTGGGCACGATACAAATAAATTTCTACCATATCTGCTCTCTCTATTTTTCTTCATCCTCGTGTGCAATATCCTTGGAATGATTCCATTTGCAGATATCCAAGTAGTAGCAGGAAAAATAACAGAGAGCAGTGAGATGGATTGGGCTTTCTTTGGCGGCACTGCAACAAGTAACCTTGGCGTAACCGTTGGGCTCGCTATTGTTTCATTCTTTGTTATCCAAGTCCACGCCTTTAAATCCTTAGGAATTGGGGGCTGGGCTCACCACTTAACAGGTGGCGCGCCTCTGTACTTACTTCCAATTATGTTTCCTATTGAATTTATGGGGATGTTTATCAAACCAGCAGCGCTTGCCATACGTTTGTTTGCAAATATGGTTGCTGGTCACACTATGCTCGCAGTATTAACTATGTTTGGGATGATGGCTTTCAGCGCTACCCAAAACTGGTTACTTACTGGTTCCATTGAGGCGGTGTCCGTTGTTGCTGCCGTTTGTATTAGTTTCCTTGAATTATTTGTAGCTTTTTTGCAAGCGTTTATTTTCATGTTCCTAACTGCGGTATTTATTGGACAAATGTCTCACCACGATGAACATGAGGCGCACGCAGAAGCGACTCACTAATCTTTGGCCCGCGTGGGATGGGCCTTGAATGTTTTCTTAACGCAAGTGCTCCCACGGCACTTACAAAATAGTCACTTTTTGACGAACTGGATGAACTTATGAAAAAGCTTGTTGCTTTCACTGCTCTGGCCACACTAGGCCTAATGATTTTTGATGTTGACACCGCTCAGGCGGCTGCCGAAGGGTCTGAAGACGCAATAGCACTTGCAAAAGCAAGTAGTAGTGGTCTCAAGGGTATCGGTGGTGGTCTTGCTGCTGGTATTGGCGCTCTTGGTGCTGGTGTTGGTATTGGTCGAATTGGTGGTGGTGCAGTTGAATCAATTGCACGACAACCAGAAATGGCTGGCTCTATTGGTACCAACATGATTATTACTGCTGCACTTGTAGAGGGCGTTGCCCTTTTTGCCGTTGTTGTTGGTCTGCTAGCAATACTCTAAGTTTGGTTATACGTTTGGCGGGTTTACCAGTGTAAACCCGCCAAGATACCAAACATACTCTCACGGAAGGACCTCCAATGATGATCCCTTTCATTGCATCGGATTCTGAAGCCTCTGTCGTTGACGTACAGTTGTTAACCCTTGGAACAGCAATTGTTGTTTTCATTATCTTTTTCGTGCTTGCTGCGAAATTTGTGTGGCCGCAGATTCTAAAAGGTCTCGACGAACGCGATCAAAAATTGCGCGATGACCTAGATTCCGCAGAAGAAGCTCGCAAGCAAGCAAAATCTGCTCTTGCTGAATACGAAGAAGAACTTGCAAAAGCCCGAACTGAAGCAGGTGAACTAATTACAAAAGCGAGGCAAGCCGCTAAAGCTGCTGCTGAAGAATTACGTTCTAACAATACTCGCGAACTCGCAGAAATGAAAAATGCCGCTACGGCGGACATCAACGCGGCTAAAAAAGCTGCCATTGGCGAATTGCACAATGAGGCAAGCACGCTTGCTGTTGCAATCGCTAGTCGCATTCTTGACCGCGAAATCTCTTCTGAAGATCAACAAACACTGCTCTCTGAATCACTTGCCGAGTTAGGACAAACAAAGTGAATTTTCAAGCAGATGCACTAGCGACAGTCTACGCCAAAAGCTTGTTTGAACTTGCTTCAGACGCTGGCGGTAATGACAAAATTGTGGAAATCGCTGACGAACTAGAACAAATTTGCGAGCTTACTCGTGAAGATCAAGGAATTCGATTGTTCTTCTCTTCGCCGATTATCGATGTAGTAAAACGTGGTGAAACTCTTTCATCAATATTTACGAACAGAGTTACAGATTTAACACTTCGTTTCCTTCTTGTATTAAACAACAAAGGGCGACTCAATCATATTGAGTGCATTAATGTTGCATACGATTTACTCGTACAAGAAGCATTCGGTCGCATAGAGGTTGATATTTTTACACCAACTGCTATCGATGCTGACTCCATCAACATCATTAAAGAAAAAGTACAAGCAATGCTTGGAAAAGAACCAATCTTGCACCCTTATGTAGACCCAGCGATGCTCGGTGGTCTAAAACTTCGCATTGGCGATCAACTTATTGATGGGTCAGTGCAAACAAAACTTCGACGGCTCTCTGAAACCATTAAAAATAATGGTGGAACTGCCATCAGAGAACATTTTGAAACGTATCTAGAAGAAAATTAACTTACAAAGCCCTTTTCGAAGGCGAGGAATATCGTGAAGATAAAAACAGACGAAATCACATCGGTCATCAAGCAAGAAATTGAACGGTTCAGCAGTGAACTTGAAATTTCTGAAGTTGGACAAGTTGTCGAGGTTGGTGACGGAATTGCACGAATTTATGGACTTTCTGGCTGCATGGCTGGTGAACTACTTGAATTCGAAACCCCGCGCGGCACAGTAATGGGCCAAGCGATGAACCTTGAAGAAGACACGGTTGGTGCCATCATTTACGGTGACTACCTTGCTGTTGAAGAAGGCAACACTGTCCGCACAACAAAAAGACTTCTTGAAGTTCCAACAGGTCCTGAACTACTCGGCAGAGTTGTTGACCCTCTTGGTAACCCACTTGATGGCGGACCTCCAATCAACGCATCAAGCTCTTCAAAGCTTGACATCGTTGCTCCAGGTATCGCTGCAAGACAGCCAGTAGTTGAGCCAATGCAAACTGGCATTAAAGCTGTTGACTCAATGATTCCGATTGGCCGTGGCCAACGAGAACTCATCATTGGTGACCGCAAAACTGGCAAGACTGCTGTCGCAATCGACGCAATCATTAACCAAAAACAATATTGGGGAACAGACGAAGCAGTTGTCTGCATCTATGTTGCTGTTGGTCAAAAAGACTCGACCGTTGCTGGTGTTATTGACACGCTCAAGAACAATGGTGCAATGGACTACACCATTGTTGTTGTTGCTGGTTCATCAACTGCTGCACCACTTCAATACATCGCGCCGTATGCCGGTTGCGCAATGGGTGAATATTTCATGTGGCAGGGCAAAGAAGGTAAAACACCAAAGCATGCCCTTTGCATTTATGATGACCTTTCAAAACAAGCGACTGCGTATCGTCAATTGTCACTTCTTCTTCGTCGTCCTCCGGGCCGCGAAGCGTTCCCTGGCGATGTTTTCTACTTACATAGCCGTCTTCTTGAACGAGCGACTAAACTTTCTGACGCAAACGGTGGTGGTTCACTTACAGCACTTCCAATCATTGAAACACAAGAAGGCGACGTTTCTGCTTACATCCCAACAAACGTAATTTCAATTACAGATGGTCAAATTTACCTGCAACCAGAATTGTTCGCCTCTGGCGTTCGCCCAGCGATTAACGTTGGTATCTCTGTTAGCCGCGTGGGTGGTAACGCTCAAATTAAAGCGATGAAAGAAGTCGCAGGTTCGCTCCGACTTGACCTTGCTGCCTTTCGTGAACTTGAAGCATTTGCACAACTTGGTACTGAACTTGATGCTGCTTCCCAGCAACAGTTGAACCGTGGTGCTCGCCTTGTCGAGTTACTCAAACAAGGTCAATACACGCCATACATGGCAATTGACCAAGCAATCTCCATTTTCGCAGCTTCGAAGGGCTTCCTCGATGATGTAGAGCTTGGCAAGGTTGATATATTTGAGTCTGGCCTCATCGAATATATGAAC
This sequence comes from Phycisphaerae bacterium, assembly GCA_018701395.1. Classification (GTDB taxonomy): domain Bacteria; phylum Planctomycetota; class Phycisphaerae; order Phycisphaerales; family SM1A02. The sequence continues at coordinate 15,197 of JABIWU010000012.1, read as the reverse complement.
TCGACTGCAAAATCCACTAGAGATAAACTCACAGAAACTAAATCCTTTAAGGGTCTGGAAGATGATTTCAAGAAAGCAATCGGCGATTTTAAGTCCACATTCGCTGGTTAAGAACATCTTTTAACATAATCCGTACAAACACCCTCGACATCATTGTCGAGGGTGTTTTTTTCCATGCCCTCCGTAATCTTCCCCAAGAAGGTCCGACGCCAGAGGGCTCGGGCCCAAAGTTTGCAATGGCTTAAACACGGGTTAATAGCCGATTAGAGAGTGAATTATGAGTGATTTATCAACCCAGCATCGTCTAATTCCTGCTGCTCTTGAAGCCGTTGGCACCGCTTGCGCCGTCTCTAGAGCCATCCAGGCAAATCTCATGCAATTGTGCGAAGTGACCAAAGATGACCGTAGCCCAGTAACAGTTGCAGACTTTGCTGTTCAAGCGATTATTTCGCTAAGTCTTGCCGACCAATTAGGCCCTTTAGATAGGCTCATTGTTGGAGAGGAAGATGCTGAAGTGTTAAGAACCGACAAGCAAGCATTCATTCGCAAAGCCGTCCTAGAAGCAGTTCAATCGTGGAGGCCGCAAATAACAGAAACGGAAATGCTCGATGCAATCGATGCATGTAATCACGACGGCAGTGGAGACGGATTTTGGGCACTTGATCCAATTGACGGAACAAAGGGATTTCTTCGAGGACAACACTATGCCATCGCTCTTGGCAGAATAGAAAACGGCAAGGTCGTGGCGGGCGTAATGGGTTGCCCGAACCTTTCAATAGACCAATCCTTTCCCCTTTGTGAAGTAGACTCAGAGGGAGTTATGTACGCAGCATCCGAGGGCGCTGGTGCATGGGAATTTGCCGACTGTAATGCAACCTCTTCGCCGATGCGAATTCTCGCACAAAAATATGACGCTTCGCGACCTCTGCGATTTTGCGAGTCAGCAGAAAAAGAACATTCAAATCGTGGAGACAGCGGAAAAATTATTGATGCTATTGGCACTGAAGGTGAGCCCGCTCGGCTTGACAGCCAGTGTAAATATTCGCTCGTTGCTCGCGGACAAGCAGATGGATATTTACGATTGCCAACTAGTAAAACGTATGTTGAAAAAATATGGGATCACGCTGCAGGGCTTTGCATTGCTACAGAAGCTGGAGCAATTGTAAGCGACGTTCGTGGGAACACACTCGATTTCACGCAAGGTACTCGACTAGAAAAAAACCGTGGTGTAATTTGCGCAATTGATGGACTCCATCAAAAAATTATCGCTGCGATTGATTCTCTATCAATAGCGAAAGAATAACCTGATGACCATCCATGCATGGCTAACTTTATCTGCAATAGTCTTTGTCATCGGAGGGCTTATACATAAAAAAAAATATGGTCCTGACCTCGTTATGTCTACAGGTCTTGTCTTCTTAATGATTTCTGGTGTAGTTTCGTTTGAAGAAGCAACTGCAGGTTTTGCAAGTCGTCCCCTTCTAATGATTGCGGGTCTATTTGTTGTCGCTGCGGCACTGCATGAAACGGGTGGTATTGAACTCATCGGGAAATATTTGCTCGGCAAGCCGAAATCGCTTCCTGGTGCACAAGCGAGGATGATGGTGCCAGTTGCAGTGATGTCTGCCTTCATGAATACAACGCCAATCATCGCGATGTATCTTCCAATGATTAAAAATTGGGCGACCCGCCTAAACATTCCACCATCAAAACTTTTTATGCCACTGAGCTTCGCAGGCATCCTCGGTGGGCAAGCAACGATGATCGGCACGGGCTCAAACCTCATAATTATGGGATTGTTCATTGGCTGGTGGGACAAACCGCACGTATGGGTGCAAGATTTAAACATAGGTCCTCCAAGCAGTGTTGTCTCCATGTGGGGCTCTGCTTGGATTGGGATTCCAGTTGCGATACTGGGAATTATCTTTATTATCCTAACTGCAAAATGGTTGCTTCCAAACCGTGAAGCGTTGGAATCAAAGAGAAGTGATATACGAGATTATGAAATCAAAATGTCTATAGAGAAAGATGCATCAATCGTAGGAAAGACGATTGCAGGGGCAGACCTTCGTAACTTGCCCGGAATATTTTTGAATGCAATTATCCGTGGTGATACATATATGGAAGCGGTAGCGCCAAGCGAAGTACTCCAGCAAGATGATAAATTAGTATTTGTTGGAGATGTATCCGCGGTTGTGAACCTTCGAAAAACAAGAGGGCTCGTTCCAGCTACGGACGCGCTTGAAAACATTGAAGGACAAATATTCTCGCGAAGGATGATTGAGGCAGTCATTTCTGGCAACTCGCATCTTGCAGGTCAAACCATTCGAGATTCACAATTTCGAACTACGTACAACGCTGCCATTCTTGCTGTACATAGAAATGGTAACCATATCAAACGGAAAATCGGTGACATTACATTGCAACCCGGCGATACTTTACTTATCGAATCAGGTGATTACTTTTTACTCCGATGGAGAAATAGTTCAGACTTTTATCTTGTATCGGAAATAAAAAATTCGATGCCAAAATTGCATGACAAAGCTTTTTGGTCTCTTGGCATACTTACAGCTCTGGTCTTTTTGTTAACAACTGGGTATATCGACCGAGTTGCAGCCATTTGGGCTTGTGGCTTGGCAATGATCGCGACTAGATGTATCAGTGGACCGCTTGCAAAGAAAGCAATTAACCTACAAGTTCTAATTGTCATCGGTGCAGCAATGGGCATTGGAAGTGCGGTTCAAACTAGCGGGCTTGCGGATACTGCCAGTTCCACCCTACTCAATTTTGCAAACGAAAGCAATATCGGTAATTACGGAACGCTTTTCCTTGTCTTTTTAATGACTAGTATTGCAGCCCAGTTGATGACGAACTTTGGTGCTGCCGTCATAATGTTCCCCATCGTTATGGGTGCTGCAGAAGGCATTGGTGTATCGCCGTATCCATTTGTTTTCACGATGATGGCTGCTGCAGGTTGTAACTTTTTAACGCCAATTAGTTATCAAACAAATTTAATGGTGTACGGTCCGGGTGGATATAAATTTATGGACTTCCCGCGCCTCGGTCTTCCGCTTACCGTGCTAGTTGCAATTCTTGCGACTTTCATCGCGCCGCAAGTGTTCCCGTTTATTCCTTAAACATGAAGTGGGTTTCAATTGCAATATCAATATTTACGCTCACAATTACAGGGCTGTGGTTGCTCGGTAATTTAATTTCAGACAGGTGGGGTTGGAGTCAGTGGCTTGCGTGGATTCCAACGCCGATTGTGCTTGTGCTTTTAATCACTACATTTTTTATTACATTCATTTCAAAATGTAAAAAAATGTCGGCGTTTGTTACAATCATTTTTACAACTTCGCTACTTTGGTTTGTGTTTATAGAAAATAAGTTTTTTGCTGATGCGACATCGCAACAAGGATTTAAAATAGTTGGGTGGACAATGAGCCATCCGAAAGAAGCGGTATCGAAAGAGTCTGCTGATCAACTCATAAAACTGAACGGCGATATTACGTTGCTTACACATGGCTGGCATGTTCGCGGCGAACATAGTATTAAAGAATGGATAGGTGAAGATAACAAGCGAGTGATAAGTGGCCCTTTTACTCTTCTTACTAAATTAAAAGTGATTGAAGTTCAAACCTTAATCGCATCGGATGGCGTCTACTTATCCATGTTTACAATTGACACTACTGAACAATTGGGAAAGCCCCTTGTCCTTTGGGCAATCGATTTGCCTTCTTCTCTTGCCACGATTCGAATGAATACCGCAAGTAGGGTGCGGCGTATTCTTGACTCAATCGAATACAATCGACCAGATGTTGTCCTTGGTGATTTTAATATGACGCGAAATAGTTACGCCATTAAAACAATGTTCCCAACGCTAATTGAAGCTAGTGATATCGGTGGTATAGGACTCATTGCTTCGTATCCTGCGAACTTCTCACTCTACCACATCGATCACATTCTGCTTAGTAAGGCGTTCAATTGCTCATCTTATGAAGTGATAAACCCAGGAATCGGCAGGCATCGCGTGCAAATAGCCCTGATTGACTCCAAAAAATAATCAATTTTTATAAACAGTTTACTTCGAAAAAACTTCGTATATTAAGTCATCTAAATTTCGCATCTCGAGATAGTCTTTCGGGGCTTCAACTGAAAGTTGTGTTCTGATGATTACGTTGTCTATCCAAGATACAGAACCATCGCCGCGGAGTTCGTTGTAGCCTATACCGTGATTAAATTCAAATTTAGTTTGCATAGCATCAGTTACCAAAACAAGTTTATTGCCCTGAAGTAAAGATCTCATTGTGCCTGTTCGCCAATCTTTATGACCAACGTATTGATAGTTTGCATAAAGCGGCTGACTGTTGGATTTTGTATTCCATTTATCTTTACAATCTTCGTGCGTGTGCTCGCCCTTATGACTTGGACAATAAAAAGAATCTGAAGAATCGCAGTAATGCCATTTATACAGATGGCCAAGACCGTCCCAATCTGATTGGGCAAGAGGTTCTGGAACTGAACGATAATTTCCAACAGCTACGAACGAAGCAAAACCACTTGACCCACTTCGAACGAGAGCGAGTTCGCCTGGATTTGGTTCAATTAAATCTAAAACACTAGCAATTGGTAATCTGTTTCTATGGTCAGCGCTATACATAGTTAGTGCTTGGCCAAACTGTCGTTGATTCGCACCGCAAATAACTCGGCGTGCATTTTCGCGAACAGATGAAAGGGCTGGCATTAACAAGCCCATCAAAAGAGTTGTAATACTTATTACGACGATCAACTCCATCAAACTAAACGCACGACGATTGCTTGATGCTAATCGGTTTGGATTTTGTTTAAATGTGTTCATTATTCGTGTCATTTATCGGTCTATACATTCATATATGAGTCTTCTATAGTCTAATCTAATACAATAAAAAAGCGATAATATTCTTAAAACATCTGTAAGAAAACGCTACACTCTGTACTAAGGTAGAATTGAATTCCTAATTTTGTTAGGATTTTGTTACCGTTTTGACCTTTTTGAGGTCATGGAGAATACTATTGCCCAACAATGAGCCAGACTATAGATTGATGCGTCGAGTTGCCCTCGGCGAAGAGGATGCTGTTGCAGAACTCTATGATCGCTATTGCGCGCTTGTTTTTAAATTATCTTTACAGTTTTTATCAAATAATGCAGAAGCAGAAGATGCTGTACAAGAGGTGTTTGTGCGCCTTTGGAAGACTGCGGACAGATTTGACCCCAGAAAAGCTAAATTGGTGACTTGGGTGATGCTTATTACCAGACGTCACTTAATTGACCGAATTAGGCGAAAAATGGTACGCCCTAAGCAACAAGAATTTACAGAACACCATGAGGTTTCTGCAACCGATACGCCCCTGCCATCGAATACATTACTACATGAACGCAACGCGTTACTCTGGCAAGCATTACAGGCACTTCCTGAAATGCAACGAACAGTCATCGAAAGGGCGTATTTTCATGGGTTCACTTTACGCGAAGTGAGCAAACAGTTAGACGCGCCGCTTGGGACGGTGAAATCGGCATTGAGCCGGGGATTACTCCGCCTAAGGGAGCATAAGAGTAAAAAAATATCTGCCCAACTTTAAAGAAGGACCACACCGGGTGGTCGATTGAATGAACTATGACGAACGAAATACACAACTATAAGCAACTCCTTGAACTCGCGGTTCTTGAAGCACACGGTTTGCTTGAACAAATCGAAGTCGATCTGTTCACTCGTTCTTTCCACGATGCACCAGCATCCATTCAAGAAGAAATCGTCCGAATACAAGAAAAGTTCGCGCTAGATGATTCACTTCTACCCGCGGAAAATCCTCCTGCAGAATTACGCAAAAAAGTTCTTCAATCTATTGCTGAAACTGCAGACCAAGAAGCCCAACGACTGGCACCTCTGGCACTTATTGGTGCTCGAGCAAGTGCTGCACAGGCTCAACTGGGTCCATCGCGATCTGTAACTTTTTGGAGAACAGCAGCAGTCGTATTATTCGGTGTTGCAGTTGTGCTCGCAGTTATTTCTCTTGATGCTCAAACAAAAGCAAATCGCAATGCGCAAATTGCTCTAAACAGCGCAACTAATACTGAACTAGCCGATATGGTTGGTCGCAAATTCAGCGAATTTATTGGAAACCCATACTGCCAAGTTACCCGCCTCGAGCGAGAGAGTAGCCATTCAATTGGCTACCTTCGAATTGCGCTCAATGAACGGTTTGGAAATGGCTTTGTTCTTGGCATCGACCTCGAAAAAGGCGAAGAAATAATCATTCAAGGCACAACTCTAAGTGGTGCTATTATTGAACTCGCTCGAATAACAGCAGACGGTCCAATCCTTGGACATGGTTTCAATATTGACCAATCCCTTGTTAAGGGAATGACAGTTACTGCAGTCGATGCAAAAACCGGCAAACGCTGGGTTTAACTTCCAAACCAACAAATTTCTATACTTCGCCGAAACATCGCAAAAGAGATTGCCGTGCGACGCACACACAGTAGGTGAGCTCAAACCCAGTACCAGAAGGTGGGTTCGTGTGTCGACATTCCAAGACTTCCACTCCAGCAAAGCTGTGAGGCATGACTATCGATGCAACTTTAACGATCCCTGAGGGTTCGATAGGATCGAGCACATACATACTGCGTGTACATCGCACGGCAACCTATTTCTAAGTCAATCGTACAATACCATTTCTCCCATGTACTGCAAGGACTTTTTTTGAATACATCCTCAACAACCCAACATGCTCGCGAATTAATTGCATGGGCATTTCTGCCAATGATGATGGGCGCGATTGAAGGTGGCGTTGTCGGTGTGCTCACCAAACGAATGTTTGAGGGTGTTGTCGAACAAGCAACTCTCGATTGGTCTGTTGCATCACTTACAGCAGCCCAAGGGTTTGCGAGTATTTCTAGTTTTTTGTGGGCGGCATTTAGCCATGGACGCCACAAGATTCGTTTTATTACGGCATTAAAAATTGCATGTGTAATTCTTGTTGGTGCGGTTGCATTCGTACCGCAAACTGGTTTTGGCCTCGGGCTTCTTTTATTCTGTGTAATCGGAACGCGTGTTTGCTATACAGGAATTGTCACTTTGCGGACAACCGTTTGGCAAGCAAACTACCCCCGCACAAATCGCGCATTCGTCGCTGGAAGAATTGCAACCGTGCAAGCACTCGTTCTCGCTGCTGTTAGTTTTGGTGTTGGCGAGGCGATGGATTTAAATGAAAATGCAATTAGATGGGTGTATCCAGTTGCAGCAAGTTTTGGTGTTTTAGGTGCTTGGGTTTACAGCAAAATACATGTCAGAGGACACAAGGATTTATTAACTGACGAACGAAATTCGCCACACCTCGTTTCATTTCTGCCATGGAAAACCTTTGGCTTGCTTTTCGAAGACAAGCCCTTTGCGAGATATATGGCATGCCAATTTGTGTTTGGCGTCGGCAATTTAATGCTCACCGCACCGCTTGTCATTATTCTCAGTGATCAATTTGACCTTGGATACCTTGGTGAAATTTTGATTGTTTCTACAATTCCAATTTTAATGATTCCGATTAGCACGCTGTTCTGGGCGAAACTCCTAGATAAAATGCATGTGCTATCATTTCGCTCCATTCATAGTTGGTTTTTTGTTGTGTCATCTCTTTGTATTGGCATTTCTATAGCCACACATTCTGTCTGGGGACTTTGGGCTGGCGCTGCTATTCGCGGAATTGGTTTTGGAGGTGGTGTCCTCGCGTGGAATCTTGGGCATCAAGATTATGCACCTGTTGAACAATCGGGCAGGTACATGGGGTTGCATGTCACCCTTACCGGAATTCGGGGGCTCCTCGCGCCCGCGTTTGGTATGGCGATTTATTCATATTTGATAGCAAGTGGTTTCCAAGCAGGACCAGTAGTCTTTTATGCTGGCGCATCGCTTTCAGCAATCGGAGGAATTGGGTTCATTTTCCTCGCAAAAGCACGTTTATCAAGTAAAAAGTAATTCCAAGCACTTAGGAATTTGGTATGATGCACCGCTCGCCTGTTTTTTCACCAGGCATGTGAACCCCCGTCCGTTTCCAATATTTTTAATTGGGCTATGTTGCTCAAAGAAACAACGGCTCACACCCAGCAACCACGACAGCGACCCCGTGGCCAAGTTAGAAACATTTGTCGCAAACCCACATGGTAGACCACAATCTGATCGCGGATATTGGAATTGATTCCGATGATATCGATGCAATGATTCTCGCCTCTCTTGGCGCTGAAGTTGCAGGCGGAAATATGGATGCACTCATTTCTAGTGACATTCAACAATTCATTCCAGGAAATATGCTCAAGGGCAAAATCGTTGGCAAAGCTGGCGATGATGCCGTTATCGACGTCGGCCTTAAATCTGAAGGCCTAATTCACAAAAGTGAATTTGACGATTGGGATACACTTGAATCAGGTGTAGATATTGAAGTTATTCTTGAAGACCTTGAAGATGAAAACGGCATCATCAAGTTATCCAAACGAAAAGCAGATCGTATTCGTATCTGGGAAAAAGTTCTTGAAACATATAGCGAAGGTGACATAGTTGAAGGTAAAGGCATTAGACGAATTAAGGGTGGTATCCTGGTCGACATTGGCGTGCCGGCATTCCTACCTGCTTCACAAATTGATGTACGCCGACCTGGTGATGTTAATGAATTCATAGGAAAAACTATTCGCGCTGAAATTTTAAAAATTGACGAGCCGCGACGAAACATCGTCATCAGCCGTCGAACACTCATTGAAAATGAACGCGACGAAGCGAAGCAACGATTACTCAACAAGATTAGCGAAGGCGACATCATTGTTGGTAAAGTTACAAATGTTGCAGAGTTTGGCGCATTCATTGACCTTGGTGGCATTGACGGCCTTCTTCATGTCACAGACATGAGTTGGGGTCGAATCAAACACCCAAGCGATATTTGCAAAACTGGCGACGAGCTTGAAGTTAAAGTTCTTAAAGTCGACTTCGATACAGAAAAAATTGCACTTGGACTCAAACAAAAAGACGTGTCGCCTTGGGATGATATCGAAGGTCGATTCCCAATCCAAACACGAATTACTGGCAAAGTTGTCAACCTTGTAAGTTACGGTGCATTTGTTCACCTTGAAGATGGTGTTGAAGGTCTCGTTCACGTTTCAGAAATGTCGTGGCGAAAACGAGTTAACCACCCAAGCGAAGTTGTTTCTCCAGGCGATGAAATCGAAGTAGTAGTACTCGACATCGATAAAGATAAACACGAAATTTCACTTGGTATGAAACAAATTGAATCGAACCCATGGGAAATCGTCGCTGAAAAATATCCAATCGGTACTATTGTTTCAGGCGCTGTTCGCAACCTCACCAACTACGGTGCGTTTGTTGAAATTGAACCAGGCATCGATGGTTTACTCCATGTAAGTGATATTTCATGGACTGAGAAAATTGCTCATCCAAATGAAAAGTACAAAAAGAACGACGAAGTCGAATGCATGGTTCTTGAAATTGATCAAGAAAAACAACGCATTTCACTTGGCATTAAGCAAATGCACGAAGACCCATGGCAAAACGCAATTCCAGAAGCGTACAAGCCAGGCATGGTTGTACACGGTGTTGTTACTAAAATTACAAACTTCGGCGTATTCGTTGAACTTGAAGACGGTCTAGAAGGATTGCTACACATCTCCGAACTTGCTGACAAGAAAGTGGAAAGCCCACAAGACATTGTCAAAGCGGGCGAAGAAGTAAATGTAAAAATCCTTCGTGTCGATTTAGATGATCGTAAAATCGGCCTCTCACTTAAGCGTGCACTATCTGGCGAAGAAGTAGAAGAAGATTGGGAATCACATGTACCAAAAGGTGATGCTCCAGTTCGTGGCGGCATGGATGACCACGGTGCGCTTGGCACTGATAAAATTGAACTGTAATTTCAGTTCTTTCTAATACAAAAGAGCGCGGCCCGTTTCTATAGAAACGGGCCGCTTTTCTTCTCTCTTCTCCATACATCGGGAAGCTGAAGTTAACACAGAGCTAAAAAGGTTAACACAGTCAAAATGACTACTTTGCGTCTATGACGTGTCAACTCTGTTGCATGCTTCAGCATTCGCATCTCTCTAATTCCTCTTCTCTAAATTTCGTTCGCAATGTCACTTGGACACCGCTATCATGCACTCACTTCAATTAGATGCAAGTCTTAAATCATTTTTTTATGAGGAATTCCATGTTCGTACGTTTTTTCGCCTTTCTAACCCTTTTTGTTTCTATCTGTACGGATTATTCCGTTGCAAATGAACTGACCTATTCTGATACAAATGCAGCAATACATGTTGTCAGAAATTGGATTGAAGATGGATTACACGTTCCAGAAGAATACCGCTCGCAACTTCCAGAGGATACTTCTGCTTGTATTATTTTAAGACATCACGGTCAATTGCTCGGGGTTGGCGTTGCAAGTAATAGCAAACAACCATTGATCGATGCAGCAACTAGAGCGTTTTCTGAAGCAAACTCTAATTCCAGTTTTTCGCAACTCAGCCCTGAATTTAAAGAACTAGCCAGCAGTTCCATTTCTATTGAATTAGAACTTGGTAGCAAACCAATTCCTTCTCCGCATAAAAATTTTAAGCGATTCGCAAAAAAAATCAAAGAAGGAATTAGCGGAATAGCGGTACGAAGAATGGAAAAGTGGAGCTCCCGAATGCCCGCAACTATGCGATTATCGCCAAGAAGAACTATCTCTAGTGTACTTGCCTCTATATGTTTGAATGTTGGCGTTCACCCATCGATTGCCGTATCGGGAAATCTATCTACCACAGAAGATGTCACTCTTTACATAATCCCAACGATTACCGGCTTCCAAAAAAATACTGGGGATGAAATCAAACTTCTCATTAGAGGAGACGAACTAGTTTCGCAAATACAGAACAAATCCGAATTAGAAGATCTCGCACAGCGGCTTGCTACGCACTTGATTGCATGTACTCGCGAATCAGGCAGCGTCATTGGCGGATATCAACCTGAGACCGATTCGCTTTCCCCGCCACTTGCAACACCGTTTATTCAACTAATGGTTGCAGCGGCATTAGAAGAATATGCAGAACTTGCCCAAGTCGAAGAAAGAGACATTTTGAGAAAAAAAGTCTCTTTAGTAATGGCTGATGTTGAAAAAAAATTCTATGACAATGACAACATCCCAACAACAATTGCTAGCGCAGTTGTCATCGCCGTTTCATTAAGCCAAGCGCCTTGGAATGAAGAGATTCAACAGTTCATTGCCGCTTGTGATAAAACAACAATTACGGTTGCTCGCGACATAGTTAATTCAAAAGTAGTAATTGAAAAACCGCATTCGTTAGCGATGATTGCACTTGCTATTAGTAAGATTGCTGTTCAAGCCCAGAATAAAAACTTACAAGTACTTGCAGAAAAAACCTGTTTGCATTGCATCAATTCTGTCCCGATTCAATCCAAAGTTTCGATTATCCCGTGGATAGCAGAAGCGGTTCTTCTTTTAAATTTAAACGGAAGCACGCTCCCGCTTGCGCCTCTTGATGAACTCGTCGACCTTGCCTTGTCGTCACAAATGAGTCATAAAACAAACAGCGATCTGTTTGGTGGATTTTTATTAAAAAATGATGTTAGTCTTGAAGTCGACGCTCGTGGTATACGCATGTTGCCGATGCTTGCGCAAATGTGCCACGTTAAGGGGCAAAACAGAACAATTTTACGTCAATCTGCTCTTGCTACAGCACGATTTATTGCACAACTAACAACGACAAAAGAACGTGCAAATCGTTTTCAAAACCCAGCCATGTCAATCGGTGGGGTCCGAGCATCTTTGTGGGATGCTTCGATGCCTACTGAAGCCACAGCCATGGGGTTAATTGGGGTAACCCGACTAATTAATGCTAGTACTACTCGTGTTGCTGAACATTGATGCGTATACTTAGTGGATGCAGTTTATTACTACTTTAGCAATCTCTGCGATGTGCACGGTAAATCCGAACGCGCGAAACCTAGGTGCGCTCATTTACAACGACATCTCTATCAGTGTTGAAGACCGTCTCGCTTCAGATGTTTTGCTTGCACTTGAAGAAGATCTTGGATTATTGATGAAGGTGTATTGGGAAACCGATGACGCCGACGGCTGTGATGCAACAAAGACTATTTCATTAACACTCCGCAATCAACCAGCCGTCGTTGTTTTAGAACGTATTGTAAATAAAATGGGAAAAGAAGAAAACGGGGCAACATGGCAATTGCGGGACGGAGTTGTCGAGGTTGGTTTAAAAAGCGTTCTTTCAAAGAAGAGCTCGCAGCGGCTCGTTACGTATCCAATTATGGACTTACTTTTTGTTGTGGGCGATTTTAGTTTTTTAGACCAAAACAATAACAAAAAGACTCCGCAAACCGATGATGAAAAACAGAAACAGATAGATGAACTGATTGAAAAAATCACGTTACTTATCGAAACGGAAATATGGGAACAAAACGGCGGTACATGCACAATCACAAATTATCGAGAAACGCTACTTATTCGAGCGCCAGATTTTGTTCACAGACAAATTGGTGGCTATGCATTCATACCCTCGAAACCAACAGGTGTAAAGGAACGCCAAGTTCGCTACGGCGATGGTCGCACATCAGTTCGTCGAAATTAATCTCGCTCTGGATTTTCAATCCAATACGTGAGCCAAGCGTTATCCCATTCAATTTTCGCCTTGCGATGAGACATCTTTGAAAGACCGTGCCCAGTACCGGGATAGATGACAAGTTGTGTTGGAATATCTAAGTAATCGTGTAACGCTCTAAACAATGCCTTTGATTGCTCCGCAGGCACTCTTGCGTCTCCAGCTCCAACGTGAATTATCGTAGGAGTTGAAATACTGTCCGCCTCGAAAAGTGGTGACATCCGTTGCAGTTCATCTGGCACTTCCCATGGTAACCCCTCTGCATAATTTACGACGTGCCCTGGAGTATCTTCAATTGACCATTGCATAGTTTGTTCGAAAACACCTGCGCCACTGCTTGCCGCTTTGAATCGATCCGTTTCTGCGATGAGGCAATTTGTTAAATAACCACCGTTACTCCAACCACCAACTGCAAGTTTGTCAGGATCTGCGACGCCTCGTTCAACCATCGCATCGACGCCTGCAAGAATGTCTTCCACTTCAATATCGTTTTCACTACCAACCAGATCCGTAATGAACGTATCGCCATACCCAGTTGAACCACGATAATTTGGGCTAAGTATTGCCCAGCCATCAGAAGAAAGCAAGCCCCGTCCATACATAGAAAATTCAAGTGCGACGGTAACTGACGAAGTTGGTCCTCCGTGCAAGTGAACATACATTGGCAAAGGCGGATCTTCACCAAGTACATGACCATTTGGCAACTCTAACACGCCTTCGATCGTTGTGCCATCAACTGCTTTCCACTGAACAGTTTGAATGGTTGGTAATTCCCAATTTGAAATATGGCTGTTTGGGTTCGCAAGGATGTCAACAAAATTTGCATCTGAAGAAGTTTTGACTACGGTGGTTAACATAATTTGAGAAGCAACGAGCGCCACAATTTCATTCGTATTTTTTGAAATGCTAAAATCCCAACAAATCAAACTGTTATTAATAATCACTTTCGTTTTCCCCTGCTTGTTATTGCCGACACTTTCAATTTGCAAAAGCGGCCTCGTTGTTTTTTGTTCAGCGATATAAAGTAAATCATAAGAATTTGGAACCCACACCGGAGAAGTTCCAAGCGTACCATTATTCACTCGATTCACTTTTTGTATTGTTACTTCTTTTTCGAAAAATGTTGCAACATACATGTTCCGAGGAAAGCCATCAAAGTCAACTGAAAAAGCTAAACGAGTTCCATCAGATGACCACTTTGGAGACTCAACCCACCCATAGGGAGACGGGGCTTCCGCGCGCCAAAGAGTGTCGTTCAACATTGTTGTTTCTTTACCAACAACATCGTATATTTCAAGTGTTGACCACCCCTCATTCGTGATTAAACGCGTGTCTGGTGTTGTGATGAGCGCAATCTTTGTTTCATCCGGCGAAGGGGAAAAATATTGTATGACTTTATCTTCGTTCCAAACTGAAACCGTTTTCCACGTTGACAAATCTAACATCCATAATTCTGAATAATCTACGAGCCCGAAACCATATTCCACTTCGTCATGTTTTTTACGAAGTTTTTTCCACGCGTCGTCAATTTGGGTTTCTTCACTTGTAAGGTAATACAAACTTTTACCATCTTGGCTTAACTCCCAATCTCCACTTCCGCCCGTAAGACGAGTTACAGCCATCAATTGGGTGCCGTCTGGTTTAATTCTCCAAACTTGTTTTTTACCATTTCTTGGAAGTTCATCGCCTTCGCTTCCTCTCTTTGAAGAGAAATACAACCACGAGTCATCCGCTCCCCATTTGATTGAGCCATCGTTCGCTTTATCAAACGTCAAACGAAGTGGTTCTCCATTTGAATTATTAGTTTCAATAATCCAAATGTCCGTGTTTCGTTTATCAAGTTCTTCATCCCACCTTCCTTCTGTCCACGCGGTGTACTTACCACTTGGTGAAATTGCACAACTAGATAGATAAGATAATGAGAAGTACTCTTCAGTTGAAATCGTTTGGACTTGATCTGTTATTTGAAAAGATAAAACTAAAAGTGCAATTATAATCATTTCTAATCCTAATTAATTTAATCGTGTCGTAATGCTACGATTGGGTCTTGCTTGCTCGCAATGATTGCTGGATAAATACCGAAGACAAGTCCCGTTCCAGCAGCCACAAAAAACGAAACGATAATTGACCAGCCAGTGATTTGAGTTTCTAGCCCTACCCCTACATCTCCAATAGTACTGAACATCGAAAAACTCAAAATCCACGGCAGGAATGATTCCAAACCTATTGAAACACCAATACCAAGGGCAATTCCAAGCAACCCACCAACGCAACTTAAACTACCTGTTTCAATTAAGAATTGAATAGCAATATCGCTACGCGTTGCGCCAACTGCACGGCGGATGCCAATCTCTCGTGTTCGCTCTACAACTGACGCAAGCATAATATTCATAATGCCAATACCGCCGACAAGCAAACTAATGGCAGCGATGGCGGTTAACAAAATATTCATTGTTGCTGTTGTTCTTCGAACATTTTCAAGAAGTTC
>JABIWU010000095.1 GCA_018701395.1 Phycisphaerae bacterium | reverse complement strand
CTACTAAAAAGAAAGCTACTCGCAAGAAGGCTACTAAAAAGAAAGCTACTCGCAAGAAAGCTGCTAAGAAGAAGACTACTCGCAAGAAAGCTACTAAAAAGAAAGCTACTCGCAAGAAGGCTACTAAAAAGAAAGCAACTCGTAAGAAAGCAACTCGTAAGAAAGCTGCTAAGAAGACGACTCGCCGACGCAAAAAATAACCCAAGCGTTATTACACTACGGATCACAAGCGGAAACGACCTCATATCGAGGTCGTTTCTTCTTTTTAAGAAACAGTTGGCATCTTGCCAAATTCCTGCAATAATGCGTATTGCTATTAATTATTAAACTTTTGTCTCTAACTAGAACGAAGAAGAATCCATGACACACATCATTGCAGAACCCTGTATCGGAACCAAAGACACCTCGTGCGTAGAAGTTTGTCCAGTGGATTGCATTCTCCCCTTGAGCGATGAAGACAAATTCTCCGAAGTGGAAATGCTATACATTGACCCTGACACCTGTATCGATTGCGGTTTATGTGTTGATGAGTGTCCTGTGCAAGCAATTTTCCCCGAAGAAGACTTGCCTGAGGAATGGCATAAGTACATTCAAATCAATTTAGACTTCTTTGCGTAACGGTTAATTTACACCGCTGTCGCTATCTGCAGCCTCGGTCCAATCTTCAGCTTTGTTATTCAGATTCAATTCGCTTGGGAGAGTCTTTCGATAACCGAGTTTTCGAACAACCTCAAGAACGTCGGTCCACGTTGGAAACGTTCGACCATTGGCTTCTTTAAAAGCATTGATTGCAACAAGAAACATAAATTGTTCTCGGTTCATTTCACCTTCTTCAGCTGCACGCAAAAAATCGGTTCTCCTTCGCCCAGGCCCACGCCTCCGGTCAAGATCACTTTGAGAAGGTGTACTCAAGTTGCGGCGGTCAATACCGCTTCGACGATCAACAATTTCACCCGTAGATTTAGGCATTCCAGAATCGTCACCATTATGTCCCTGCTTTGCTGTCACGTTGGTAGCATACCCCACAAGTCTTAAGAAACCAAAGCAATCATGTCTAATACTTATTCAAACGATGACTCAATTCCAATTAACTTCACTGCAATAGTGCTTGGTTGGCTCTTGCCAGGTCTTGGGCACGTGAGCGTTGGTCAAAAACGCCGTGGGTTTCTCATTATGGGCGGCGCGCTCTTCTTGGTTTTTTGCGGCACGCTGGTTGGGGGAATAGATGCCGTTGACCACAACAAAGATGGCTTGTGGTTCATTGCTCAAGTTTGGTGTGGACCAGTTGTCGTTGGCATAGACTTGCTTAATCAAACGTTCATCGCACCCCTTCCCATTGCAGATAAAGTTACGCTTGTTGGGTTAAGCCATGCAAATGAAATGGGCACGCTTTTTATAGCGATGGCGGGTTTAATGAACTTTGTTGTTTTACTCGATGTGATACACGCAAAACGGGGTGAAGATTTTGAATTGCGTTCCCATGCACAAGATAGGCGAGCATCCTAATGCTTGCTTGGACACCATTTCTTGAACCGATGAACGCCATGCAATCGGTTTGGTATCTTCTCTTACTTCCAATGGTATTTGGGATTTCAATTGTGTATCGAGCTTTAAGAGAAAAGCAATATGCAAACTACTGGCGCTCCGTTGCCATCATGACCGGCCAAGTTGTTATTGGCATTGTTGGCATTGCAGCGGCACTTGGCCTTTTTGTTCAGATAGTCATTCCACTTCTTAACCAACCATAAGAAACATTTCTTCTGGATGATCGAGAAGCCGGGCCTTTAAAACATTATGAACTTGTTTTAGCCGTTGGCTGACTCGTGATTCACTGAAACCCAAGACATGACCAGTTTCGAGCATCGTCAATCCTTCAGAATAGGTAAGCGTGACAATGAGTAAATCATAATGACAAAGTTGTTTAAATAGCCATGCGTTCAAATCAGACCTGTCGACAGATGCGAACCCTTCATTTTTTACTTCAATGTGAATCGCCATGGAATTTTCTTGTTCATTGTCATTTTCACTTGGGTGGTACGAAATTGTTCCAGGAACGTGTACATCTTTCATGACCGCGATAAATTCGCTCTCGTTAAGTTGAAGTAGTGAACGAAGTTCATCATCTTCGGGTTTTCGCCCATTTTCTGCATAAAACGCAGATATGCCTTTTGAAATCATCTTGGCTCGAGAACGAGCTAGTCGTGATGCGGGATCTTCTCTGCGAAGAAAGTCCAGCATTGCACCCTCAACTCTCCGCCGAGCAAAACTCTCGAATTTAAAGTTTAAAGAAAGGTCAAATTTATCGATGTAATCGTTTAGAGCAAAAAAAGCAGTTTGTTGAAGGTCTTCCACATCAACACAACTTGGTATTCCGGACGAAATACGCCTTGCGCATGGTTTCACAAACGCCGTCATGTAATAATTGAGAAGAGCGTCTTTTGTCAATCTACAACCCGTTTGCTTATAGTGACGCATGGCTATAACTGCCCACGCGGCGGTTTTAGAAGTGTTGTTAGTGTATTGTGGCGACAAAAAATCGCCGCCATTATTTGAAAAATGACCGACCATTAGGTTTCTTCCCTGAAACGTGTTGCAATTTAAGGGCTTAGCGACATGTGCTGCCCAACATACTCCATTCGTCAACATCCTTCACAAAACCCCAACTTTTCCAATCATTTAATTAATCCATGCAGGTTAAAAAGAGAATATGACCATTTAATTAGCCGAGAGCTAAAAAATTGCATCGGCGTTCCCATTGCCTTTAGCACCTTATTGGCGTAGAATTACGGGTTCCAATTGGAGAGTAATAATATGGCAAAACTGTTCTACACCTTAACTGAAACAAGCGACCTCCTCGGAAAATCTGAAGACGAAGTACGCGAGATGGCAAAGTCTGGCAAGCTTGAAGAAATGCGCGATGGCGATTCCATTATGTTCAAGCGACAGCAAGTGGACTTACTCGTAGGCGACGCTCCTGCTACAGATCTAGATTTAGACATAGACCTTTCAAGCACTGGCTCATCAGTGGGGATGGGGCTGTCTGACGCATCCGGCTCTGGTACAGGCGGCGACATCACGGAAGATATTCCCTCTGGTGGTAGTGGCTACAGTATGAGCGATAGTGGCACGGGCTTAGGTCTCGGTGGTTCAGGCGCTGGTTTAGACTTGGGCGGCAGTGGGTTTGGTTTTGATCTTGGCGACAGCGGCAGTGCTGCCGGTTTAGATTTGGGTGGCTCAGGTGCGGCAAGCGGAATTGGTGCAGCATTTGAAGGCGGGGAAGATGACGACTCAGCAGAGACTCGAGTAGCAGATGCACTTGATGAAGAATTAAGTCTAGAAGCTGTCGGAAGTGGCAGTGGCTTGCTCGACCTTACAAATGAATCAGACGACACATCGCTCGGTGCAGAACTACTCGATGAAGTCTGGGAAGACGGAGACAGCGGAAACTTTGACGCAAACGCTTCAGGTTTGTTTGAAACTTCAGAGCATGAGCAAGCAGCAACAGTTACAGCAGACTCACCAATGGGTCTGCCCGTAGCATTGGCAGAAGTATACGACGGTAAATGGTCGGGCACGGGCGTAGGGCTTCTCTTGGGCTCGCTTATTGCACTTCTTGCCGTTGCAGTAATGTTGGTTACAAGCATAATGGGCGTATCACCAAAACTCGCAACAATGGTCACAGGCGATGCGATGATTTGGGGTGGTGGTTTTCTTGGTTTTGCAATCGTAGCCGGACTTGTCGGTATGTTTATCGGTAAAGCAAGCGAGTAACTACCTTTTGACACTAACACGGTACGGCTGGAAGCAGTGGCTTACGATAACCTCCATATTTTCCCCCCTCTTTGCGCTGTCTGTGTACGGCGTGTTTTATTCGTCGCTATGGTTGATTTCAGCCGGTGGTTGCGTGTTCCTTTGGCTTGCACTTGTTTCATTTTTTAGAAATCCATGGCGGATCATTCCAAAAGATTTACCAGAAGGCATGATGCTTAGTCCAGCAGATGGCGTTGTTTCTGCAATTGAATTTCTCGACGAACACGAAACGGTTGACGGTCCTGCTGTTTGTATTCGAATTTTTTTAAGCGTGTTAAATGTTCACATCAACAGAATGCCTTGCGATTGCGAATTGGACAAAATGTTGTATCGAAAAGGAAAGTTCCTCGACGCTCGTTCTGAAGAATCCGCAAAAATAAACGAATCGAATACGCTCTTTTTATTCACAAACGGAGAACGCATCGGGATGCGCCAAGTATCTGGGAAAATTGCACGGAACATTGTTTGCCCAATTCATGATGGTGATAGATTCAGGCAGGGACAACAATTTGGCATGATTAAGTTTGGATCGACCGCCGAACTTATTCTTCCTCGTCCCGAGCAGGTCGAAATTCATATCGCAAAAGGCGATTCGGTGCGAGGTGGATTAACCAGCCTTGCTACTCTATCACCGCAAACTCAACACTAAATCATTCTTTATTTGGTCCCCAAATGGAGCGAAGAAGTGGAACAAACCGATCGTCTTTGTCAGAGTATTTTTCTAATTCTTTAAGACCCAACGTTAACATTTCATCATCCTGAATTTGATGTCCGATGTAGGCAAGTAAAAATGCGTACATGCTTCCATCCCGTTCATTTTCAAGTCGGTTTTCAGCTATTATCCCAGCTCGAACGAGTTCAAGTCGTGGCGGTAATAATTGCCGGGCATACAACACATCAATCATTTCAGGTTGAAATGTAAGTAGTGATTGCAAAATATGACTTGCAGATAAATATAAACCCGCTCCAATGTTTGCGTGTGCAAGACCAGCCGTTGCCATTGGATGTCCTGGAATAAATTGCAATGCTTGCGTAAACCGTTTTTGTGCTGCGAAGTATTCGCCTTTTGCTAAAGCAGTTTCTGCGAGTTTTACTAATTCGTTGAAGCGAGTTTTTTGTACTCCCGAAAATGTATCAATTTGTTCGCCATGCCGAAGCGCACCGATTATTTCTTCTTCGGCAACTATCGAAAGATCTTCACCCTCTTCTGCGTCGAGTTCTTCTTCGACAGCTGTCGAAAGATCTTCACCTTCGACTGCGTTACGCTCTTCTTCGGTAAGAAAGTCTGCATCACCCATTCCCGTCAAATCATCTTGAAAGTCTGAATATTGTTTATCAAGCCAATCCATAGTGGTAGACTCTAGACCATCATTTTCAACGGCATTTTGTGCCTTAAGTGCAATTTCATCCAGTAGATTGATGTATTGATCAGGTACGGCAACGCGGTTTTCTAGTGCGTCATACTTTAATCGCCCTTCTTTACTTCTCCATGCTTGAACTAGGTTTGTTGAGCCGAAGCCGGCTTCATAATCTTCTGTTGCTCGAGCCTCATCCCACGCTGTAAAACCAAGTGCCGTAAACGGCCGGTCGGCAGTTTCAAGAGAAATACCAGTCATGGGCGACGCAGCAAGATAACCATTGGTAGTTTCGTTTTTGAAGTTTCCAACGGGTAATGGCGAGGTGTCAAGTGATGGAGTTTGGTATCCCGACCCAAGGACCTGACCAACGTGGTGTTGCTTTTTTTGAATGGATGACCAACTGTTGTCATTCGATATTTCAACATCTCCACCATATTTTTTAGCCTCTGCTGCATTCCACTCATGCGCATAGGTTCGGATGTTTCGACCATCGGACATGGCTTGAGGTGCGGTTGACCAATTATCTGTATTGATAAAATTGCCCATTCCTTTTTTTAAAAACTGCGTTGACTGTTTACTCCAATTGTTCCAATACCAAGGGCTATTGTTTAATGCTTCTTCGTAACTTTCGTCGCTATTGCTCGAAGCCTCTTTTAATAATTGCAAGTGGACATCGTTACTTCTGCCGAGCCCTTGATTGAAATTGCGACCGAATAAGAGGTTATTACTTCTCAACTCACTATTGCGAACACCACTTGGCAGTGTTGCTGAAATATTGTTCTTACCCAAAGAAGAAGTGCTGCTGTCGAGCGCGTTGCCGCTTCCAAGCGATGTCTGTGCGACGCTCGTGCTGCTACAAATCAAAATAATGGGAACAAGAATGAATTTATGGCACATGAAATGGTTCCTTACTTGCACATCCTACTTACACTGTGCAACATGTCAAAACAGACGCGCTACGTTACAACGCCTATCTACTATGTTAATGATAGACCCCATATCGGCCATGTGTACACCACAACATTGTGCGATGTCTATGCAAGAGCAATGCGAGATCTTGGCCACGCTGTGTTTTTCCTCACTGGAACCGACGAACATGGCGTAAAAGTGGAACAATCGGCCATAGATAAGGGTATGTCACCTCAAGATCTAGCAGATCAAAATTCCGCAGAATTTAAATCAATTATGGGGATGTTCGACCTTACGAACGATGCATTTATTCGTACCACCGATCCGGAGCACATGAGACAGGTGCAGGCATTCGTATCGAAGCTTCTCGAACGAGGGGATGTCTATTTGGGTACGTTCGAGGGCTGGTACGACGAAGGGCAAGAGGAATACCACACAGAGACAAGCGCAAGAGACCTGGAGTATACATCTCCAATCAGTGGCAAGCCACTTGTTCGAGCGACAGAGAAAAACTATTACTTCAAATTAAGCGCTTATCAAGAACGCTTAGAAGAACTATTTAAGACCAACCCAGACTTTGTACAACCAAGCAGTCGTCGTAATGAAGTACTAGGTCGACTCCGCGAGGGCTTGCAAGACGTGCCAATTAGCCGAACTAATTTTTCTTGGGGCATTCCAATGCCAGGAGATGACGAGCATGTGATTTATGTTTGGATTGACGCTTTGTTCAATTACATTACAGCACTTGGTCTTGGTGATCCAACAAGTGAGTGGTATAAAAATAGAAGTGACTATTGGCCAGCTTCATTCCACGTTATTGGCAAAGAAATTTTGTGGTTCCATTCTGTAATTTGGCCGGCTGTTCTCATGGCACTTGAGTATCCATTACCGGGCTGTGTGTATGCGCACAGTTTTTGGATAAGTGAAGGACGAAAGATGTCGAAATCACTTGGCAACTTTATTGACCTTGAAGCAATAGAGTCCTATGTTGCAGAGTATGGCATGGATGCATGGAGATATTATCTGACGACCCAAGGGCCACTTGGTGCAACCGATGCAGATTTTGCAACCGAAAAATTTAAAGAAATCTATAACGCGCATCTTGTGAATACAGTTGGAAACAGCACAAGTCGAGTTACTGCAATGATTTGCAAATATTATGACGGCGTAGTCCCCACCGAATTTGATGGCGACACAAGAATTGAAACAGCAGAGTTTGATTGGCCAGCAAAATGCAAAGAAGCAGTGACTCAGTGGGAGACGGCGATGGAATCTTTTTCAATTGCAAAAGCAATCGAGCAAGGGATGCAGTTAATTCGGGATGTTGATTTGTTTATCAATGATACAGCACCATTCAAACTGGCAAAAGACGACACCAAACAGGCAGAGTTGGGCGCAATTTTGTATCAATGTTTAGAAACATTAAGAATAGCAACGCTTCTTCTTTCGCCAGCCTTGCCAATGAAAATGAAAGAGTTTCAGGACGCAATCGGTACAGGTTTATGTAGCGAAAACCTGATTGAAGCAGCTGGCTGGGGTTTATTAAAACCAGGAACAACAGTTGCCAAAGTGGCGCTCTTCCCGCGAGTGTGAATAGTATTTAACTAAGAAGTGCTACGAACAAGGATGGACCAGAAGCATTCGTGTCAGGATTTAGTTTTTGGTAACGGTCTACCTTTAAACCAACAGTTGCCGCGATGGCTTGTAGGTCTTCCTCTGAAAATCCTAGGTGTACATGCCCCATAGTGTGTCGGTATTCGTCGCGAATATGTTTTTGCATGTCAATAATTAAAATACGACCGCCCTTTTTTATTACTCTTCCAGCTTCTGCAACTGCCGATGTGGCATCTTCGATGTGGTGAAGAACCAAACAAAACATGGCGATGTCTGAAGTGCCATCTTTAATTGGAAGTTTAAGGGCATCGCCTTCTATGAATTCAATGTTAGAAGCAAGGTCAGGACGCACTCTCGCTTCGGCTAACATTGCGGATTCTCTATCAATTCCAATGACTTGTTTTACAAATGGTGCAATTATTGAAGCGACATTACCAATCCCGCAACCAACATCGACGACGACGAGAGATGGATCAAGTAATGAAAGCAAGGCAATGGAAGTAAATTGGTATCCATACAGGTCACTTCGCAATGATTCCCATGCACCACTTGCGTTTTTAAAGAAACTCTTACTGTCAGTATGCCGTTGAGCAAGAATAGAAATTAAACGCGAATCATCTTCGTTTGTTCTGGGCAACGCATTTGAATTACGTGCCGCAATCGACCACAACTCGGCGGTTTCCGTTGGCATACTTTCTGAAATGCGGTACAAACCAGTTGTGCCAAGCGTTCTTCTAGAAATAAAACCAGTTTCTAATAATAATTTCAAGTGCCTTGAAGCGGTTGACTGCGGAAGTTGTAACACATCCGAAAGTTCACCCACGCCAAGTTCGGTATTGGACAGAAGTCGGAGCATTCGCAAGCGAGCGCAGTCGTTTAAAGCCGAAAGTGAATCAAGTAATGCCGATGGGCTATTTGCTACAGTCATTCAGTATCGTCAACGACGGTCATTGTTGGGCCCGGTACTTCACCGTACGAACGAATTGCATTAGTAATTTCACTATTTGTTGGTTCGAGAATCCACGCTCGTTTCCAATAGGCAATTGCAAGTGTGTCGTCCCCAAGTCGTTCTGCAAATGTTGCTGCAATAACCAATGGAGCGATGTCAGTTCCGTCACTAAGCGCTATTGCTGTGTTGATAGCATTCGTTGCTGAATCTGGGTCGTCAAGTTCCATTGCATATTCTGCAAATTTAATCCATGCTCGAACAGTTTGTTGTGATTGTGCACGGCCAAACAGGTATGAATACAGTTTGTCTTGTTTACCCGATTTTAAAAGTGCCTCTGCATACAAATCAGCAATTTCAGTGTTGTAAGGTTTTAAAGATTCTGCAATTGCTAGAGATTGCGCAGCAGCCTCTGGGTTTCCTAATTCCATGTAACACTTTCCAAGATGGAATTGTGCTTCCCAGTCACCAGGGTGCAATTTCACGGCTTTGTCGAAATCTTCGGCTGCGTCGGACCACCTGCTTTGCCACATTGCGTAATTGCCCCGTTCAAGCATAGTTTCATTGCTTGGCTGGCCACACCCTTGGGCAAAAAGAAGGAAAGTTCCAAACAGTATTGTTGTGAGTTTTTTCATAGTAAATCTTTCTCGTTTAAGTTCACACAGATATTATTCAGCATGATACGGTAGACATACAACTATGGCATCCCCCACAAAAGAGAATCCTTTCCAAACAGTCATTTTGCAGCACGATCTGCCCGATGGAACCTCCCATTTTGACTGGTTGCTCTCCGTTGACGCTAAAGGATCTGGCCCACTTATCAGTTTCAGGGTGGAGGAACGCCCGGATTTACTCAAAGAAAACCGCTGGGTCGTTCTTGATTCGCGCCCTGACCACAGGCCGGAGTACTTACACCTTGAAGGCGAACTTGAAGGCGACAGGGGAACTGTAACTCGACATGCAAAGGGTAATATTTTTATCTGGCGCGAAATTACAAACGGTTGGAACATGATGATTGACTGGGGAACAGGACTTCTGACAGAATATGAAATAATTTCTAATGATGGCGTCATGGCGTTTCGTAGAATTTTTGAAAACAAATCTCAAGAGCCACCGCCACCATTACCAAAACCAAAAATAGTCGGCGATGTGCCTATCGATACCAGGAACGAATCAATTGGTTTGCCAAAGAAAATCACTGCTTTTGGTTCAGGCACAAAACAAGAAAGCGCATGGCTTCGTCAGCCAAACGCAACTGGTGCAGGCGCGACACATGTAAAAACGTTTCACAGCAAATTAACTGACGATGCGCTTCGGTATGTTGATCAACAACTAAATGAATGGCTGGACCAAAACCCAGAATTCGAAGTCAAACTTGTTACAACTACAATTGGTACATTCACAGGCAAGGTGAAAGAACCACATTTAATTTGTCAAGTTTGGGTATAAAGAAAAATGAATAAAGATGATAACGTTTGCGTTTGCCACAAGGTTTCACTTGGAAAACTTCAGTCTTTTTTAAAACGCGAGAACCCAACAGTGGCATCCCAACTTTCAGATTGTGTAGAAGCCGGCACTTCGTGTGGATGGTGCATTCCGTTTTTAAAACAAATGCACGAGCAACACACGCAAGGCACTTATTTTGAGTTGGGATTAGATTCAGATGCGTATTTGACACAACGAAAAGAATACATCAAGCAAAAGAAGACAAAAAAGCAACAAGATGGATGATGCAGCAGTAATTCCTAATGAAATTGGGGGTTACAAAATCACTGGGATTCTTGGTGAAGGCGGGATGTCTATTGTGTATACCGCAACACAAAAACACCCAGAAAGAACTGTCGCTATAAAAGTTTTACGCAACGGTTTGTACAGCCCAATAGCATCAAAACGATTTCATCTTGAAGTAGAAATTCTCGGCAAGTTAGATCACCCTTGGATTGCAAAAATATTTGAAGCGGGAACACACGACGATGGTAATGGCGCAACCCCATATTATGTTATGGAGCATGTTGAAAATGCGAGGGAACTCACGCAATACCTTGAAGACGAAAAACTAAACCGCAGAGAACTTTTAAAACTCTTTACGATGATTACATCTGCTGTTGAGCATGGACATCATCGAGGCATTGTGCACCGTGATATTAAACCCGGAAATATTCTGATTGATAGCAAGGGCGAACCAAAGTTAATTGACTTTGGTGTCGCGCGGTCGCTTAGCAGCGACAAAGTAAACGAACAGGCAATGACTGAAGCGGGCAGGCTTGTTGGCACGGTGCAGTTCATGGCACCGGAGCAGGTGGATGCAAAAATTGCAGATATCGATGCAAGATGCGATGTGTATGCGCTGGGCGCGGTGCTGTATCAAATGTTGACTACTCGGTTACCCAGAACGCTTGAAGGGCTTCCAATCTACGAGGCAGTTCGCCAAATTTGCAAAGAAGATCCAGTTTTACCTACTATTTACGACGATACCATCGACCAGGATTTAGAAGCAATCATAATGAAAGCGATTGAAAAAGATCGCGGCAAACGGTATCAAACCGCTGGTGCGTTTGGACGAGACATGCTGCGTTATTTGGGAGATATGCCAATCAAGGCGCGTAAAGTAACGGCACTTGATCGAACAAGATTATTTTGCAGAAGGCACAATAAACAGTTACTCGTTTGGGGAATTGTTTTTTGCGTAGGCGCTGTAGCGGCAACTGGTGGATTGCTATTCAAAAAAATGTCTGATGGTCGTCAAGAAGAATTACAAACAACTATTGAAGAGTTGTCGAAGCAGAACGAAGAATTGGCAACAGTCCAGGCGCCAAGTGTTCAAGAGGAGGCATTGCCAGCCGAACCCATATTTGCTCTTCAAAACACTCCCGAGAAATTGCAAGTTTCTTCTGGCGGCAGTGTTTTGATTGCAGTTATTGATGACGAATTTGTAGCATACAAATTGAATGGAATGGAAGTTGCCTTGCCCTCGATGAACATCGAACCAATGGAAGCAGCATTTGCACTTTCGACTTCTGGTACGCAAGCTGTATTTGTTTCCAAAAATGCATACGTTGTACAACTTGGCTTTACTCCGCCAACAAAAGAAATTGTTGAGATTTCTGAAACTCCAAGAATGGTTTCAATTGAAGATAATGTTCTTGCTTTGATTTCTCCGAACGGGGCGCTCGAAATTTTATCGGATGGAAATAAACTAAAACCCGCAACTTCAACTACAGGCGATTTTAATGTAGTAATAGTTGATAGTCGAGGCGAGCAAATATACGCTGCGACGGATAATTGGTTATATATGTGGAATGTTGAGGATTTTCCAAAAAATGGCTCTAAACTGAATTGTGTCGTCGACCCTATATTCATTGGAAGTTCGCAACAAAAAATTGTTGTGGCAGATCAAAACGGTACATTACTCGTGTATGCAGCGCACAGCCCGCATTCAACAAGCAAATTAACAACAACGATTCAACTTGAGACAACCATTTTGCAGTGTGCTCTAAATAGAGACGCAACAGAGTTTGCCTATGTTTCTGGCGAAAAGGCATTTGTTTGCAATGTAGAAACAGGTGAAAGCGAAGAAGTTACATGGATGCCAAACATTCCAATTGGTGTTGCGTATAGCGCAAACAGTCGGCTTGTTCTATGGACAGCAGAAGGCGAGTTTTATAAATCTGAAAGGTAGTTAGTCGCCATAAGTTGTCGAACCATCGACAATTTGCGTGGAAGAGATTGGTTCATTAAGAACATCGCGAATTAATTCAAGCTTGTTTACTACAACAACCATTGAATCTGGTCGGTTTTCAAGTTTTGGTTGAATACAATCCATAATTTGTTTTGAAAGAAGCGAATTAATCCTAGGATTTTGATCATGTGGCGGAATTGGCAGATTAACTTTATCCGCATCGACTGCGCCACTAACCAGACTTTCGCTTGTTCCTTTGGGTGGCATAGCAGTTGGGATTACATCGCCTAGAAGAACCCAATACATCATCGCACCAAGGTTATAGATATCTGTTTTTGGAACAATTTCACATCTGTGTGCTTGTTCGGGTGCCATGTAGCCGGGTGTGCCTTGAATTCGTTTCTTTACCGTGCCGATAGCACATGCTTGGCCAAGGTCAATAATTTTAACATTTCCGCCTTCGTCAACAAGAACGTTATTTGGTTTTATATCAGCGTGAACAAACCCGCGTGAATGCATGTGGGCAAGCCCCTGTGCAACTTGTAAGAAAATGTCAACTGCATGCGCATGATTTTTCGGAAGTTGTTGGTCGAGCGTGCTCGCGTCTATGAGTTCCATAATCATGGAAACAGAAACGATTTTTAATAGTTTTCGTTGTTTAACGAGTTTACGGATTTTACGAATAGACTTGTGATCTAATTTTGAACCAATCGCATATTCTTGTTCTACTTGGTCGAGAAATCGTTGCGATTTTTCGCCCGTTTTTTCAACAAATTTGAGTGCAGACACCTGTTTAGTTTTTGGGTGTTGAACTGCGTATAAAATGGATGCTGCGCCTTCGCCGAGTTTTGCAAGCACGGTGTAAGTACCAATTTTTCTTGGTTGTGATTGGGATGATGGCATAAAAATATAAAAAAGGGGATGAACGGCATTCCATTCAACATAAAATGATTTGTAGGGTACCCTCTAAACCTGCCCTTGGGCAACCCCTCTTTTAAATAAAATACGCAGTGATTTGTGGATAAAAGTCAGTTTTTGCTTGGAATATCAAGTAATTGACTTCGGAATTGGGCTTCCGCAAAATATTTGCCTGGCGATGAAACATCACCAATTGCACTTGCAAGTGAAATGTTACTTGCAGGAATTGCTAGTTCTTGTTGAAGCCGTTGCACAAGGTGGGAAAGGTGTAGCAATTGCGTGTCAGTAAATGGCCGGCGATTTCCGTTTCCGATTAGACAAATACTAATAATGCCGCTCTTCCACTCCTGATGAGGTACATTTGCTGGTTTTGCGCCTTCGGTTTGGTTGATCCACCGATAACCGATTTGAACAGCACCGTCAGCTAGCCCGTTGCCATTGCCAATAAGGAAGTGATACCCAAAACCATTCAATCCCGCGTCACGGTGGTCGCGGTCAACGGTTTCAATGTCACCAGCGGGTTGCCCTAGGTGGTGAATCACAATTGAGTTCCACGGAGAGGACGATGTAATTGTTTCAAAAATCGGGTCAGATTCAGGTCGCTCATCAACAGATGCAAGCGATGTCAAAAGAACACTGCTTTGAATGGTGGTACTTCCTGCCCGAAGAACAAATAATGCACATGGAATGGCAAAGAAAAAAGCAACCCATACGAGTTGGGTACGTTTTGATAGCATCCTTGCTGAAATTGGCTTCATCCTTGAGCGTTTCCTTTGTTGTGTGACATGATGTCGTCACCCGTGTTTATTCTATCGGGCAAATACCCCCCTGTAACTTTAAAATCGTACATATCGGACGCAATTAAATTTTTAGCAGGGAACTTTATTATTCTTTTTTGCCGAGTCGTTCACGAAGGGCTGGCTCTGGAAGGCCAAAAAGGTCTGGCTGTTCAGTGATTTGAGGACCAAATCGCATAGTGTTATATGCTTCGAATTGCGTTCGCTGTTGATTTTTAGGGAACAATGAACGTCGGCAACCACAGACTCCAACGATAACTATAAGAAGCACGAGGGAAAAAGTTCTGCGATTCGCATACTTCATGGCGTGTTATTCGGCTTTTGGAAGACGAGACTTGATTTCGTCAACAAGTCCATATTCCAACATTTCTTTAGGATCGAGCCACTTGTTTCGTTCACAATCTGCGTGGATGACGGACGGTTCTTTACCGGTTGCAGTTGCATAAATTGCAAAGAGAATATCTCGAAGCCGTAGCATTTCACGCGCTTCAATTTCCAAATCAGTCGCTTGACCTTCAAGAACACCACTGAGAAGTGGTTGGTGCATGAGGTTCTTGGAGTGCGGAAGCGAGAATCGTTTACCTTTTGTACCACTGCATGCAATGACAGAACCCATTGAAGCCGCTTGACCAATAATGAAGGTTGAAATGTCGCAAGGAACAAAATTCATTGTGTCAACGATTCCAAGTCCCGCAGTGACAGAACCACCTGGCGAATTCACGTAAAGACTAATGTCTGCTTTTGGATCTTCGTTTGCAAGGTACAGTAACTGTGCAACAATTAGGTTTGCAGACTCATCCATGACTGGACCACCCAAGAAGACAATTCGATCATTAAGTAGTCTCGAAAAAATATCGTAAGCACGTTCGCCTCGGCCGGTTTTTTCAATAACGATAGGTACAAGTGTAGACATCGTGTTTAATCTTTCTTCTTTTCTTCGTTATGTTCGAGCACTTCATCGACAAGACCGTAGGCTTTTGCTTCTTCTGCAGAGAAGTACTTATCACGCTCACCATCTGTAGCAACAGTATCAAACGATTGCCCAGTGTGATTTGAAATAATTGTATTTAACGTAGTTTTTGAATTAATGATTTGTTCAGCTTGAATCTGAATATCTGTCGTTTGACCTGTAATTCCACCGTATGGTTGGTGAATCATCACTTTTGCGTGAGGCAAAATGTGCCGTTTACCAGCATTGCCTGCACACAATAAAACCGCTGCTCCGCTGTATGCGCGGCCGATACAGTAGGTAGCAACGTCAGACGAAATCATTTGCATAGTGTCATACATTGCAAGCGTGTCATCAACAGCACCGCCTGGGCTGTTGATATACAAGTTGATTTGCTGACCGCGTTTTTGGTCTTCAAGATAAAGCATTTGCATCATGACTCGAGCAGCGGATGCTTGATTTATCTCGCCAACCATAAAGATGATTCGGTTTTCGAGCATCAGCTCATCAAGAGTCATCTCGCGGGTTCGTTGGGTACCAGATGCCATAATTGCAGGTGCTTGTCCCGGGATTTGTCCGTCAACAGTTCGCACAAGGTCGAGACCACTCATTGGGTTGTTTGTATTGGTAATAATTGTTTGTTCTGTCATAAAATTAGTCGGATCCTTCCGAAGTTGCGACATCATAGCACACGCGGTTCCATGGGCGGCGGACTTCAAACTAAAAGCGATTACTCGGCGCAATTGATGTCGGTCCATGAGTATCGCCTGGATCATTTTCTCTATTGAGTGGCAATGTGATTCTGCAAATGGTTCCACCGCCTTCAACATCGAGTAATTCTATCTCGCCCTGGTGTTCAAGAATTACTTTTCTGGCAACAGCGAGCCCTAACCCAGTCCCGCGTTGTCCCTTTGTAGTGTGGAAAGCCAAAAACGCCCTTTCTTTGCTCTGCGAGTCTATCCCGCAACCATTATCCGCGATGGATATATTGACATATTCACCTGATTTTGGGATGGAAACCGAAAGTTCAACAAGTCCAGTTTTTGACTCGCAAGCATCAATGGCATTATGGAGCACATTTAGCAAGACCTGTAAAATTGCAGTTTGGTCAATTGGGATTGGAGGCATGTCTTGCTCAACATGTAATTTTATTGAAATGGAACGCCGTTCGCTTGCACCCCTTACAAGTGCAATTGCATCTTCAACGATTGGTTTTATTTGTACGAATGAAATTTCAGGAGCATTAGTCCGAGACCAAGCGAGCATATTGAATGTCAGCGCGTACACCCTGTCAAGGTTTCGAGCAAGAAT
Source organism: Phycisphaerae bacterium (assembly GCA_018701395.1). GTDB lineage: Bacteria > Planctomycetota > Phycisphaerae > Phycisphaerales > SM1A02. The sequence continues at coordinate 40,361 of JABIWU010000095.1, read as the reverse complement.
TGGCCAGCCCTCTCGAGCTAGTTCAAGGTCACCTCGTCCAAGGGCGAGGTTAATTGCCCCCGCACCGCTTCGTAACCCCTGCAGCATATTTTTTACACTGTGACTAATTGATGCAACGGTTTCTCCCATTGCGGCAAGTCTTTCGTGATGCATTCTTGTTTTCGCAAGTGTGGCAGTAAGTAAAGCAAGTGCGGCGTGGCCACATGCCGTGGATAATAGTTCAAGTTGCTCCTCGCCCCACTGCCTATTTGCAGAATGAATTTCTAACAAAACTGCGCCAAGTATTTTTCCGTGGGCAATAAGTGGTGCACACAAGACAGAGGTAATTCCACTTTCAACAGCTTCTTCGTCATGTACAAATCGAACATCGTGCTTTAGGTTTGGGATTCTAATCCCACAGTTTTCATTACACGCGTGCATAACAATGGCTTTTGAAAATACATCTGCAGCGCTAGAACGTTTGTCTTTGCGAACCTCGATTGTATTTATGAAGTTTTTATTTTCATCCATAAGCACACCAACGCATCGGTCTGGTTTAAATTCATCCACAAGAATTGAGGCGAGGTGCTCTAAAATAGTAGTAGAATTAAATGTTCCTGCGATAGACGCAGTAAGTCGATGCACCATTCGTAAGTGATTTCTTGTCGCTTCCAATGAGTGCGGTGAAGTTATAACAATGGATTCTGCGCTTGTATCGAAACCGGCATCTTCAATTTGAGGGTTTGAAATAATCGAAGCATTCTCATTAAATCTAAATAAAGTTGCACCACAACCAACTTCATCTCCGATTCGCAACGCAACTCGGTCTGTTAAAAGCCTACCGTTTAAAAATGTACCGTTAGCGGATGCAAGGTCTTGTAGAAACCATTTACCAGTATCGGGTGTTAGTTCTGCGTGGCGACGACTAATGGTTGGGTCTGAAAGCGGCAGGGCCTCGGATGATCTGCCAATTAATTGAGGTTCATTTGTCGGCAATGAAAATACACTACCTAGGTCTGGACCCTCAACAACTTCTAACACCAACATGTCATCATCGTAGCACGCGGGTTGCACAATATGGTGTCTCTTCATAAAAACGATCCCAAGCCCGTGCAACGTGTGTTGCGTGAACGTAAGATGTAGAAAATGGCAAAGCAACCGACATTTAAGTCTTCTATGCGAATGGCGATTATCCACGGCAAAGAGTCGTTTCTAATGTCTCGATACACAAGTGATTTCGAATCAGCGATTGTGGAAGAGTTTGGTGATGTCGACAGAGTTGTATTCGATGGAGCAACCACAGATTTGGCAACCATTTTGGATGAAGTACGAACGTTTGATTTGATGATGCGACATAAGTTGGTTGTTGTCGATAATGCGGATGTTTTTTTAGTTACAAAAGATTCCGTAAAAACATCAAATAGACAAGCGTTGGAACGGTACGCTGAGTCACCCGTGCAAACAGCAACACTCTTGCTTCGGGCCTCTACTTGGCGCCCGGGGAAACTCGACAAGGCGGTGGCAAAAGTGGGCATTGTCGTGAAACTGCAAAACCTTAATGAACTCGACTCTATTCGATGGTGCGTTGGCCGTTGTGGCAAAGAACATGGCTGTACACTCGAAGCACAAGCCGCTCAATTTTTAGTGCAACGCATTGGCGTGTCATTAACCCGTCTCGATTCCGAGCTTGGAAAACTCTCCGCAAAAGTTGCTCCAGAAACAAGAATCACTAAAGCCGATGTTGCAGAAGTGGTTGGGCTAAGCCGAGAGGAACAGGCGTGGGAGATTCAATCCATCATTCTTTCTGGAAACAGCGGAGCCGCAATGACAAAGTTAGGAGAGTTGTTAGATGTATCTCGTCAGCCGAAGGAGTTACTTATGTGGTCGGTAGTCGACTTAACACGAAGACTTAGCGCTGCGTCGACGATGATGCAAAATGGTTTATCGGCAGGAGAGATTCGAAAAAATTTAAAACTTTTTGGAGACGGCGGGAACCGAATATTGCAACTTGCAAAGCAAAGAACACCATCGCAACTTGCTAATTTATTTACCGAAGCGGTTGCAGTTGACGCAAGAACAAGAAGCGGCCTGCTAGATGGCCGACGAGGCCTTGAATTAATTACGCTTCGTGTTTGTCGCGAAATAAAGTAATTAGCAAAGCAACGAAGTGCCAGTCATTTCTTCTGGTTTCGATATACCCAAAAGTTGCAACATAGTAGGAGCTATGTCAGCGAGGATTCCCCCATCTCGCAAAGCGAAACTACCTCCAACTAAATGAAGCGGCACATCAAAAGTAGTATGTGCCGTGTCTGGGCTATTGGTTTCTGAATTCCAAGTACGTTCAGCATTTCCGTGGTCTGCAGTAATTAAAACAGAACCAGAAACCTTAAGGGTTGCTTCAATTATTTTTCCACAACAAGCATCAACCACCTCCACCGCTTTTATGATCGCCTGTAGATTTCCTGTGTGCCCCACCATGTCTGCATTCGCAAAATTAACAATAAGTACACTAGGGCAATTTTCGCAGTCGAGTTGGTCTAATACACCCCGACAAACAGCATGAGCAGACATCTGCGGCTTTTGGTCGTAGGTTGCGACATCGGTTGGGCTTTGGATAAGCAGTCGCTCTTCTCCATCAAATGGCTCTTCTTTGTAATCATTAAAGAAAAAGGTTACATGGGGAAATTTCTCTGTTTCGGCGCATCTAAATTGCTGCAAATTGTTTTTGGCAAGAACAGCACCGAGGATGTTTATCATTGGTTCTGGTTTTTTAAAAGCAACAGCAGAAACAGGTAGACCAGACTCGTAATTTGTCATTGTTGCAAAGTAGAGAGATTTAATTTGTTCTCCACGATTAAACGGACCTCGCGGAACGCCCGACCACTCTTCATTGTCAAAAACAAAGGCCTTACTTAGCTCGCGAGGTCTATCTCCACGATAATTGAAAAACAAAATAGCGTCGCCATCTTTTACCAATCCAATTGGCTGGTTATCTTTAGTACAAACTTGTGTAGGAACAATAAATTCATCACCAGTTCTGTTTTCTTCAGTCGGATTTTTATAGTAGTTTGTAATTGCATCAGTTGCGTGGAAACTTGTTTGTACGCTTGGTACGTTTGCGCTTAGAGGGTGTGTCGTTTTAATTCCCGTCATTGCCTCGTACGCCGGAGCAATTCGCTCCCAACGGTTGTCGCGATCCATCGCCCAATATCTGCCGATTACCGTCGCAATTTGAGCGTTTGATCCCCTGATGCGGTCTTCGAGTTGTTCAACAAAACCAAGGCCAGCGCTTGGGGAGCAATCTCTCCCGTCGGTGATGACATGAATATATATATTTGCTTCTTTTGGTGCAGCGTCGAGCAACGCAAAAAGATGCGCGATGTCGCTGTGCACACGACCGTCACTTACTAAGCCAACGATATGTGTCGCGTGTTCACCACAGCCAATTGCAAACGCTTTTGAAATTACTGGGTTACTTTTAAACTCACCGCTTTCAGCGGCGATAGTAAGTCGCATTAATTCTTGCGGAACAATTCTTCCTGCGCCAATATTTTGGTGTCCAACTTCACTGTTTCCCATAACGTTACTTGGTAAACCAACATTTTCACCACAAGTTCCTAACAATGTTGTAGGGTATTTCTCAAATAAAGAATCGGCTACAGGCGTGTTTGCTTGCACAATCGCATTGTGTGCATCCATTGAACTGTCTGGGTGCAACCCCCATCCGTCACGAATGATGAGTACGACTGGCGCTTGATTAGTTGCCATATTTTTTTCTCATGCGTTTTAACTCACGCTCGGTGCGGCCCCTTGCTTTACTCAAGAGACTGTCTATGCACCTCAGCAGTGTACCGGTACCTCTTTGTGAAACAATTCTATCGGCAATAACCAGTAAATCGTCCGCTTTATACGGGCTACGAAAATTATCCATAAGTAACGGTAACGGCGTCTCGTTTGATTTTGAGCTTAATTGCCAGAGCATGTCTTTTTCTAAACGCTTTGGGGTTTTTAACATTGTGAAAGCAACAATAAAGTCGCTGAGCGCCCCTTGCCTAAACAGTGCAGGCAATGCTGCCCTTGCCACAATTTCACCACGCACGTTTTCATTTATTGCAACAATCCAAAGTGAAACCGCTATCTCATCATTCCCAAGCAGAATCGCAGAACGAATGGCATTAGCAAAAGTAGAATCGGTTTTAATTTCGGCAGCAAGTTTCATGTTCGATTTCGCAACAAGGGCTGCGTCAGTGTATAAGTCTGCATGCAAAGGTGGCAATATTGTTCGAGACATCGTAGACTTTGGTGGGCAAAGCATAAGAGGGTCACCAATAGTATTTACCCGCCATACCTTACTTCGTTGGCCTTCGTTACTACTCCATCTTGATGCTAGAAGAAACGGAATATAGCTCACCGTTCTGCGCATTACTTCAATGGGTGGAACGAACGCTTGAAGCATCGGTTCGTGGGATGAACCTACATAAGCGTACACGCCCCGCGACAGCCAAGTGCCTCCAACCGTATCTTGGACAGTAGGGTTTTTTAGAGACCAACTATGTACAAAGTACAGTGTTGCAGGAGAATTAAGAATGGGCAACCAGGTTGGAGCTGTGCGTGAATCTGACATGTCAAAGAAATCTTGATTACCCTTTGTTGTAAAGTACAGTACATCGGCTGTGACTCCATCAACTTCGGCTGCCTGCAATGCAGCAAGAGTTCCACCAACGGTTGTGCACTGAATACCGTACTGTTGCAGAACACCAACTATGCCCTCTGTGGAGTAAGCAGCCCACCCCCCATTGTTTGGGTAGGTATTACAAAGCCAATAGTTGTCGCGTTCCAAAAACAAACTACACATTGCCGTATAAGCCGAGTTTGCTCTGCTCCCAAAAATCCAACCCGTCCAGGCAAAGCGTTTTCCATCTTCATCGCGACCAATCACATCGCTAACTGCAACAGGATTTTCTCTTGCGTACGAGCAATCAACCCGTGCGGGCAGCGACATGCAGACAGTGAGAACATCTACTTCATCACCAATAGAGTTGTATGACAAACCAGTTTTGTTAAGAGTGGAATTAATTGCTGTTATTAGTTCACTTGTCTTCGATTCCGGCATAGACGTTGTTGTCTCACCCCAATCGTTTGACATATATAAAAGAAGTTGCCCACGACCTGCCGCAAGAGCAACAGCCGCAGTTCTCGCGGGGTCAGAAGGAGAGGTTAGCACCACGCCAAGGGGTGGAAATTGCAGTTTTTTAAGCGCATCTTCAATGGAGGTTTCTCCACCCCACGCATTTGCAACGGTGTGTTGCATTGCAGTCGCTATATTTTTTATTTTTCCAACAGACTCTCTTAGCCAAATTTTTTCTGGTGAAAACGTTCTAATAAATTGAGAAGCAAAGGGTTCTTGATTAAATAAAACCGGCCATCGTTTTTTAGGAGTCCAACGCGCAATTTCATCAAGGTAGGTTGCCTCGTCAGGGACTAATACAACCTGGTTTAAAACTGGAAGTTTTTTTTGCACCATTGCGGTTTTAGTACCAAGTAGCATCGCCGCTTTAAGCTCTGGGTTTAATGGAGGAGCATTTTGTATGAGCGCAAGGGTAAGAATAAAAGTGAACATTAGGATCGCAGTGGATTGAGTACCACGTTATCTCTTCCCGGAACAAGTACGTCTGCAATTTCAACACATTCTTTAAAAGACTCTTGTGCCATTTCGATATTGGCGCAGTTTGACAGAACACTTGCTTGTACTAAATGTTCGCTTGTTGCAACGGTATCACCACAAATTAAAACGGTTCGTTTTGGTGTTGGCAACAACAACCCACAACTGCCAGGCGTGTAGCCAGGCAAGGGGAATAAATCAACTCCTGGAATTACATTGTCGTCTGGAACGTCAAATGTTGACAGCAAATCTCTGTGTTGTTCTAATAGTGCTGATAAAGATGTATCACCTTCTGCGCGGTATAACTCGTCACTAATTGCGTGTAAAGCGGAATCAATTTCAGGTTCGTGCATAAACCAAGTTGCATGCCCTAATTCATTTAGTGTTCTTCTTCGGTCTGGATCAAAACTTGTTAAAAAAACATGTGTAATAGAATCTAAACCAATTCCCCATCGCTCGGACAATTTGGCATGTAGCATTTGTGCGGGCAGTGATGGGTCGATAAGCATGAACGCATCGCCACTTTTGACAATGGTTGTTGTTGCGTGACCAGTTCTTGGTGTTCCACTTTCATTCCAAAGAGGGTTGGATGCCAGTGTTCCGATGGAGACAATTCGCCAATCCATGTTTACTCCATGTGTGCATCTCGCCCGAGCGAGTGCAGCGAACTAGTTGGATCTTCTTGTAATTTTTTTATTCGAGAAATAACAAGCTGCGGGATGATGCTGTCAAGGCGTTCAACATTTCCGCCAAGGGCGGCAATTTGCCGAATCAAACTCGATGATGTAAATGCGTACGCTTCGCCCGTCACGATGAACACTGTTTCCATATCCGCAACCTGTCGATTTGTTATTGCAAGTTGCGTTTCGACTGCGAGATCGGTGACATTACGAATCCCTCGAAGGAGCGCCGATCCGCCAGAATTTTTAGCAAAATCGACAGTGAGTCCACCATATTGCTCGACGCTCACTGGGGCTAGGTTCGTATTTTTAGCGACGAGCTCATCGATAAGCGCCGTAGCAATCTCAACGCGTTCATCAAAGGGAAAGAGAGAGACCTTATCTGGGTTGTGCCCAATGCCAACGATTATGCGATCAAACATGCCCCTGGCTCGTGCAACGACATCAAGATGACCACTTGTGATTGGATCAAATGAACCAGCATAGATGGCGATATGTTCTTTCATGCGTACGCAATTATACGTTGAAATAGGAATAATCGTCACAATTGGACTCGAAAAATGGCGCAGGCATTTGCTTAGCGGATATTTATATTCGAAAGTAGTGGTGGTTTTATTCTTCTCTATCTCCTCCATTGTAATGGCCCACAACACGCTGTAGGCCAAACTTCTCCCATCGGTCGATCCTCCAATCGACCAAAAAAAGACCCCCGCCTTTTGTTGGCGGGGGTCTGTTTTTTAGAAGATCACTTTTTGGGTTTATTACACTGCTGCTACTTCTGGAAAATCAACAACGGTATTGTTAACGTGGTTATATAAACTCGTGAATGTTAGGACTGAAATACCAGCAACGACTTCAATTGCAGCTTCGGTGTTGAATCCAGCATCCATAAACGCAGCGAGCGTTTCATCGCTCACACTGCCGTAGGTATCAAGGGTTTCTGCGGTGAAGTTGATCAGAGCTTGCGTCTTTGGATTGTCGCTGTGGCGTTTGCGGATTTGTATGCAATCCTCTTCGCTTATTCCCGCGCCTTGTGCAATCATCGTGTGCGCTGCAAGGCAGTAATCGCAATGCATCTTTTCCGCTGCGAGTAATTGAACAACCTCGCCTTCAGCTGCGGTGAGTGCCCCAGCCTTTGAGCCTTGGGACCAACCCATGAAAGCCTCTAATACGGGAGCGTGCGCTGCAAGTCCTTTAAAAATATTTTTTTGCTTTTCCTTTAATGGTCCGTTCAGCAAATCAGCACCCGGGCCAGTGTCGGTTGTTGGGTCAATGGTTGTCAGTCGTGGCATTTGTATTCTCCTTCTTCGAATTACTTGTTGCCGGTTAATCTGCGAGGTCAGCAAGACCCGCGGTTTCTAAAATCATTTTGAAATTGTCTGAAAATACAAAGTTATGCTCTGGAAACTCAGTTCCAGCCATGTTTTTATCTATATGGCTAAAAAGCAGCTCAACCCGCCCGATTCGCTCCCACGCTTCTCCGCCGGCAACTCTTCGGTCGATTGTGCCCGATGTTGAAGCTCCTGCAGCATCAATATTTTCAATGGCAGCGTCGTATCTGATGGTATCCCCCGCCGTAACATCGCAACTTAGCGATGCTTTTGAAATTTTGGCAAGGATTACTTTTTCTTTAAATCGCGAAGTGGTTCCAACAAGGATGCCTGCGGTTTGTGCCATTCCCTCAATCATGAGTGAGAATGGCATTATCGTTTTGCCATGCACCATGTGATCGTGCAGGTAGTCTTCCGCAAGCGAGACATTTTTAATCGCAACTAGCCGTTTGTTGGCTTCGTGCTCAGTTATGCAATCAATCCAAAGCCAACGCATCACATTTAGCCACCGAGTTTAATTTCAACGAAATTCACGAGTGAATTAACGGTGATTAAATCGCCAATTTTGGAAACATTTCTGTTGCCATTTTCTATTGCTGTAAAATCTACATGCGTCATACGCTCTTTGAGCATTGTAAGACCTGCATCTGTCAAATTGCCATCAGTGACCCAGTCTGGATTTTCGGTGAGATTTTCAGGAAATAATTCACCTTGCGAAATTTTGAAGTCGAATGTTTTTTCAATTCGAAAGACAATATCAAGGAAATCGATGGATTCTGCGCCAAGGTCAGCAGTCAAACTGGCATCTGGCGTTACTTCATCCTCATCTACTCCAAGAGCATCATCTAGTACTTCTTGAATTTTTTGAAAGATTTCATCGTGGCTCATGACCTTCTCCTGTTAGTAAATATTAAGACATGCGAACGGGGCGTATGGTAAACCGTCCGGTCACTGCTGTCTGTGTTTTTTCGGTGTCATTTTTAAGAACTGTTCCGGTCCCCTTACAAGCAAAAGAACCCTCTGGATTTTCTTTAATGATGGAAACCTCGATTTTTAGTCGGTCGCCCGGCTTGACCATGGCGCCGTATTTGACGGCTTTTACTTCGCCTAGCACAAGCCGATCATCGCCTTTGGAGCATAATCGCGATGCAGCTTGCACCATAGATTCAAGCATTAATACGCCTGGCAGAATTGGAAAACTTGGAAAATGGTCTCCAAGGTATTCTTCTGCTTGCGTTACTTGCTTTATGGTCACAATATGCTTCTCGCTTTGTTCGAGAATTTGGTCTACAAGGTCAAACTTCATAGTTTGAGAATTATACTCGCTGCATTAGAGCTAGACCCCAAGTAATCGAGAATATGTGAGGTTGGTGAGCCTTTGAGGGCTTGGCAAATGGGTGATATTTAGGTATCCTGTGGCGTTCTGTAGTCCACGTATTAATGGGCTTTTACACTGTTTTTGATCTCTAATTCTCGGATTCAATAATGTCCAAAAATGGCACAATAATTCAAGTCATCGGTTCAACATTTGACGCACAATTTCCCGCAGATCACCTGCCTAAGATTTATAACGCACTCGATGTTGAAATTAACAATGCTGGCGAAAAAAGTAAACTCGTTGGCGAAGTAAATAAGCACTTGGGTGGCGGACGTGTTCGTTGCGTTTCACTTGGAAGTACAGACGGACTTTGCCGTGGACAAGAATGCATTGATACTGGTTTACCAGTTACAGTTCCAGTGGGTGCAGGCGTACTTGGTCGTGTATTTAACTTGTTCGGCGAACCAGTAGACGAACGAGGACCAGTTGAACACGAAAAGCGAATGCCAATTCATGCTGCACCACCTAAACTTTCAGACCTCAACCCTAACTCTGAAATCCTTGAAACAGGAATTAAAGTTGTCGATCTTCTTTGCCCGTTTGTTCGTGGTGGCAAGATTGGCTTGTTTGGCGGTGCTGGTGTAGGCAAGACAGTAATTATTCAGGAAATGATTGCACGAGTTGCTCGCGACTTTGACGGTTATTCAGTTTTTGCTGGTGTTGGCGAACGAACACGTGAAGGCAACGACCTTTGGCTTGAAATGCAAGAAGCACAATTTACAAACGACGAAGGCGAAACGGTTTCCGTTCTCGATAAAGTTGCGATGGTCTTCGGTCAAATGAATGAGCCACCAGGAGCTCGTCTTCGCGTTGCACTTTCAGCACTTACAATGGCGGAAGATTTCCGCGATTCATCAGGTAAAGAAACACTGCTCTTCGTTGATAATGTATTCCGCTTCACGCAAGCAGGTTCAGAAGTATCCGCGCTTCTTGGTCGTATGCCATCAGCCGTTGGGTACCAACCAACACTATCAACGGAAATGGGCGAATTACAAGAACGCATTACTTCAACAAGTAAGGGCGCGATTACATCCGTTCAGGCAATTTATGTTCCTGCGGATGACTTGACTGACCCTGCTCCTGCGACAACATTTGCTCACTTGGATGCATTTGTTGTGCTTGAACGGAAAATTGCTGAAAAAGGTATCTACCCAGCGATTGACCCACTATCATCATCATCGCGAATTCTCGACCCACAAATCGTTGGCGAACGACACTACGAAGTGTCACGTCGAGTACAAACTATTTTGCAACGGTACGCAGACTTGCAAGACATTATCGCAATTCTCGGTGTCGACGAATTGTCTGAAAATGATAAATTGACAGTTGCACGCGCACGTCGTATTGAACGATTCCTCAGCCAACCATTCCATGTTGCTGAGCAATTTACTGGCTTCCCAGGCGTGAACTCATCCCTCGAAGAAACAATCGATTCATTCGAACGATTGTGCGACGGCGAGGGCGATGATCTACCGGAATCAGCATTTATGTATGTTGGTACGCTAGAAGACGCAAAAGCCAAGGCAGAAGCCATGGCTGCTGCGGTTGTGTAAACTAAAAACACTACAAAACACAGGGCCCACACAATGGTGTGGGCCCTATTTCGTTATACACTACGTGGCTCAAATAAAGGAGTTTATTGATGTTCAGGCAAATAATTTTAAGTACAGTTTTGGTAACAACAGCAACCCTGTTTGCTGATCGCACCATTCCAGAAACGCCCACAGAACTTACAGCACGAGTTGAATTAGCATTTGCAAATGCCGATGTTGAAATTGCAGAAATCATTGCAGTTCCAAAGGGACAGCGAACGTTTAACAACACTATCGGCGCACTGGACGACATGATGGTTCGCCTCGATGGCGCCGCAAACATGATGGCGTTTATGGCATACGTGCATTCCGATGCAAACATTCGTGAAGCAGCACAAGGCGCAGAACAACTTTGGTCTGACTGGTCTATCGACTTTGGAACAAATGTTGAATTATTTAACGCGGTTAAAGCATACGCGGATACAAACCCAGAATTAACCGGCGAGCAAGCACGTATGCTTGAACATACCATGCGCGACTATCGCCGAAGTGGAATGTCGCTCTCTTCAGAAGACCGTGAAAAGTTAAAAACAATTCAAAAAGAACTCGGTACGTTAACGATTGAGTTTGACACAAATATACGAGAAGACAAAACGGTTGTACCGATTCCGGTTGGCGAACTTACTGGCGTTCCGCAAGATATAATCGACGGATTAGATGTAGTAGATGGTAACTATCAAGTCACACTGGATTATCCAACCTTCGGTCCTGTCCTTGATTACTGTTCCGTTTCAGAAACTCGCAGAAAAGTTCGGTTTGCCTATTCAAAACGGGCTGGACAAGAAAACGTAGTACTGCTCGAGCGCATCATAAAACTGCGCGACGAAGCATCAGACCTTCTTGGGTATGCAACATCGGCAGACTATGAAACAGAATTAAAAATGTCCAAAAATGCAGCAACGGTTGCAGATTTTTACAACAAATTACGCCCAGTTGTTCGTAAAAAGGCAGAAAAAGATTGGGCGGAATTAGTAGAAGCTAAACGCAAAGATTTGAATGACCCGACTGCAGAATTTTTCCCTTATGACTTTAGTTATTACTATGAAAAAATTAAGAACGAAAAGTACGCAGTTGATTCACAAAAGGTGCAAGAGTACTTACCACTACAAAATGTTATGGACGGCTTGTTTGAAATAACACAGTTGTTGTACGGTATTGAGTATCGCGAAGTTACGATGATTGCAGAAGAAAGGGGAACCCCACTTTGGCACGATGATGTTCGTTTGTTTGAGGTTTGGGACACAAACTCAGGCAAACAACTTGGCGAGTTCTATATTGACTTGCACCCAAGAGACAATAAATACTCGCACGCGGCGCAGTGGGGATTAGTGCAACATAAGGTTTGGGAAGACGGAACTGTCCAACTTCCAGTAGCAGCGCTTGTTTGCAACTTTACAAAACCAACTGCTGACAAGCCATCGCTTATGACGCACGGCGAAGCGGAAACATTTTTCCACGAGTTTGGACATTGTTTACACACTATTTTGAGTGAAGCAGAAATTGCTGGTTTTGCAGGTACAAGTGTTGAGCGCGACTTTGTTGAAGCACCGTCGCAAATGTTCGAAGAGTGGGTCTGGACACCAGACACATTAAAACTTTTTGCCCGTCATTACGAAACAAATGAACCAATGCCAGATGAACTTATCAATGGCATGATTGCGGCTAAGAATTTACAAAGCGGCATAAAAACCGAAGGCCAAATTTTCTTGGGCATGGTCGATCAGGCGTATCACACAGACCAAGATGGCGTTGTCGATACAACACAGGTTGCGTATGACGTGCACGATATGACACGCATGTACCCGCATACTCCTGGGACGCATTTTCAAAGCAGCTTCGGGCATTTGACTGGGTATCAAGCCGGATATTACGGATATTTATGGTCGCTTGTCTATGCTCAGGATATGTTCCAGCGTTTCCAAGAACTCGGCATGCTCAATCCAGATGCGGGCGCTTACTATCGAGATAAAATTTTATCAAAAGGTGGCACCCAGGATAGTCTTGATTTAGTCCGCGATTATCTTGGCAGAGAACCATCTATGGATGCATTTTTAGAATCACTTGGATTAGAAGTTGATGGTAGCTCTACATCTTTGCCCGGCGATGAAGTTGAGGGAAACCCAGAACAATCTGATAGTGGTTTGGAATGGTGGGTAATTAACGAGGGAGATGTTGGTGGCGACTCTCCAACCCCGACTAGCATGGTCAAAGTACATTACACCGGCTGGCTTGAAGATGGCACGAAATTCGATTCAAGCGTTGATCGCGGTCAGCCTTCTTCATTCCCATTAAATAGAGTTATTCGCGGTTGGACTGAAGGCGTAGCCAATATGAAGGTCGGCGAAAAATGCAAATTCAGAATTCCAGCAAATTTAGCGTATGGTTCGCGAGGAAGACCAAGTATTCCCGCGGACTCAATTCTTATTTTCGATGTCGAATTACTCGACATCATTGACTATGCAAAGGTACCCCCAATGGAACAATTACCAGGCGATACAGTAACAGGCGAAATTTCAACAAGCGATAGTGGATTACAGTGGTACGACATTGTAGAAGGCAATGGCGCAATGCCAGAAAGTGCATCGAGTACGGTTGAAGTGCACTACACAGGTTGGTTGACAGATGGAACAAAATTCGATTCCAGCGTTGACCGCGAAGAAACAATCGAATTTCCTTTAAACGGCGTTATCGCTGGGTGGACAGAAGGAGTTGGCTCGATGAAAGTAGGAGGAAAGCGCAAACTTATCATTCCAGCAGACCTTGGTTATGGCGCAGCAGGCGCTGGCGGTGTTATCCCAGGTGGTGCTACCCTCATTTTCGATGTTGAACTTATCTCCACAAAATGATGCATGTTCGCGACAATTAACGTACAAACGAAGCACAATCGAAGCAAACACCCGCTAGTTGTCGGGTGTTTGCTGTTGGGGCTTGCTGCAATCCCAGATGCAATGGTTGTGCCTGTGTTACACGATTTAACCGTTGACAGATTTGGCGTTTCTGAGGGCGTCGCGCATTATTTCATGGCTGTTAACCTTCTTGGCGCTTTGCTTGCAATTGGCGTGTTAGCTCTCCTTAAAAGGCGGTTTTCTTCGTCGACACTTTTCATTTCTGCTGCAATTATTTCTGCGATTCTTATGGCTAGTATGGCTGTTGCGGACTCATGGGGGCTGTTTTTGGCAATTAGATGCCTTGAAGGGGGTGCCGACATACTGCTTCTATCAATCCCGTTTCGACTAATTGCCGGTGCGGGCAATCAAGATAGATATGCGGGCAGGATAGGTGGCGGTTTTACCGCAATGATGGTTTCGCTCGCTATAGGCGTTGGAACAGGTGGTGCAATTGGTAAAGAATCTGCGGAGGCAGTTCTGTGGGCTGGGGCGGGTATTATGGTTGTACTTACGCTCATTGCAGTGAACGTTCGCCAAGTTGTTGACACAACTCCACCCTCTCCTTTTCCGGTAGCGCGTCATTGCCCGCTTATTCCTCGCGAATGGGTCGGCGCTGGCTTTTATGCTCTGGATCGTGGATTAGCAGCGCTTGTATCTACTTCTTTGCCGATTTTGTTGGCTTCTGGCTTTAATATTCCAAAAGTAACCCTTGCGGTTGCGTTGGTGGGTATGTTTTTGTCGTTAGCGGCATTTTCAGCACCTGTCGGCATACTTGCAGACAGATATGGCGGTGGCAGGGTACGGCTTGTGTCCTCCATTATGTGCGGAGTTTCGCTTGCTGGGCTGGGGTTAATGGCATGGCTACCCCCCGAAATAATTCTGTTACCAAGTTTATTAATGTACGGCGTTGGCGCCTCGGGCCTCATGCCCTCTGCGTTTTCAGTTTCTGTTCGCCAAGATGCATCCAACTTGGTTTTTAGTTCCTTGCAAACTGCCGGTCAGGCGGGGTACACAATTGGCGTATTAGGTGGCGGCTTGCTTATTTACACAATTACCTTACCAGCGGATCTAATGCTTTCTCGCATGTTTCCAATTGCGGGAGTTTCTTTTATCGTCTTAAATTGCTTGTTGTTATATGCACTGCGAAACATGGCAAAACGATAAGATTCTTAAGTCGTGAAAAAACTACTCATCATTTTAGCTAGCGGAACACTCTTCCTTGTGGGAATGCTCGCTATTCTCGCCTGGTTAAGTATGCAACCACAAGGTTGGTACGTCCCGCCAAATTATTCGCTTGACAAGATTAAAACACTTGCAGACCGAGCGGAATATCGACTGAATGAAGAATTTCATAAAATAAGACCCGAAACTGATACGTGGCGATTGCGGATTTCGGATGAAGCAATGAATGCTTGGCTATCGGGTCGCCTTGAAGGGTGGCTAACACACGATCAAGAAATGGAACTTCCCCCAGAGATTAACAACCCCCAAGTCCATGTGGCCCAAGATGGAATTTGGTTTGCTGCGATGGTCGAAATAGATGGCGCAGATGTGCGACCGATTGCGATTCAACTTTGGATTACAGTTGAAAAGGGCAGCGTAGAGGTTGAACCCGTTGCTATTCGAATTGGGAAAGTACCAATTCCGGTAGTACTATTCAAGAGTATTGCCGAAGAAATGCAACTCAAGGCGACGGGCATTGAACCATTCGTCCCGCTTATGGATGACCGAGAAGTAGAAATTATCTCCATAGAATATGAAGAGGGCTCACTGATTCTAACTTGCAAGACTCTACTCCCGCAACGTTAATGTGGTTAGACCCCACTATGGTCGGACCCTTAGGTTTGGTACAATACGCGTCTTATGCCTACGATTACGATTGATGGAAAAAAGTTAGATTTTGAACCAGGTCAGTTGATTCTCGATGTTGCACACGATAACGGAATCAAAATTCCACACTATTGTTATCACCCATCATTGAGCGTCGTTGCAAATTGCCGTATTTGCCTTGCTGAAGTTTGGGCGCCTAACCCACGCAACGACAACAAACTTGAACCTATTCCAAAACTGCTTCCGACTTGCCAAACGCCAGCAGGCGATGGTAACGTTGTTTATACAACTTCGCCAAAAGCAACAGCCAATCAAAAAGCCGTGATGGAAATGTTACTCAATCATCATCCAATTGACTGTCCAACTTGCGATCAGGCTGGCGAGTGCGATCTTCAAGATTATGCGTATGAATATGGGCGTGGAAAAAGACGTTGCGATACAGAAAAAATTACACAAAGTAAAAAAGACATTGGCGACAAGATCATGCTGTACGGCGACCGTTGCATAATGTGCACACGTTGCGTTCGGTTTGCTGATGAAATTTCAGGAACATCAGAATTATTTATTGATGGCCGTGGCGCAAAAGAATACATTGACGTATTCCCAGGAATCGGAATTAACAACGAACTAAGCGGAAACGTGATTGACATTTGCCCTGTTGGCGCGATGCTTGATAAGGATTTCATGTTTCAGCAACGAGTTTGGTTTTTGAAAACAACTCCATCGATAGATCCACTGACAAGCAGTGGCGACAACATCATTATCGAACAGAATGACAACGCAATATATCGTGTTAAACCAAGAACAAACCTCGAAATAAATCAATATTGGATCACTGACGAAGTACGTTATGGTTGGAAATTTGTACACGACGAAAGTCGTATAACAGAGATAAACGACGATGCAGAGATAGTCGCAGCAGACATGTTGCAACAAGCCAAAAGTGTTGCACTTTTAGTAAGTCCGATGTTAAGTTGCGAAGACGCTTGGTTACTTGGCAATTTAGTTAGAGGGCTTGACAGCAACGCAATCATTGGCATTGGGCCAGTGCCAATTGTCGGTGAAGATAAAACGTTCAAAAGCGGCTTTACTATGCGAAGCGAAAAAGCACCAAACGCACGCGGTGTTCAACGTGCACTTGGAGATGCTCTGGACTATGACGCATGGAAAAAACAGGTTGGCAATGCAGACACGGTTGTTATTACTGGGAATTATCCAGAAGCATGGGATACACCAGAAATTACAGAAAATCAAACGCTAATTCTTATTGATACGTTGGCTAATGCCTTAATCGAGCGAGCCGATGTGTTTTTGCCAGCGGCAACTTGGGCAGAAAAGTCAGGAACGTTTGAAAACTTCCAGAACAAACTTCAATTGTTTGAACAGGCAATTCAACCAATTGGCGAATCTCTTCCAGAAGGTCAATACGCAATGAACCTGCAAGCGCTTGTCGATGATTGTTTATCAACAACGTTTAACCCAGCGACTGTTCGTCGAAGAATGGCTGATGCTGGTATAGCTGGCATGCTAGAAGTCGAGTTGCCAAAAAACACAAATCGTGTCGTGACCGACATGCCCCTGTCCGAAGTATAGAAAACTAGCAAGAAGTTCAATTATTTAATTGTTTCGAACTTGGCAGTAAAGTGCCGAAGGGCGCTTGGTTGTTTTGTTATTCGAACGCCTTTAATGTCATCCTTGATTGTGTTGATATATTCCAAAACCTCAACGACGTAATCAATATGACTTTGTGTATACACTCTGCGCGGGAACGCGAGGCGGACTAGCTCTTTGTCACTGAATTTTTCGGTGCCATCTGGCTGTTGACCGAACATGACACTTCCAATTTCGCTGGCGCGAATTCCACCCTCTTTGTATAAAACATTTGCAAGCGACCATCCAGGGTATTGTTCTTGTGGAATGTGCGACATCCAAGCTTTCGCATCAAGGTAGATCGCATGTCCACCTGGCGGTTGTAAAATTGGAATTCCCAATTTAGTAAGTCGTTCTCCAACATACGCAACTGTCCGCACGCGGTACGCCAAATAATCTTCACGCAACGCTTCGTACAGTCCAACGGCAACGGATTCCAAGTCGTAGCCAGCCAGTCCACCGTATGTTGGGAACCCCTCAGTCAGAATCAACATCGCCCTACATTTTTCAGCAAGCGAATCATCGTTAAGTGCAAGAAAACCACCCATGTTCGCCATGCCGTCTTTTTTAGCACTCATGGTTGCACCATCAGCAAGCGAGAAAATTTCTCGTGCGATGTCAATTGGTGTGCGGTTTTCGTTTCCCTCTTCTCTTAATTTTATGAACCAAGAGTTTTCAGCAAATCGACAAGCGTCAATAAAAAACGGTACATCGCGCTCTTTACAAAGAGCGCTTGCAGCGCGAATGTTGTCTAAGCTTACTGGTTGCCCTCCGTTCGAGTTGTTTGTAATGGTCATCATGACCATCGGCACTTTGTCAGGCCACTGATCAAGGATTGATTTTAGTTCATCAATATCCATATTGCCTTTGAATGGCAAAAGGGTTTGCGTGTCAGACGCATCTTTGTTTGGGATGTCAACTGCGGTTGCACCCCTGACTTCAATGTTTGCCCGCGTTGTATCAAAGTGCGTGTTATTTGGAACAACTTGTCCTTCTTCCACCGCCGCACCAAACAAAATACGTTCCGCTGCACGTCCCTGGTGTGTTGGAATAATATGTTTAAATCCAGTAATATCTTTTACTGTTTTTTCAAAACGGTAATACGAATCTGCTCCGGCGTAACTTTCGTCACTTCGCATCATCCCAGCCCACTGTTCATTCGACATTGCGCCGGTACCCGAATCAGTAAGCAAGTCAATCAAAACATCTTCAGCTCGTAATAAAAATACATTGTTGCCAGCAGTTTCTAATGCGCTTACTCGTTCATCACGAGTTGTAGAGCGAATTGCTTGCACCTGACGAATACGAAAGGGTTCAATAATAGTTTTGAATTCCATGTGATTTATTATTTATCCAATTAAATGTTCAAGAATTGCCATACGCGTGGCAACTCCATTTGTGACTTGAGAAAGTATTAAATTGTGTGGCGAACTGCAAATGTCGGCAACGCTTTCATCAATTTCTAATCCGCGATTTATAGGTCCAGGGTGTAATATTGCACCGGAGAACTTTTGTGCACGCTCTTGCGTAAGACCAAACCTGTCACGATAGTCTTCGCCGACTTTTGCGTCTCTCTCAAACTGTACTCGCAACATCATCGTTGCAGACACTTCAGAAAGAACAGAGTCGAAATCAGATGACGATTCACAAGTTATGTTGTCAGGCATTAATTCTTCTGGCCCAACAACGGTCACTTTTGCGCCAAGTTTCGCAAGGCCTTCGATGTTAGACATTGCAACCCTGCTATGTTTAATGTCACCAACGATTGCGATGTGTTCTCCCGAAAGGTCGTCTTTTCCGAAGTAACGAGTCAACGTGACAGCATCTAGCATTGCTTGTGTTGGATGTGCACTAGCACCAGAGCCGGCATTAATAACAGGTACGCCAACTTGTTCTGCAATTTCTTGTGGTCCGGATTCTTCTGAACATCTCACTACAATTCCTGCGACTCCCATTGCCTCAAGATTCAATGCAGTATCCACAAGAGTTTCACCCTTGGATGCGCTTGAAGTTGAGCCGAGCAAATCGATGGAATCTCCGCCGAGGCGTTTTGTTGCAATCGCAAAACTACATCGTGTTCGCGTTGAATTTTCCATAAAGAGGTTTGCGATAATTTTTCCAGCTAGAGGCGAGTCGGGTTCATACCGATCACCCGCATCTAAAAAATGTGTTGCGCGTTTCATGAGTTTAATCATGTCCTCGCAATTCAAATCAGCCAAGCTTAAAAAATGTCGCCCATTCCACGCCATAGGATGAGCATTGTACCTTTATTTAGATGACCGAAACCCAATCTTTGTTTTGGGCTTTATAACGACGGGACTTGCTAGCTTTAGCTATATAGTTCTACGTTTTCTTTTGATAATTTGCATTCCAATAGTCCGGATCAATGTTGCCCTTCAGTTGTTAGATATTGGGATTTGCATGGAACGGGAGCCTGGAAATACTCGCCATTATCAGATGTTCGAAGCTATTGCGTCATCGAATGGTCAAACTAATTCTATTTGACGCTAAGTAAAAAACCCCCTTCCAAAAGTTGGGGTGTTTTTTTGTGTAGAATGCGGAGGTGAAGATTTTGAAGTTCCATTTAGTTACCGCCTTGTTCATGGCTATCTCGTTACAGGTAGGATGTTCAACGAGTGTTGTTGGACCAGATGTTGTCTTGCTTGATTCAAGAGATTACGCAGAGGTGTTTGATACAGCAGTTGCAGTGGCAAACGCTGACGGAATGACGCCCGTGTTGCTTGATCGCCGCGGCGGGATAATTACTACAAACCCTGCAGTTGCAGGAAGTTTTTTAGAACCGTGGAAACCAAGGCCCTCTACAGCAAGGCAAGGTCTTGAAAATACACTCGCGCAACAAAGAAGAACTGCTCGCTTTGAATTTGTTCCCGTATTGCGTGAAGTGGTTGTGCATGAAGACGGCAGCGAAGAACTTGTTGGACCAGATTATTTATCTTCAACCGGTTTAGATTTAACAACCTACGAAGGACCGATGGAGTTGCGCGTTTGGGTGTATGTCGACCGCAACTACACGCAGGGAATTCGCAGAAACACCTGGTCGCTTCGGCAAGAAACAAGAACAACGGTGTTGCCCACAGAAGAACCCTGGGAACAGGTTGTTAGCTCGTTTTGGGCGCCGATTAGTCGCGATGTTGCGCGTGAACGCGATTTGCTAGCATCCGTTGAAATGCGAAAAAATGCACAATAGTCCGGTTATTCCGTCTACTTATGTATATTTCCATATTGGACGTTGAAAAGAGTTCGATTATTGCTACTCTTGTCAGAGAGAAGAATGCTATACATGCGTTTACAAATTTGTAATTCAATTTTTGCATCACTATGTGTTTGTGCAATTGCCAACGCCGATGTTCCGTCTGAACATGGTTACGACGATTTAATTGCCCGTATTGGAATAGGAAATGTTCCTACCGGAGCTGGAATCGAAGTAGCGCAAGTAGAAGCAACGGCTTCTTCTGGTGGGTATGCTCCCGATGAAACGGATCCAGACTTACTTGGAAAAACATTTATTTTACAAAGTGGAGCTTCCGTCATTTCGAATCACGCAACGCAAGTCGGAAAACGGTTGTATGGAACTGGCGTCTCAGGTATTGCACAAGGCATCAATTTGATTTATGTGTATTCAGCAGAGGGATGGGCAACGAACGAATTTTTACACGTTGGTACAAGTAGTAATCCTTCTGCCCCCCCTGGTGATACGGAACTTATTAATAACAGTTGGATAGCAACATTTGGTTCTGTTGCAACCGATACGCAAGCATTACGAAGAGCGGATTGGTCAATAGACCAACATAATGTCATGATGCTAAATGGTGTTGCAAACTCAGGGGCACATGGCCCATTATTGTCCTTTGGTTTTAATTGTATAAGTGTTGGGTTGCAAAATGGCTCACACGTCTCGGACGTTGTACCAACGGGATATGATTTGCCAGGTAGGCAAATTCCACTCATTGTCGCTTCGCAAGGTACAACAAGTAATGCAACAGGAGTCGTTTCAGCGATTACTGCATTGCTTATTGAAACACGCAAAACACATCCGAATACCTCAGGGAACTTTTTTGCAAGTTTGACCGAGACAACAAAAGCATGTTTATTGACAGGCGGTCAACACCTTGCTGGTTGGTCAAACAATACACCAACAAGTGGCGCAAGTCGCGGAAGAACTTCTCAACCAATTGATGCAGTGTACGGTGTTGGAACAGCGTCGATAGATCGATCGCACAGAGTGTTAACCGGCGGTCAACACACATCAAGTACATCGCCTTCTGGCCTTTCAATCGCTCCAAGCGCTGGTTGGGAAACATGGACACTTTCAAATAGTCAAAGCCGATATATAAAATTTGATGTCCCTTCGGTAGCGAGTGAAGTTTCAATTGCAATGACTTGGCACCAAATAGCGAACAGTGGTTTTGGAAGTTATTCCCTTGCCAATTTAGATTTGCTGTTATGGAAACAAGTAGGCGGTAAATTGATTAGTTTGGCAGGCGACTCGGGCGTTGGCATCTTTGGAAGCGGGAACGTGATTAGTGAAAGCGCTGTTGATAATGTCGAGCATCTATTTATAAAAGATTTGGCTATTGGCGAATATGTGTTGGAAGTACGACGTGTAGATTCAGTTGGCGGAGCACGCGTATTTAGCGTTGGATGGTTATTCCCAGAACAAACTGCGGTACCAGGCGATGTTAATGGTGATGGTATTGTTGATGTGAACGATATTCTGGCACTTATTGTTGTCTGGGGCCCATGCAATGGTTGCCCCGAAGATTTAAATGGCGACGGCTCGGTAAATGTAAACGATTTAATTCAACTTATCTCCTACTGGTAGTTTTGGAGTAGCTCTAAAACAGGACTGGTCAACAGTCACAGAGGTAGTCCACGTAGGTACACTGTGTGGATGCGAAGGAGGAATTTTACCCCTCAAATTATTATGATTGGTCTGTTTGCGTTCTTCGCAGCATTTCTTCTTTATCCAATATGGCTTACAGTGCAAGGTGGTTTCGAAAGTCGCGACGGTGGTTTTACCATTCATCATATCCTTATGGTTTTCAAGGACCCAGTCTTGCTTGACGGATTCCTTAATGCAATTGGAATTGCAATTGGCACAACGCTCGCTTGTTTGATAATCGCCCTTCCCCTTGCAACATTAGCAGCTCGTTACACATTCCCATTCAAAGGCGTTTTTTCAGCATTAGTACTTGTTCCGCTGATCTTACCTCCGTTTGTTGGGGCGATCGGATTGCACCACCTTCTTGGAAAATATGGTGCAATCAATACATTTCTCGTTGATATGGGCGTTTTTTCAGAAGGGTATGATTTTATTGGTAACGGTGGATTTTGGGCGATTGTATTTATCGAAGCGTTGCACCTGTATCCAATTCTATATCTGAACGCTACCGCTGCACTTGCAAATCTCGACCCCGCTTTAGAAGAAGCAGCCGAAAACATGGGCGCTTCGCAGTGGCAACGATTTAAACAAATTGTACTTCCACTTATCCGCCCAGGACTTTTCGCTGGCGCAACAATTGTGTTCATTTGGTCGTTTACTGAACTGGGAACACCGCTCATGTTTGATTACCAAACGGTTACTCCAGTGCAAATTTTTAACGGCATCAAGGAGATGAACACATCACAGGAACCGTACGCCTTAACAGCTGTAATGTTGTTTGCTGCAATTATGTTTTATCTTCTTGGGAAAATGGTATTCGGCGGTAAAGCGTATGCGATGTATTCCAAAGCATCCGTGCAATCTACGTTGCAAAAACTATCACCACTAAAGGGCTGGCTTGCAATGGTTGCATTTACAACAGTTATTGGCCTTGCAGTTTTGCCACACATATCTGTGCTATTTACATCGCTCGCAGTTGAGGGCTCATGGTACAAATCTGTTGTTCCACAAAGTTGGACGCTGGAACATTTCGATGGTGCGTTAAGCCATCAACTTGCAGTTGGGTCAATTCGAAATAGTTTGTTGTACTCTTCACTTGCTGTTGTATTAGATTTGTTTATCGGAATTTTGATTGGTTACATAATCGTTCGCACGAAAATCAAAGGCCGTTCTTTACTTGATGCTTTATCAATGTTACCCTTGGCGGTGCCAGGTTTGGTCATGGCATTTGGTTACGTTGCGATGACATTACGATGGCCATTTGGTGAGGGCGATCCATTTGAAGGGATGATTGATGTCTTGGGAGCAAACCCAAATCCGATGCTCTTGCTTGTCATTGCATATGGGGTGCGCCGTCTTCCGTATGTTGTACGGTCAGTCGTTGCTGGTTTAGAGCAAACCAGCGGTGAACTGGAAGAAGCAGCGATGAATTTAGGGGCTGGCCGTGTTCGGGCAGTTCGAACTATCATTATTCCACTGATTATGGCGAATCTCATCGCAGGGGGCCTATTAGCATTCAGTTTTGCCATGCTAGAAGTGTCAGATTCCCTCATTCTGGCTCAAAGAGAGTCGCACTATCCAATAACAAAAGCGATTTATATTCTCTTTGAAAGACTCGGAGATGGTCCATATATTGCAAGTGCGATGGGTGTTTGGGGAATGGCACTGTTGGCGGTTACTTTAATTGGCGCAAGTGTCTTGATGGGCAAGAAAATGGGTGCTATTTTCCGCGTATAATGCAACGTTCAAATGCCTTACTCACTCTCACCAATGACAGAAGCGTACGATCTCGACATTGAGACACTTGATGAATTACAAGGTCGCGCAGAATGCGATGACCGATGGATTTTAAACTTCGGTCCGCAACACCCCGCAACCCACACTACGCTTCGATTAGTTCTTGAACTTGATGGCGAACGTGTTGTGAATGTAACACCACATATCGGTTATTTACATAGCGGTTTCGAAAAATTAGGTGAACACCATAACTTCGACCAGTACGTTTGCACTGTAAGCCGAATGGACTATATTAGCCCAATTGTAAATGACATCGCATGGCACCATGCAGTTGAAAAATTGCTTGACATTGATTTAACGCCACGATGTAAAGTGATACGAACAATCCTATGTGAATTAGGCAGAATTCAAAACCACTTGCTCTGTGTTGGCGCAGCTGCGCTTGACCTTGGTGCGTTTACGGGATTCTTATACGGTTTTAATGAACGCGAACATGTATATGACATTATGGATTATATTTCTGGGCAACGATTTCACCCCGATTTTACACGAGTAGGTGGTATGAAAAACGATTTGCCGTGCGAAGTTACCTTCCAAAAAATGGTGCACAATTTTATTGATGTGCGAATGCCAAAAGCCATTGGCGATATTGAAACTCTATTAAATACGAATAGAATTTTCATCGATCGTGTTGAAGGTGTTGGAACAATTACCAAGGAAGAAGCAACCGCATGGTCTTTAACTGGTCCCCTTGCTCGAGCGTGCGGTGTAACGCGCGACCTTCGTAAGGACGAACCATTTCTTTGTTTTGCAGATAACTGGGATGGTCAGGGTGCAAAAGCAGTGGAGTTTGATGTACCGATTGCAACAACAGGCGATTGTCTTGCGCGGTACCACGTTCGATTGGAAGAAATTAAACAGTCTTGTCACATTATTAGGCAACTAATCGACAACATTCCTAGCGGACCACTGGACGTGCATCCAGGCGGCGGTGTGAATTTGCCTCCTAAAGATAGTGTGTACAACTCTATTGAAGGCACGATTCAACAGTTCGAACTGGTTATGCCAAATAGAGGTTGGGAATCACCAGTTGGTGAATGTTATGCAGCTATAGAAGGTCCAAATGGCGAGTACGGATTTTTCCTCGTTTCAGATGGCGGCCCAAACTCTTGGAGAGTTGCGCCTAGACCTTGTTCGTTTATTAACTTTCAAACCTTTGCAAAAATGTTTGAAGGCCACCAATTAGCGGACCTCGTTGCTATTTTGGGTTCATTAAATATTATTGCTGCAGAGTTAGATCGTTAAGGAACAACAATGGCTTGGATAGCAAAACAATCAGCGAATACAAAACTACAGAAGCGTGATGTTCCATACTTAACACCAGTATTGATGGATAAAATTACCAAAGATATTATGCCTCGGTATGCAACTGGGCAAGGTGCTTTAATGACAACTTTGCATGAAGTGCAACATGAATACGGTTATATCCCTTGGGAGGCAATGGTCGAAATTGCAAAAGTTCTCGGCATCACGCCAGCGCAAGTTGCTGATGTAGTTTCGTTTTACGAAGATTACTCAAGTGAACCGCTCGGAAAATATGTTGTTGGCATTTGTCAGTCGATTGCTTGTGAAGTTTGTGGACATCAAGCGCTCATTGACCATCTTAAAAACCGGCTAGGAGTCGATGTTCACGAAACTACAGCCGACGGCAAGTTTACTTTACTGGGCATGGAGTGCATTGGCGCATGTGACAACGCACCCTGCGCACTTGTAAATGGAAAACAATACAACAATTTATCCATTTCAATGGTTGATGATTTAGTAGATCGATTGAGTGAAGAAGCATGATGGCAACTGAAAACAAAAAACATTTGATGCGCTGTCTAGGAGAATTTGTCGGCCACATTGTTCACGCAGTAAAAAGAAATACTAATACTCGCGAAGTGAATAAAACTGTTGAAGAAACAATAGAAGGCAATGTGACACTTCGTCGAACGACTATTGACGAAATAGAAATCAAACACGAGGACGCAAAAAGTGACTGAACGATTTCTAAATAGAAATATTTCGACAGACCGTTCCAAAAGACATACGCTTTCGTACGATGAATATGTTGCAGCAGGCGGTTACGGCGCATTGAAAAAAGCGCTCCTCTTGCCACCCGAAGAAGTAGTGAGCATTGTTAAAGATGCAGAACTTCGTGGTCGAGGTGGAGCGGGTTTTCCTTGTGGTGTTAAGTGGACATTCCTACCAGAAGCAGACGGCAAACCAAGATATTTATGCGTTAACTGCGACGAGGCAGAACCCGGTACATTTAAAGACCGGCTTTTAGTTGATTTTGATCCTCATTCAGTAATCGAAGGAATGGCAATTGCGTGTTACGCATGCAAACTTGATATTTCATATTTCTTTATTCGTGGTGAATGGGCAGAGCAAGCAAAAATTATGCAACGCGCCATTGATGAAGCGTATGAAAATGGCATTTTAGGTTCGCAAGGATTGATGAGTGGCGCAACTAGTTTTGCAGTCGAATGCACACTTCAGCGCGGGGCTGGAGCGTATATATGTGGCGAAGAAACTGCGTTGCTCGAAGCAGTTGAAGGCAAGCGTGGTTGGCCAAGAATTAAACCACCGTTTCCTGCAGTTAGTGGTTTGTTTGGCCGACCAACAATTATTAATAATGTAGAAACACTTGCAGCGATTCCGCTTATTATTGATCGCGGAACGGAATGGTGGAAATCACTTGGTTGTGAATCGTCAATTGGTGGACCCGCAAGTTACGGCGTAAAACTTATGGGTGTTGCAGGTCATGTAAATAACCCAGATGTTTTTGAAGCAGAACTGGGCATCACACTTCGCTCACTTGTTGAAGATTACGCAGGTGGAATGAAAAATGGCCGCGAATTTAAAGGTGCAATTGCAGGCGGTGTAAGCATGGGAATTCTTGGGCCAGATCAATATGACGCGGAAATGGATTTCGACATTGGCCGTAAATACAGTGTTATGGGTTTAGGCACTGCGTGTCCAACCATCTTTGATGAAGATACGGATATGGTTGCAGTTGCTCGTAACATTGCACGTTTTTTTAAAAATGAATCTTGTGGTCAGTGCACACCGTGCCGCGAAGGCGCTGATTGGATTTATCAATTACTTTGCAGAATTGAATCTGGTCAAGGTTCAATGAAAGATTTAGATCAAGTAATTGAAGTGTCTAATTCGATGGGCATCATGCCCGGAACAACTATCTGCGGGTTGTCAGATGGCAACAGTTGGGCAATGAGGACAATTATTAACAAGTATAGAAGTGAGTTTGAAGCACGCTGCAAGCCACATATGGTTCCAATAACTCCAATTGCAAGTTCCTGATTTGTATTTATTTGTTTTGCCTGTATATTGCGTATAGAAATGGAAGAGTCAAAAGAACAATTAGACCAGCCTCCACCGGCAAACATCACCGTTCAAGGTGATGCAACTGAACATTTAATATGGTTGGAAGAACGGGCAAGCGAAGTGTTACGTTTTTTACAAATGGATGAATCGGACGTTTCGGTTTTAGTCGTCGATGATATTGAAATGTCAAGGTTGCATAAACAGCACTCAGGCGTAAATGGAACAACGGATGTATTAACCTTTGACCACGGTAGCGAGGCATCTTCGATACGTGCGGACATTGCAATTTGTGTAGATGTTGCAACGAGAGAAGCGAAATATCGTGGGCACAGTCTTAAAAACGAATTGTTACTTTATATTGTGCATGGCATATTGCATTGCTGTGGATTTAATGACCATGACGAAGAGTCACATCAAAAAATGCATGCAGAAGAAGATAGAATTTTAAACGCGATTGGCGTTGGAACAGTTTGGAGTAGCGATACATGATTTTAGCAATGTTGTTTATATTAGTTTTTGCTTTGTTTTTTGGTACATGGCTCGCAGCGATTGAGCGTGCATTGATAATGTCAACACCTTTGGTCGTTCGCCATGAATTGGAAATTAGAGGCACGCCCAAGCGTGGACTTTGGATTGAAAAACAATATGAATCAATAATTCAATCAGTTACATTCACAAAAATGCTGTGTTTTATGTGTACGGTTGCCGGATTTGTTTTGCTGTTTGACGAAGGACCAATTTCACTTTCAGCATTTATAATTGGTTCGGCAATTGGCTGGGCGGCTATTTGGTTTTTTGCGTCAGTGATTGCCGGTTCAATTGCAAAAGCTGTTCCAGTTGGCACAATAACTAGAAGTTGGTTTTTAATTCGAATTGCATCGTTAATTCATCCGCTTATAAAGTGGTGGATAGACGGGGTTTCCGAAATTGCCCGAAGATTAACGGGCGCAAATTTAAAAGAGGCAAATGGTACAAACCCAGTAGAAGAACAATTGTTGCGTTCCATTGAACACTCTCAACGTGAAGGCGGGATCCCAGCGGAAGCAGCTGAAATGTTAGAGAACGTAGTTGATTTGCGCGACACGGACGTTGGTGAAATAATGACACCACGAACAGAGATTGAAGGAATTGAGCTAACAAACGATTTATTTGAAATTCGAAAGTTTGTTTTGGAATCTGGCCGTTCACGAATTCCAGTCTTTGAAGAAAACCTAGATCAAATTATTGGCGTTCTCTATGTAAAAGATTTGGTTGGTTTTTTAGGTTCTGAAACAAATGATTTTGCGTTGAAAAATATTTTACGCAAGCCAATTGTTGTTCCAGACACAAAGCCGGTACAAGAGCTGTTAGCAGATTTCCAAAAAAGTGAAGTGCACATGGCAGTTGTTATAGATGAGTATGGCGGAACATCAGGATTAGTTACAATTGAAGATGTGCTAGAAGAAATTGTTGGCGAAATTCGTGATGAACACGATGCTGCAGAATCAGTCGAGCCGGAATTAGTTCGTGTAAAAGATACGCTTGTAGAAATTGATGGGCGGTATAACATCGATGACATCAATGATGAATTGGGTTTGCAACTTCCAGAAGACGAAGAATACGACACTATTGCAGGATTTATTCTCGCTAATCTCGGTCACGTTCCAGAATCCGGTGAAATCTTAGAACTCAATGGCGTCGTTTTTACGACGTTAAGGGCAACTGAAACTCAGATAGAATATGTATCTATAGACTTTTCTGAAACCACATAGCGAAGGTGCAATTATTGCTTAAATAACTCGTTATCCTACATTTCCACACAAATATAGGAGATGGGCATGAAACAGATTATATTCACATTCGTAATTACATCCTCAATCATATTGGCAGGATGTACTAAAACAAAGCAAGCAGACAATACAATCGCTTCAACTACTGATAGTCAAGTTTCTGAAATTGATGTTGATGTAGACGGTGGCGAATTTATAGTATTGATTAATGGTGACGAACAAGTCATCGATTTAAGCACGATTCTTGATGACAATGCTATCAAAAACATTGATGGCGAAATCTCTATTTCCGTTATGGCTTTTGGCGATGATGAAGCGAGCGAGATGGAGGCGTTTGATATTGATGGTGAAAACGTTCATGTAAAAATGATTGTAAATGGCGAAGAGATTGATGGGTTGCCTGAAGACATGGTGTCGCATGTAATGCAGATGATTGCACGTGAAAAAAATACTGACGCAAATCCAATGCATAATATGATATTTGGTGTCGAAGGCGGCTCGCATGAAGGCGGTGGCAACATGCGCGAACACAAGATACGAATGATGGGTGTCGAAGGCGGCCCGCATGAAGGCGGTGGCAACATGCGCGAACACACGATACGAATGATGGGTGTCGAAGGCGGTCCACATGGTGGAATGGGTGGAAACCCACAACAAATGATGGGTGAATTTCATTTTGAAAGAGATCATGATGTTCCAGAAGAAGTTCAATTTATAGATGAAATTGAAATCCTTAGTGAAGTGGTAATTGCGCTTGAAGGTGGCGACTCAGTTGCACTGATGGGCATTAACATGATTCGCGATGAACTCGAAGGTGAAATTCAATTAGAAGCACTTGAAGAAATTATTGGTGAATCTCTCGAAGGTACTGCGGTTCGAAATGCTGCTCTAATCGTTTTGATTGAAGCACTAAAAGACAGTGGCGATGATGAAGGCGCAGCAGATTTATTAGTTGATTTGGTACTTTCTAATTAAGCAAACTGGCGTAATGTTTTAGCCGAGTCTCTAAACCTTTGCGAAGCGTCGCTTTTCTTTGTTTATCTAAATCACGGCAAATAATAGTTAACATTTTTACAAGCCCGTGAAAATCGCTCACTGAAATTATTTCAGGCGCGACTTTCGCGGGTTTGTTTTTTTGTACTACTCCGTCAATATCTTTCATGTTGTGATAATTTCCAAGAGCTAAACATAAGCACGTTGAAAGGTAACCATATTCACAGAAAGCGGTTGATTCACACGTGCCACCTGGCATTAGTTTTCGCTGCCACTGGAAATTGTTCTGCGCGTTCATTATGTTTGCAGAAGCGTTTGTAAGTTCAGGTCCAAACACACTTGTCTTATCGCCAACTCGAAGAATTGGACCACCGCCAATTGGCGACTCTGAAAAGCTTCTGGATGTTTCAAGACAGAGTAATCGCGATGTTTTTGGTACCGTTTTATTTTTGGCTGCAGCGATAGCTCCAACAAACCCAATTTCTTCCGCTCGAGTCAACAGTACTCCGACATGTCCAAGACCGGGAAGTTTTTTAATTGCCTCCAAAGAGCAAATGGCAGCAGCAACACCAGCAAGATCATCGCAAGCGGGAGCATGCAACAAACCATTTTTTACAACGGGTGCGGGAAATTTCCACCGTGCAATATCGCCTTTGAGCAAAATGCCCGCTACTCCTTTATTGAGTTTGACTATAACTCGCTTGAATGGCTTTGCTTTTGGCTTAAGCGATTGGATGGTTCCCTTGTAATTATTATTTTCATTATCGAAGACTTCAATTTTTGCACCGATAAAATAAGCATCATTGACACCACCACGAAACTCCATTTCAAGATGCTGGTCGTCAATTTGTTTTCGAACAACAAACGCAGGGTGGTCGAGGTGGGCCGTAATGTAAATTGGTATTTTTTTGGATTTACGAGTTTGTTGCAGGAGTAAATTTCCAAATTTGTCTCGTTTTAGAGTAATCCCGTTTTGTGAATGCACCCACTTTTCAATCCAGGCAATAACGCGAGTTTCCTCCCCTGCTGCTGTCGGGATTGCTGTTAGTTCCATTAACCATTTTAAATGTTTTTTCATGCTTACCATTCTATATGACGCTCTGGCCCCCTGTGGTCAGGTCATCATGGGTCTGACCCCCTAGGGGGTCAGACCCATGTAAAATATGCGGATGGCATTAGCAAAGATAGAAGAGATAATGGAAGACTTGCGTCAAGGCAAAGTAATTGTTTTAATCGATGATGAAAACCGTGAAAACGAAGGCGATTTCGTTGTTGCGACGGAACACATTAACGTAGAACTTATCAATTTTTTCACAAGAATTGGCGGTGGGTATCTTTGTGTAGCGATGACGGGTGATGATTGTGATCGATTAGAACTCGGTCCGCAGGTCGCAGATAATACTAGCGTTCGTGGAACACCGTTTACAATTAGTGTAGATGGGCACCCAAGGCACAATATATCAACGGGCATTTCTGCAGCCGATAGAGTGAAGACCCTTGAACTTCTTGTAGATTTGAATTCCCGCCCCGACGATTTTGTAAGACCAGGTCACATTAATCCGCTTCGAGCAAGAGACGGAGGTGTACTTGCAAGAACCGGTCAAACCGAGGGTTCTGTAGACCTTTGCAAACTTGCTGGACTGCAGCCCTCTGCGGTCATTATCGAAGTAGTAAAAGATGACGGCGAAATGGCACGTGTCCCAGATTTGGAAAAAATTTGCGAAGAACACGATTTTAAAATGTGTTCTGTTGAACAAATCATTGAGTACAGACTTGCACGTGAAAGTTTGGTTAAACGAATTGAGCCACGCTGTGGTACGCCAATTGATACCCCGTATGGAACGTTCAATTTAATTGCGTATCACAGCGCAATAGATGCGGTTCCTCATTTGGCGTTAACCGTCGGCAATGTTGGCGAACTAGACCAATACGGAAGTGCAAAGCCGTCAGATGAACCAACATTAGTTCGTGTTCATCGCCGTAATTTGTTGGGAGATATTTTTGATGCTAACAATCATTCTTCAGGCAGAGAGCTACGAGCCTCTTTGCGAATGATTTCAGAAGCGGGTAGAGGGGCATTAATATATTTACGCCCAGAGCAATACGGCGATGAGTTTATTGATCGATTGCAAAAAATTCAGCGCCCAGAATTAGATGTAAATATTCCAGACTTAACTGTATCTAAAGAGCCAATGGATCGACGTGATTATGGAACTGGAGTGCAGATTATTAGAGACCTTGGATTAAAAAATCTAAAGTTATTAACAAATCACCCTAAATACCTTACGGCGCTGCACGGTTTTGGAATAGATATTGTTGAAGAAATTCCAATTGTGACGAACGGCGATCGTTAATCACGATTACCAAAGAGTAGCGCTAAACGGAAGCAAAGTTTTACTGCTTCAAGGTAAATCCAAACGAGTGTTACCATCAAAATAAACGCACAAAACCATTCCATTTGTTTAGGTGCACCAGATTTAACTTGTTGTTCAACTACCCCAAAGTCAATGATAAGCCAAAGTGATGCGACGCCGAGGATTAACAGATTAATTCCTATGCCAATGAGGGCCGTGTTTCCACCCGCCGCCGCAGAACTGAGTGACAGAAATGGCATCTCTGCACCGAACATTGACATTCCAAACGAAATTAAATACGTAATGAAAATTCCAAGTGTAAGAACACTGACTGCGGCTGTGAATTTTTTAGTTGGTTGTAGAATTCGAAAATAATAGAGTGCCAACATGGAGATCAACACGCTAATGGTGATAACAAATGCTTGAATCGCTAGTCCGCCCACCGCAACGTAACCCATATTTGCCAGTGCGGTATCAAGCGCGTGCGTTAGTGCACCTAAAAATGCCCCTTGTATCGCAGCATATATCCAAGCCGTATATTTTGCCCGTGCTGGATTTCGCATAATCATAAAGTAAACAACTATGGTTGCTACAAAGCCCGCAATTCCAAGTGGCCACGCTAGACCCGGTTGGTTTTGGGTAAGCCAAATTCCGAACATACCCCCTGCAACTGCAACAGAAGTAAGCAACCCCGTTTTGTTCACTACTCCTGCAATGGTTGCTGTGTCAACCGTATCACAGGAACGAATACCATCGCGCCACGCTTCATGGTTTCTAAGCGCGGGATTAGTTGATTCAAGCATGTTTTTTCCGAGTCTCATTAGTTGTACCTCTTTCTGTTGGACTACTGTATTCTACTCGTAATTAATCATGAAAACAGAACAACTCATATCGGCTTTTGAAACATTTGCTCCTACCTATCTTGCAAACGATTGGGACAACGTGGGTTTGCTCGTTGGTTCAAAAGAATGGCCTGCAAATACTATTATGCTTACGATTGATTTGACGGAATCGGTATTAAAAGAAGCGATTTCGATGAATTGCAATCTCATTGTTTCGTACCACCCACCAATTTTCCACCCGCTTAAATCAGTGACAGATTCTTCGGCAAGTGAACGTATTGTGTTAGAAGCAATTGCAAATAAGATTGCAGTTTACTCACCACACACTTCACTTGACGTTGCAACAGGCGGTGTCAATGATTGGATTGTTGAGGGCCTCGGCAATGGAGACATTCGCGCACTTCGCCCATTTGGAAATCTGCCACCTGACGAAGAGTGCAAACTAATTACTTTTTGCCCTGAAGATAAAATAGAATCGCTACGGCTCGCGATGTCGAGCGTTAGTTGTGGTCGAATTGGGAGCTATGAACAATGTTCTTTTACAACAAGCGGAACCGGAACGTTCATTGGTGGCCAAGGCACAAATCCAGCGTGTGGTGAAGCAGGCGAATTGCAACGAGTGATTGAATGTAAATTTGAAATGGTTGTTTCCAAAGCATCTCTTTCGCTTGCAATTCAAGCGCTTCGTCAATTTCACCCTTACGAAGAGCCGGCGCTTGAAGTACACGAACTTGGTGAAAGACCACGACGCGAAATAGGCATCGGAAGGCGACTTCACTTAGACAAATCACTTCAACTAGATGAGATCGCTAGAAAACTTAAAAAACATCTTGGGGTTGGTTATGTACGTGTTGCTCCTGCTGCAGGAAAGGACGACCGCGCGCAAGTTCAAACAATCGGTTTATGTGCTGGCGCTGGTGGCTCTGTTTGCAAATTAGCTATAGATGATGGCTGTGAAGTTTTTATCACTGGCGAAATGACGCATCATAATGTTATTGAAGCAACTGCTCGTGGTTGCACCGTTATGTTGACAGGCCATACGAATAGTGAGCGTGGATATTTGCCAAAACTAAAAGAACAACTGTTACAACTTCTTCCAGAAGCAACAATTTCGGTCAGTACATCAGACTCGTCGCCGTGGACTTACTTCTAAGTTAACTGAGCGTATCGTGGACAATCAATGACGTGGTCGTTCACCATGCCTATCGCTTGCATGAATGCATAGCAAATTGTAGGTCCCACAAACTTAAAGTTGTGTTTTTTAAGATCCTTCGCCATCGCTTCACTGATCGGAGTAGAAGCAGGAATCTGGGAGTTAGTCTTCCATTTGTTTACAATTGTTGTATGGTTGACGTGTTTCCATAAAAAATCATCGAATGACCCCTTGCCACTTTCCATGATTTCAAGCCAAGCTTTTGCATTTGCGATTGCACCATTTATTTTTGATTGGCTGCGAATTATTCCTGCATCTTTTAGAAGTCGATTGACTTCACGTTTGCCGTAACGCACAATTTTTTCTGGGTCAAAATTATCAAATGCATTTCGGAAATTATCTCGTTTTTTCAGAACAATAATCCACGATAGTCCTGCCTGAAAACCATCAAGGCAAAGTTTTTCATAGAGTGCTTGATCGTCATGTTCAGGCACGCCCCACTCTTCATCGTGGTACGCAACATAAATCGGATCCTCTCCGCACCACGAGCATCTTGCCATTATTTTCCTCCAAATAGTTCGTCTAAGAGATCAAGTGGGTTTGGGGCCTCTTCTCCATCTCTTTCGCCAAGGGCGCCGCCTATTGCTTCGCCAAAAGCAGATAGTGCAGCGTCTTGCAATAGTTTGCCCAAGTCAAATTTTGGGTCTACTTTCGCAATCGGAGAATCAATCGTCCCCTTAATTATTATTGGTACGTCAATATCTTCCGTCAAGCCCCGCAACTCTTTGATGGAATATCCAAGACCAGTAAGCGGAATGGCAGACCGCAAATTCAATTTTCTATTATTAAGGTTGATTGTGCCTGAATAAGGAATAGAAAATTTGTTTGCAAGTATTAACCGGAACTCTTTATAACTAGCAATTCCATTATTGATAACAATGTGAATTGGTTCAAAGGATGCTGGGATATGCTCAACATGTTTTGTATTGAACATGGGTAGAAGTTTCATAGTCAATGAACCACTGTCGAGTTCTACTTCGCCAATATCAATGTTAATCGTGCCGTTTAGTGCAGATATATCATTGTTGAGCGATGCTGATGCATTCGATATTTGCATTTGTATTGGGTGTTGCACAGAACGAATATCTGCCAGTACGGGTCCAAGATCTTTTAAGAGGTGTTGCGTGAGTGTTGGAGACAATTGCAGTTCAATAGTCGTAGGCACATCTTTTACGGTAGAAATTGTGTCGTTATCTAGTACCAATGCAGTTTCAAACAGCGCATTTGGTGCAGTTCCAGCCATTTGCAGTACTGGCTTCCCAAGAATATCTGAAACGATAACTTCTACAGCCAGTGGCGCACCAAGAGTGTCATGTAGTATTCCATCGCTTTTACAAATCGCATCGAGGAGTTGCGTGTCAATACCTGTGCACGCCATTTGTAATTCAAGAGTTTCATTTTTTCTTCTTGTTGTTTTACCCTGAACAAATGTGTGTTGCTTTCCAACATCAAAAATTGCATCAAAGTTAGCATTCCCAGCCAAGTCCACTGATTCGATGTTTGCATTTAAAACAGATTTTGATTTGAATGAAACCCCAAATAATTCTGAAGCAGATTTTGCAGACAAGTTGATTTTTATTTTCGCATTTTCTACGGTAGATATTTCATTGTTGTCAAACAAAATGTTCCCAACGGCAGTACTGCTTTCACTTGTTATTTCTAATTTAAAACCAGATGGTATTAAATTTGCGCTTGCAGAAATTGGACTTCCGAAGTGCGAAATCGTTTTAAACGTGTCTTTGTCTACATAAGATTCAATAATTGAAGCGGGAATATTGTTTATTGTTGCTTTCCCAGTTCCTCTTGGTAATTGCTTCGCCGTCGCTTTCCAAAGATCACCGATGTCGTTTAATTTGTTTTTATGTAAAGAGTGCAACGCAATGTCAAACGCAACTTTTTCTTTGTTTAGAATTGCGCTGCCATTTGCACCAATGCTTCGAGTTCGTATAGTTGCGTAAAAATCACTTTTGACAAGTTGGATGGAGGTGTCTGAAGCAGCATGAAGGAGGTTTCCTTTAATTTCAATGGTTCCACTGCATTCGGATTTGTCTTCTGCACTTGTCGTATCAAGGAGAAGACGGTCAAGGTGTACTGCGACTTGCGCCTCGCCCGAAACTTCGCCATCTGTTAATTCAACAAGTAAATCACTGTTTATTGTTGCATCAAAGGAAGCATCAGTAATTGCCCCGCTACCGGCGTCTACAAAACTTTTTAGGGTGAAGTTGTCCGTGCTAAATGCGACTTCAACTGAAGGGCCTTGGACTCGGCGTTGAACGTGTAAGTTCATAGTTGGGCCTAGGTCTCGTAGAATATTGATGTCCGTCAAACTGAGAAATGGCGAGAGCATAGAAGTAGGAACGTCTTCAATTTGAATTGTTCCAACAATGTTTTTATATTCGTATAAGTACGGTGTATTTTCGCCATCGGCATTTAAGACCTGTGCTTTAACAAAAATAGACCCCCTTGGGGTGTCGTATTCAGCGAGGATTCCTTCTGCTCCAATGTTTATTGATTCGAGTAAACTTTGAGAAGAAAGTTCGCCGTCTAACTTTAAAACAGACCACCCACCAATCCCATTAATAGTAGGTATCGGCGCATCAACAATTGAAAAAGCACACGTTGCACTTGTGTTCAAATTTATTTCACCACTTTTTGTAAAGAGATCTGGAGCATTGCAGGTTAAATCAATAGTTCCGCCGGTTTCAGTAATAGCAACCAAGGACGAAGTAAAGTGCATGCCTGGATCAACATTCGCAGTTGCGTGAACATTTTTTAATTCGATTGGTTCATCACCATGAACAGTTAAGCTAGAAAGTGATATGTCAACACGTAAAGCGGGAATTGCAAGTGGAGGTTGTTGTACTGGTGTTGAAACTAAAGTATTAGTTTGTGCTGTTTCGTTTTCACTCTGTTCAATTTCTTCTTCATCTTGTTGAAGGGCAATACTTGCGTTGCCAGTAACTACAACATTAATTGGTTCATTTCCTACGAGTAAAGAAAACAAACTGTTTTTTACTACAACATCGATGTCTGCTGTACTTGCTGCATCAGATACATGAAGGTTGGTAATGAATTGTGGTCCACCCCAAGAGACATTAATCTCACCAACAGTGGTGCCGGGATTGTTTGCAAATTCCTTGGCGATGAGCCCTTGAGCAAGCATTGGAACGACTACATATATACAAATTACGAGAATTCCCGCAACGGCCAAAATGCTACCAAATACCTTCTTTTTCTTCATGTGAACTACCATGATACCCGTCTGGTATCCTTGTTGAAATGACCTGCACCTCGACCCAACAAATTGCGTACGCAAAAGTGAACTTTTCACTAGCAGTTGGCGAAGTACAAGCTGATGGGATGCATCCAATTTGCTCAAAAATGGCAACCATTGCCCTTTCTGATGAGTTGGAACTGACACGTCTTGATGACCACTCGCACTCTATATATGCCATTCTATGGCACGAAGATGCTCCATTTATGCGTGAAATAGATTGGCCATTGAAATCAGATCTTGCAGTTCGCGCCCATTTAGAGCTTGAAAAGGCAGTTGGTCGTAAACTGCCCGTCCAAATGAAACTTTTGAAACGAATTCCAGTCGGCGGTGGGCTTGCAGGCGGGAGTGCAGATGCTGCGGCAATGTTGCGCGCAGTCGTTGCAATGTTTGATTTAGACGTGGAACTTGCTCCAATTGCATCAAAATTAGGTTCGGATGTTCCATTTCTCATAACTGGGGGTACTGCTAATGTTGGCGGCATGGGTGAGCAAGTCACTCCACTGGCTTTTGAAACTGTCCACTTGTTATTGATCATTCCAAGTTACGGCTGTTCAACGGCAGAGGTGTTTAAGGCTTTTGACGGACTTGGAGAACCTCAAAAGACTAATGATGGTAACGATTTGATGCAAGCCGCATTTACGGTAGAACATCGTTTAGCAATTGATTTTGAAGCAATGAAGGAATTGACGGGCTTGGCGATACACCTTTCAGGAAGCGGCTCAACAATGTTCGCAATCTGCGATAATGCTGAACAGGCAAAAAAACTTGCCGAGCTAATTCAGAAAGAAACAACACTAGTTGCGATTGCAACTCACACATGCGCGCCGTAATTGGCATGGAGATACTACAGATGACAACAATGATGATTACAAATTTTGTACCCGCAGATATAGACGCAACAACTTGGGAGAGTTTGCAGCCATACTATCAAACACTTCTCGACAGAAAATTTAAGTGCGAAGGATGCCTCGAGCAATTTCTTTTAGACAGAAGTGAGCTCGACGCTGCAGCAGCTGAAGCGGGTTCTAATTTGTATATTGCTATGACATGCGATACAGAAAACGAAGAAATCAAAAACGCATTTTTGTCTTTTGTAGAAAATGTTGACCCAGAACTTAAAAAAGTTGGTTTCGAATTAAACAAAAAAGTTGTTAGTTCGGAGCACGTTGGCAAGTTAGATAAAGAACGGTATGCCGTTTTACTACGAGATTGGTTTGCTGACGTTGAAATATTTCGTGAAGAAAACGTCCCGCTGCAAACAGAAGACACAAAGTTAGGACAAGAATATTCAGAACTTTGCGGTGCAATGATGGTCGACTTTGATGGCGAAAAACGCACGATGCCACAGATGGGCATGTATCAACAGGATCAAGATAGAAGTGTACGAGAAGCATCATGGCGTGCAGTTGCAGAAAGGCGACTAGAAGATCGCAGAGAAATTGATGCAATTTTCGACAAGATGGTCGTGAATAGAAATCAAACAGCAATCAATGCGGGCTTTGAAGAGTATCGTGGTTATATGTTTGCGGTTAAGCACCGTTTTGATTACACGCCAGAAGATTGCCTTGCATTCCACGAAGCAATTGAAAAGGAGTGTATGCCAATTGTTCGCAAACTTGCTGAAGAACGAAAACAGGCCCTTGGTTTAGACACATTACGACCATGGGATCTTGCGGTTGACCCACATGGGCATGCCGGGTTGAGACCATTCGATTCTGCAGATGATTTAATTGAAAAAACATCGAAGTTATTTCATCGAATGGATGAAAGTCTAGGCGAAATGTTTGACAGTATGCGAGACGGAGGATATTCACTTGACCTAGCTTCTCGAAAGGGTAAAGCCCCAGGTGGTTATCAAGCAAGTCGTGACCGACAGCGAAAACCGTTTATCTTTATGAACGCAGCAGGTCTTCCCAGAGATCTTGACACGATGGTTCACGAAGCAGGTCATGCTTTTCATTACATGTTGTGTCGTCACGATGACTTAGTTTGGCACAGGGGCGCACCCCTTGAATTTGCCGAAGTAGCATCGATGAGCATGGAATCACTTTGTTACCCATTCCTTGACGAATTTTATTCGCCTGAAGAAATTAAACGCGCGATTCGAAAACACCTTGAAGGAATTGTTAGCGTTTTGCCGTGGGTTGCAACGATTGATGCTTTCCAACATTGGATTTATTTAAACCCAGAACATACTTGCGAAGAACGTACTGCCCAATGGCTTGAACTTGGTGAACGATTTGGCGGTGGAGTAGATTGGTCTGGCCTTGAATCTGAGCATGAAGCAGTTTGGCATCGGCAATTACATCCGTTTGAAGTCCCCTTCTATTATGTTGAATATGGGATTGCGCAACTTGGCGCACTTCAAATGTGGTTGAAATATCGTGAGAACCCAACTGCTGCAATCAAAGACTACAAGAATGGCCTTTCGCTTGGAGCTAGCAGAACGCTTCCCGAACTTTTCGAAGCTTGTGGTTTAAAATTTGACTTTACGACAAGCATGGTTTCGACACTGATGAAAACGGTTGCGGAAGAGTTAGATAAGCACGCGTAAAACATGGCTCTTGGCGGTTTTCATTCCATTGTTTATGTTTTAAAGAAAGCAAAAGAAGCAGGCGGCATTTTTGCATTGCTGAAAGCTATGCGATCGAAAAATGCTTGTAAAACATGTGCGCTTGGAATGGGTGGGCAACAAGGGGGCATGGTAAATGAATCAGGCTCGTATCCTGAATTTTGCAAAAAGTCTGTGCAGGCGATGGTCGCAGATATGCAGGGCGCGATCACGCCAGAATTTTTTGAAGAATATTCAATAGCCCAACTTTCGGCTATGTCTTCAAGAGAGTTAGAATCGTGCGGCCGACTTACTTTTCCGGTTATCGCTGGTCCACTTGAT
>JABIWU010000094.1 GCA_018701395.1 Phycisphaerae bacterium | reverse complement strand
CATGCCTCCTGTATTTGGCCCCACATCGCCTTCGCCAACTTGTTTATGATCTTGGCACAAATCAAGTATCCAAATAGTGCCGCCATCTACTAACGCAAGAACGCTAATTTCTTGGCCGTGCATCAACTCCTCTATGAGAATTGTTCCACCGGCATCTCCAAATGCCATGTCTTCCATTATGAGTTCAACCGCTTCGATAGATTCGGCAATTGTCCTACAAATGATTACGCCTTTTCCAGCGGCAAGACCACTGGCTTTTACAACGCAAGGTTCTTCGCGAGTATTTAAAAAAGAACGCAAATCGTCTGAAATAACAAATTGTTCTTTCTTGTCTCTTAATTCGCACCATTCCATAAATGCTGAGACCTCTTCAGCAAACTCTGTTTTGTTTTCAGCTTCAAATTCTCTATCAAGGCCACGAAGCAAATAACTTTTTGCTGCATCAATTTCTGAAAATGTTCTTGAATCCGCAGTAGGAATAGACGCTTGTCGCATCAAATCTTTTGCGTATGATTTGTCGCCTTCAATTCTTGCCGCTAATTTTGTTGGTCCAAAAACTAAACGTGTGTCTGTAGCCAATTCATCCGCTATTCCTTCTGTAAGTGGAACTTCTGGACCGACTACAACGAGGTCAATCTTATGGTTGTCACACCATCGACATAGATAAAAAATTTCTGTAAGGTCCCATTTTTTCTCACATGGATTTGCAAAGGCGGCGATACCACCATTGGAACAATCTGTTGCGTACAACTTCCCAAGTTTTGGTGACTGAGACATTTTCCACGCTAAAGCGTGTTCACGACCGCCCCCCCCGATAAGGAGAACATTGCATTTATCTGGACAAGGTTTTGACATCTGGGGTATTGTAACGGAGGTCGTTACTCTTCAACAGATAATGGAACATTGATTTCACAAACAACTCCTCCTTCTTCGAATTGCAAAGCGATGGTGCCATGCATCTCGTGATCCACTAAACCTTCAAGTAAAGATATACCCGTCCCAAGCGTTGGCTTCTCATCGACTAAGGGTCCATTTGTTTCTACCCACTTTAATCGCAAACTCCCTTCAGGGAGAATTTCCGTCGTAATCGTAACTAAGCCATTTTCGTTCGATAGAGAGCCATATTTGACTGCATTTGTAGCGAGTTCATGTATGACCATGCACATAGGCCGCGCGAGTAATCCTGACAATTCATAATCTGGTCCTTCGAAGCGAATCCTTTCGACAGAACCTGACATGTATGGTTGGAGGGTTAATAATAAAATATCTCTCATCCATGCTCCACTCCAATGTGACTTTGCGAGGGATGAATGCGCCACTGCCAAAGAATGGAGCCGCCCATCAAGCGCCTCTGCAAATTCTTCGATTGAGCGAGCACCTTGTTGCGACAAGGTCACAAGAGACATAACTGCTGCAATATTGTTTTTGACTCGATGATCTAATTCACTCATCATAATTGTTTGTTGCTGTTCCAATTTATTACGACGGGTAATGTCTACTGCAACTCCTGACAAGCCAACTACCATTCGTTCTTCGTCCCAGATTGGTGTAAACCAAACTTCAAAACATTTTTCCCCAATATGTGTTAACCCATGCGATTCTGAACCTGCAAGTGCATCGTTTACTTGTTCGAGGATATCTGGGAAGTTGCGATACACGTGATACACACTTTTACCAACAACATCCCCTGCACCTGCGCCCATGCTCTCAAGGCCAATACCTTCGCTTAGTGTAAAAGTGCCCTCTGCATCGATGCCAAACAAAATCACAGGTGAGTGAGAAGTAAGTTGGCGATATTTTTCTTCGGATCTTCGTAAATTAAACTCAGCTGCGATTTGAGTTCGGTCATCAATTCGTCTTTCAACTGAACGAGCATAGCCATTAACTACATGTAATGCTTCTTCAGTTTCCATTGGAAGCCAATTTCTAATTCCTGAAACTTCGAAACTAACGTAACCCTCGACAATACCATAGATAATTGCTGGTACTGCCATTACAGCACATTCATAATTCGTTGTGGAATCTAAGGATGGAATGGGTACTTCTTTGCAACTCTTAACCAAAACAGTATCATTTTGTTCAAGTTGATTTTTCCACCACTGCGCTGCTCCACTTGGAATCAACATTGGCAAATCAAGCTTTTGTATGGATTGACTTCTAACCCACTCATGCGTAATAAACGCTTTGTTATCTTTTCTAAATCGTACGAGTCGAGCCCTATCAACAACCATCGCTTCCCCAAGAATCATTAAAAATTGGTTTATCGATTCTACTAAATCGCTAATGTCAAGTAGTGTTGCCAAAGCATTTCGACCAGCGAGATGAATGCGGTCGGCATATTCTTTTGTACGCATTTTTGTTGCGTCTGAAAGCAAGCCGACGATGATTCCATCTTCCATTTTCTTACATCGAAATAACATCCATCTATAGAGTTCGTTGCTATCTCTAAAACGATACGTAATACTACGTTCTTCTTCATTAATAGTATCGAGCGCCGCCTGAACTGCATCTACATCAGAGGGGTGAACTCTATCAACCCAAAGTGCGGGATCGCTTGCCAACTGTGTGTTGTTCATTCCAAAAACCGAAAGTGCAACTTGAGATGCATATTTTGTTTTCCAGCCATCATCGTTTTGCAAGCAGTGCACACCTGAGGATAGACTTGAAAGGGCAAAAGTTTCAAACTGAGCGTTAATCACACATCTACGATACACGCAAGATTCATCTCATGCATTGGGGCAAACGGGTTTATCTCTCATTCTTGTTCGCCCCATTTATTAAATCCTCGATGAATTGTTGGCATTCTTCTGGGCTTTTCCAGGCACAAGTAATTGCATAGGGTATTGATTTTAATGATTCTATAGAAATTGCAATCCCCATTTCATCAAAGAGTCGTATTAAATTATTCGCTGCATCATTTTGAGAACTGAATTCTGTGAATCGATTTTCTTCCGATGCAGGCTGAAGGACATGAGAGGAAACTTGACTCAAAGTACCGTCAGGGGAACTAATTGCAGAAACTGAAAACCGGTAGCGCATACCTTCACTTTGATTTGTAATGACTTCAATTTGAGCAAGTATTGACAATTCATCGATGAAAACAGTCAACCAAAGTTCACCGCTGGCTGTAATTGAAACAGAACCAGAAATTTCGCCAGATTGATTAACAGAGAGTGACCGATCTTCGTCTCTGCCCCTGTCCTCCCCCCCTGTCCTAGAATCTACAAGGAGGGAAGAACTGGTAGCTAGCAAAAATGCTAAGCCGAAAAGGAGGAGGACCATAATTTGAACCTTTTTTGCGTTAGGGATTAGTTCAATGCAATTGAGTTAAACAGAACGTTATTAACGAATACGTCAGCGCACTCGCCTTCGTCATCAATAAATACATCCCAAATATTGTCCTCTACGATTGAGGTATATTCTTCAATTCCAACTTCATATAGATAGCCGAGCACATCATTTGCTTCACCGGTTAATCGCATAACGATAGGATCAGGATTTCCACAAAAACCATCTCGGAACAAAAAGAGTTCTCTTTCGAGCGTTTGCCATCGTGTTGTATCCCAAAATGGAATCGGCAAACCGCCTTGTAGATGTATCGTTAATTCGATTACACCAAAATGTAAATCTGGCGTAATGTCAAATGCCATTGAAAAATACCCATCTAATTCCAACTCATCTGCAATAGAAAATGAATACTGATGTTGAGGTGTGATATGCGAACGCAATGCAGAATTGGCGAAAAATACGGACCACGAAGGATCGTCATTCAAAAATAATTGATGGCTCTCTTCTGCATAAACACAATCATTGTCAAAATAGTACTTGTAAGCAAAATCACTCAAGCCAACTCGTGCAAATTCTTTACTATCTAAATCGAAATGTAACGGCAATTTAAATTCTGGCAGCATTCCTTTTTCATATTCGTAATGCAATACTCCATCCGAAGTACTCCACTTAACCGAGTGCGCACCACGTTTAAATTTGACGGATGCTTTCATGGTTGACGAACTGCAGCCGATGACTGAACCGCTAAAACCCAATACAAATACCATACCAACCAACATTAAAACTATTCGTAACCCTATTTTCATTACAAAATCCTTCTGTTTCAAATAACTACACGACCAAAAACATTAAAGTCATGCACACCAATAACTTAAGAGGCATACATGGCAGAACAAATTAAATTCGGACGTGTTGTAATCGATATTTGAACGCCATCTCTAAATATTTATATATTTTTTATTTCGCAAATTTTCTCATTTCTATGAATTAAAAAACACGTATGAAATTTTTCGTTTTTTCAAGTAA
This sequence comes from Phycisphaerae bacterium, assembly GCA_018701395.1. Taxonomy (GTDB): domain Bacteria; phylum Planctomycetota; class Phycisphaerae; order Phycisphaerales; family SM1A02. Next base: position 4,894 of record JABIWU010000094.1, on the reverse strand, counting down.
TTGCAATATAACGGTGTAGTGTGCAAGCGCTGACTTAATGGTGGGTCTCGACATTGTGTGGTGACTAGAGTTAGAAAAGAAAACTGTTTTTCGAATAGGAGAAACTTAATGACGACAAAAACGATAATTACAAATCGAAGGGAACGGCTTGAGAAAGCTCTCGACCTTGCGCAAGCATACCGAGGGTGGAGTCGAAAAGAGTTGGCCACTGAACTTGGAAGAGATGCAACAAAGTTAATTCCTGAAAGTGGCAATCCTAAATTCGATATGATTCTTCGTCTTGCAGAAGTGCTTGACTGGACACTCGATGAGGTGTCCGATTGGGTTTGGTACGGAAATAACAAAACAAAATCTAACGATAAGGTTTCTATAAAAACCACGTTCGTTGACCTAGATGGCAAAGCCCAAGAAGCACACCGAATCGGAGAGTACAAAAAAATGGTCGCAATAGCGCATTCCGCTTTAGATATTGCTAAATCACCTGAAGAAAGAGCGAGGGCATACAACAGAGCGGCTGGCGGCTGGGATGGCACAGGCCGTTTTAGAAGAGTCCTCCGCGCTGCGCAAGCCGGTTTACGCGAACATCCAATTCCAAGTGATTTACGCCTTCTACTACAATCTACCGCAGCGAATGCCCACTACACACTTTGGCAACTCGATGAAGCAGAAGGCATGGCACAACGTGTGGTTACGTATTATGAAGAAAACAAGCCAGAAACTGATCGGGCAAAAGTTGCTCAAGCGCATGGATTGTATGTTCTTGGTCACACACACAGGCGATTACTAGAAATTGAAACTGACCAATCTTCTGCTCATGCACAAACTGCGAAGTCCTATTTACAGAAAGCAGAAGCGTACTACGAAGAACTTGCCCGAACAATTCATCCAAACTATGGTGGAATTGCAAATACATGCAGATGTGGCGTCCTTGAAGCAGAGGTTTTCCTAGGTTCAATTAATGCAAGAGAAGCAATTGCTAGAATTTTCGATGTAATTAATTCCGTAATTGACCCAACTACTTTTGAAAAGGGAGATTGGCTAGAGAGTTATGGTTGGTGGTGCATTGCGGGCTGCAACATAACATTACGGCACATTACTGAAGAACGAGACATTCAAAGATTCATGGCAATGTTCACAAACAAAGCGGATGAAATTTCTGAACGGCTTAATCACTGGGCAATGAGAGAAAGAGTTTTTTCAATGCAATTTGAAGGACACCAACGTCTTGTTGGCTGGACTGGGCAAACAATTCCAATTGTAATTGACAACGACGATGTCCGACTAATCACAGGAACTATGGGTAGATTCCCTCAATTCCGTGAAACCGGTTGGTTAATACTTAACTGCGGAAATATTGTGCAAGATGCATGAGGAGGTTCATGATGACAATTCCAAAACGTATGATTTTTATTTTATTTATGGTGGCGAGCATTACGACTCTCGCACAAGCAAGCTTAACCGAATTGCATGGAGCAACTATTCTAAACCATAAAAGTATTTTTGCCCACACAGGGCAAGACCCGGTTTACAAATCTATAGACGGTGGTGTATTCCCAATAATCCCACGATTAAATAAGAAAATTTCATGGCAAATTAATTTGAATGATGTGACAACTTCATTTACAAACACAATCATCAATAATAATGATTGGTCACCGAATGAAGTAACGCAACTGCCCACTGTTTCAACGACACAAAGTGATATACACAAGTTGATTCAACAGCAAATAGATCAAATTGATTCAACAAATTTAATAACCATTACGGGCAGCAACGTCCCTGCTCCCCCTGCGATGCTATTATTAGTTTCCGGCATTTTTGCTTGTTCAAGGCGAAAAGCATAATGTAAAATTGCTTCCGAGCACCGACAGCGTCGGTGCTCGGAAGCAACATCGCTCGCTTGCGAGTACGCTACAGGCATGACTATTAAATATACAAGGGTGCATCGCCTACTTGAAATTATTTCGTTAGTCCAAAGCAATAAAGGTTGGACGCCTGGAACACTTTCCGAGCATTGTGATACTACCGAACGAAATATCTATCGAGACATAGCTCAGATTAAGGAAGCGGGCATTCCGATTCAATATGATCGAGAACGAGGCTACTACATTGACGGCACATTTTTTATGCCTCCAGTTAGATTGACCTTCGAAGAGGCCTTAGCGATTGCGGCGCTTTGTGAGGTGATGGCAGAAAGTGGTTCAATCCCTTTTATCCGTCCTGCTTCAATGGCAATAAATAAAATTATTGCACAACTTCCGTATGACACTAAAGAAGAACTCACTACTAGATTACGTACGATGGAGTTGCGGACTACTGCAACTATGGATGGCGAAGGCTACGAAGATGTCTATGACAAAGTGCAAAATGCACTCTTAAAGCACACGCTACTTAAATGCAAATATGAAAGCACTTCTTCCAAATCTGATGAAGAAACATTTATGTTTCAGCCGTTTGCATTATTTTTTGGCACTCGCGCTTGGTATGTAGTTGGATTCCACGAAAAACGCGAAGCAATTCGCACGTTAAAACTCAGTCGTTTCTTAGCAATTGAAAATACTTCTTCGACATTTGAAGTTCCAACAGATTTCAAACTTGATACCCACCTTGGTAACGCGTGGAATATGATTCGTGGAGATGTCGATTACGATATAAAATTGCATTTCAAAACACCCTTTTCTCAAACAGTGAGTGATACGCGGTGGCATTCTACGCAAAACATTGAGTGGCACGATGATGATTCGTGCACCTTCACATGCAAAGTTTCCGGGCTCTCAGAAATTGTCTGGTGGGTTCTATCTATGGGACCAGCATGCAAAGTAATTGCCCCAAAGGAATTAGCAGATCAAGTGGCAACCCTCGCACGCGAAACTGCTGAACTGTATACATAACTAATTACGAAATTCGTTCAATGCAGGCAATGAAAAACCCCGTTGTTGTCGAATCTGGAATAATCCGAATAGCAGATGAAACATCTTGCGTGCACTCCTTGCCTAGCCACGAAGTAACCGGCGCCATGGTTGTTGGAGGAACTAAATGCTCTGGCAACGGAACAATTTTTGCGTCTATGTTTTTTTTACGCAACACTTTATCAAGAACAAACTCATTTTCTTCAGGTGCAAAGGTGCAAGTTGAATACACTACAAGACCTCCAACTCGAACGCATCGAAGAGCAGCTATTAAAAGTTGCTCTTGCAATTTGGCAAGACTGCGAATCTCTTTCGTGCTCCATCTCTGCAACCGGATAGGTCGTTCTAAACGAAAACGACCCTCACCACTGCACGGCGCATCTACTAATACCCTATCAAAACATTCTGCATGTGTTTGGCCTAGGCGTTCGCCAGGCCCGCAAAGAACTTCGACATTAGTTACGCCCTGTCTTTGCAAAATTTCGCGTAAACGATATAAACGTTTACGGCTTCGATCGTTTGCAACTAACATCCCTTTGTTCTGCATTAATGCAGCAATTTGTGATGTTTTACTTCCTGGCGCGGCGCATAAATCTAATACGCGCATTTCCGGTTGCACTTGTAATGCGTGTGCTGCAAGCATACTCGATGCTGCTTGTATGTATAAACCATCGATGCTCGAACATGGCAACCCTTGCAACTCGCGAACCGTTCCTTTTGTTAACAAATTGCAAAGTGGGCACCACGGAATTGGTGATGCTTGCATCGACGCCTCAACGACTTCATTTAAAACTTGCTCTTCTGTTAGCCGTAATGTATTTGGCCTGAAAGTAACTGGCTTTGGTAAGCCAAAACTTGCAAGTGCGGAGGCGTAGTCATCGTCGCTGAGAAGTAATGAAAATCGTTCTAAAATCTCCGTGGGTAATTGCTCTTCCGCTTTAGCAACCCAGTCCCTAAAACCTGCCATGCTGTTTTGTGCGTTAGTAACCATCAACACCATAGTGTACGAAAGTCAGATGAAACCTGTTTTACATTCATGCAACGATATTGAGAAGCGATATATCGTGGTCAAGATCCCCAGTTAATAACCGAGCATCAATTTCGACTGAAAATGCAGATGCCATTTCTAATTGGCGCTGAATATGTGCTAACCGTAGTTGCCTACGCTCATCAAGTTGTGTAGCAATACGTCCCTGCCGCAATAGTATCGAAGCGCTTACAGCGCCTACGTGGCGAACCTGCTCTTGCCCTGCGTGCGATGTACTACGAGCAACTGCAGAAGAACTCGGGAATTGGAGCTGAGAGAACTGCTTATTTCGGTTTTCTTGGATTCGCATTACCATCTTGGTTATTCCTTATTTTGAAGTAAACTTCGATTATTCGCCTCAGATGGCCACCCACCATAGGTTCCTCGTCGGCACAGAAGTAGTATCGCCTACGCCACTGACGACATATGGTCACCCATTTGATAGGTTTTTGTTAGGTTCCCCTTTATAGCATCCCACAGCTATAAAAATGCCCTGTGCAGGGCTCGAACCTGCGACCCGCTGATTAAGAGTCAGCTGCTCTGCCAACTGAGCTAACAGGGCTACAAGGGAAGTGTACCAAGTCTTCGTTTTTTGAACTTAAACCACTTTCACATTCTTGGAGGCCACTTCAAGTTTGGGCAAATGACTCAAAAGTGGTAAGCAAGTGTTGTAACTTTTGCTGTAACTCCAAGTGGTGATTTTAGTGCCGCAGGGCAAAGACGAAGCAAGTCTTATGAGGGCTTGCGTGGAGCAAAAGATGGTAAGTGTGTACAGGCGAAAGGGACATAAGATAAATAACCATGTTCCGCACCGCACTCATCTCGATGTTCCTAACAAGTACAGCACTTGCTACCACGTGGACTGTCGATGATGACGGCAAGGCAGACTTTGACAACATTCAAGCAGCGGTAGATGCTGCAAGTAATGGGGATGAGATTATTGTTGCACCTGGGACGT
>JABIWU010000093.1 GCA_018701395.1 Phycisphaerae bacterium | reverse complement strand
GCCAAGAGAGTGGGGTACCAATCCCAAAAGGCGGATGGCGTTTGGTTTACAGAGTTTGGTTGTATATGTTCAGGCCACCACACAACTGTTGGAACGCGTATGCCACCTTCCCAAAGTTGTGCTTTTCGACCATGCAAGCCGCCTCTGCTTCTAAAAAACTCCATATCAACGCCGCCTACCCAACTTGGCCCATTGTCAGAGGTCACCACAATAATGGTGTTGTCTGCGATGTTGTTCTTTTTGAGTGCTTTAACAATTGCGCCTACCTCTGCATCAAACCGTGTAATCATTGCTGCGTATGCAGCGCGTGGGCGAGGGTGCGGCAAATAACCCTTGTCACCAAGGTAGGGTTCTGTATCCCATGACTCTGGGTATGCAGCAAGTTCTTCATCGGGAATTTGTAGCGCAAGGTGCGGAATAGTGCTTGCAAAATAGAGAAAGAATGGTTCTTTAGCGTGAGCATCAATAAAGTCAACGGCTTCTTCAAGAATTAGATCGGGGGCGTATGTTTTTGCAGCAAACCGATCGTATGTTGCAGGGGGAGCATCAAGTTTTTCGTGCGCGGCAAACCACGACTCGTTGCCTTGAAGTATTTCTTTTGTTTCGTTATTCCAGAGATGTGTTGGATAATAATTGTGTGCAACACGTTGGCACAAATACCCATAAAAAGTATCAAAGCCCTGCTTATTGGGTTGCCCAACACTTTCAGGACCACCCAACCCCCACTTGCCAAACGCGCCAGTTGCGTATCCATTTTTTTGTAATGAAGAGCCTATGGTGTTTGCGCCTTCTGAAAGAGCAAGTTGTCCTTCTGGTTCATCTGGTCCCCAGCCACCAACTTCTCGGTTGTTTCGAATTTCAGCGTGCCCAGTATGCAATCCAGTAAGCAAGACACATCTTGACGAAGCGCAGACCGGGCTTCCAGAATAATGTTCCGTTAATCGCACGCCTTCTTTTGCAAGCGCATCGATGTGTGGCGTTTTGATTTTCTCTTGACCAAAGCAGCCAACTTCACCATAACCAAGATCATCTGCAAGGATAAATACAATGTTTGGCGGCGTGGTTGTTTTCACCGCATTATCTGTTTTCAAGAGCAGGGCAACAATACATAGTTCAAGTAATAACATGCACGCACTATAGATGCTGCAGGATAATGTTTGTTATGCCAATGCTACGAATCATCGCAATAATGTCACTAACCACGATGTTTGTTCTACCCTTTTTAGCAGGGAGGCTCGACTCTTGTAATTGTTTGATTTGGCTTGATGTTTTTGAGTTCTTCTACGGTACCCGATGGCCAAGTAATCGTGATGGAATCAATCAACGTTGCATCGCCTAAACCAAAATGCACTTCTTGCGCATTAGAAGAAAAATAACCTTCGCCTGAAACATGTTCGCGAATTTGTGTCTTGTCACCCGCGACAAGTGTTAGCTTTGTGCCAAATGCGTCGCGGTTGCTTTTTGTTCCCTGTAATTTAACCTTCAGCCAGTTGCCACTTCCAGATGCAGGCGTTGAATCGTTGTGATACAGAACGCCGTGCCTGTCTGAAGCTTCATCATACGATTCTTCGCCGTTGTTCACGACGTAAAAGTCAATCTTGCCGTCATTGTCGTAATCACCAAAAATGGTTGCGCGGTGGATACGTTTTCCGGTTGCAATTACACCCGACGTTTCAGAGGAATCGATGAACTTCCCATCGCCAGTATTTTCAAAAAGTACATTAAAATCGCGGTTGTCGCCAGAGACACCATTAAGGTGACCACCTGCAACAAACAAATCAAGGTCAGCGTCGTTGTCAAGATCAATAAAACCAGTACCCCAACCAACAAGTGGCCAAGTTTTCTGTTGAATAATTGGCGACTCAAAATCCGCCATGAAAATAGCATTTTTAGTTTTACCATCGTTGCTTGATGTGTTATCAACCATAGTTAAAAGCAAGTCGGCTTCGCCTGTGTAATTACTGACATACAAATCCATCATCTGGTCGTTGTTGTAATCGCCCCAGGTAATGCCCATCGAGCCATCGGTGCTTGATAAACCACTTGGACCAGAAAATTCCTTAAAAGTTCCATCGCCATTGTTCAAATACAACCCGTTTGGATCAGTGTCGTTACCAACAAGAATGTCTGGGTTGTTGTCGTCGTTAAAGTCTGCAACAAGGACTTGCATTGATTTGCGAAAACCGTCTTGTACACCAGAAGATTTCGCAATGTCTGTAAATGTGCCGTCGCCATTATTGTGGAAGAGGTAATTAGGAAACCCCTGAAAATCCATCGGGAAGCGCAAGCCTTCGTTGCCATTGTTTTTACTTAAATCAACGTACCCAGCAACGTATACATCTAGGTTTCCATCACCATCGAAATCGCCCCATGAAGAAGTGCCGTACCAAATTTCATCAATCGTTGAAAAAGCGGTTGAGGTTACATTTGTAAATGTACCATCGCCGTTGTTATGAAACAAAATAAAGTCGCCAAAGTTCATGACCATCATGTCAGAGAAACCATCGTTGTCGTAATCTGCAACGGATACAGCCATACCCTCGCCAGCCTCAAGAACGCCGCATGATTTTGTTTGTGGAAGGAAGGTGCCATCTCCCATGTTGAGGTAAAGGGCGTTTGTTGTTTCCGGACCACCCGAACCGTTCACAAGATAAATGTCATAGTCGCCATCGTTTTCAATATCGATCCACGCAGCGCCCGAACCATTCATGCGAATAAGATGTCGGTTTGCAAATTCAAACGGATCTTCAAATAGCCCAGCAGGAATTTCTTCGTTCGTTGCAATCCCTTGAACTTGTGGTCCAATTTCACACCACCGGTGGCGCTCGCCGTAGTGTTCAAAGTCAATGCCAGCAGACTCTCGTACATCAGATAAATGGATAGCGCTAGTTGTATTTTGGACATCGGGCTCAGTTACAACAGCGAAGGCAAGGCAAATGGCGGTTATTAGCATCAGATTGGTGTTCCTAGTGGGTCAATAATCGACATTGTACGTGTATAAGCACACATAAATATATATTTTTATCTATATTTAAATTATACAATGCTACGTATAACGCTTATATGCATGGTTTTATTGCATTTGGGGTGCTCGCAACCAACGGCACAATTCGAGTCCTCTAACTATAAACTCGTTTGGTCTGACGATTTTTCTGGGAATACAATCGATTCGTCAAAGTGGATAACTCGTCATAAAGACAAGATGCATGGCAAGAGCAGAATTCGCAAATCTTGCACTACGCTTGATGGCAAAGGTCATGCGATAGTGAAAACTCAGCTTCTTCCAAATGAAAGTGAAGTTGGGTATGAAATTGAATCTGGAATGATTGCAACGCAGGGATTAGAGGCGTGGAAATATGGTTTGTTTGAAGCGCGAATAAAATTCGAATCGCACCCCGGTCATCACGGTGCATTTTGGTTGCAGTCGCCAGTATATGGAAAAGTAAAAGATAACTTTACAGCAAGTGGAACAGAAATGGATGTCATCGAATATTTTGGAAACCGCTCCCTCAGCCAAAACGTGCATTGGAATGCGTATGGTTCAAAAGATAAAAGAGCCGTTGGGTCTGGTAATCTTAAGCACGACGTTCTTGAAACTGTTGATACAGAATTTCATGTGTATTCATTGTTATGGACACCAGAGATAAACATTTTCTATATTGATGGCGAAGAAACATGGCGAACAGACAAAGCGGTATCACACCATGATGAATATATTATTTTGTCATTGCTCGCAAATAAGTGGGAAGCTGTGAAAGTAAAACCAGAAAACTTTCCAGACAAAATGTCCGTTGACTGGGTGCGAGTTTTTCAGAAGTAACTTACTTACCGCATTCTGGGCATGTATGGCCTTCTTCAAGACCTTCCATGTCGTAATTACAAAAACGGCACATCTTACTGAAGAATGACCAGCCTTCACCAAACTGTTGGATGTAACAAAGTGCGTAACATGCAAAGAAAACTGTAATTGGCAGGAGCAAAACGGAACTCACGTACGGGAGTGATCCAAGGCAGCATGTTGCGCATATTGCGAACATAGCAATCGTGCTAGCTCCAATTGCAAGTAGAATCATCATGAGAATGAGCAGTAAGAAAGAGCACGCATGTCCTTTAAATAATTCGTTCCAAGCAATTTTCCAGCCCTCGATTGCACCGACTCTTTTTAGATACATGGTTGGAATCATCAAAATATCTATTATGGAAGCTAAAACAATGCATGCAAGGATGTAAAAGAGGATCGACGCACCTCCGGCACTAATGGCGATGATTGCAGATGTGCCAAACATTTTAGATTGAATATCTGGAAGGGCAATTAGCGCACTAATCCCTATGATGAGTGCTAATACAAAAAGTAATATAAAACCAAGGACAATGGAGAACAAAAATAAACTGTTTCCTTCTTTTTTATATTCAGCCCACGGCTCCTTAATCGCTCCACGATTTTTCACGATGCCGTCCAAGAGCATGAACTTGCCTCGGCTAGAAATCCAAGCGATGAGTATTCCAATTAGTAGGAATAATAAAGTAACGCCTACAACCATTGAGACAAAAAGTCCAGCGTTGTTTTCGATCCACAATTTGGTTCCATCAAAACCACTTGGACCATTTATGTATTGAGTCCCGTTATATCCGCTCCCACTTTGCTCACTACATTGGGCAAGAAATGCGCAGAATCCAAGCGCCAACCATTTCTTGAATGCAAATGGTTTGAATAAAATACGAACCATATGGTTCCATGCTGGCGTAATTGGATTTGTTACTGAAATGTTCATGCGCATCTCCTTTGGCAGATTATTTTAACGCATCTCGAAATGAGGTGGGAGTAATGTAGCGGGTATGAAATTCTTGCCAGTCGGAATGCGTCGAGAGAAGTTCAGAAGGACGTTCATCGTCTGGATACGGATAGCCACTCATAGTATGAAACGGAAGTGGTCCAACAGTTCTAGAATCAACGGTGTTCCAGTCACCGTCTTTTACCCAGCCATCGCTAAAGAAAATGTAATCGCGTTCAAGCCCCGGAAGGGGTGGGTCAAGCACGTCAAACCTTAGATACATTGCATCGCCAGCGTTCATAATGACATATCTGTCATCAACACCCAAAAGCAGTTCTTCGACAGCACCATACCTCGTGTAGTATCCTTCCAAATCTCGCCATGGAGTTCCATGATTGATGTCGTTGTAATCAGGAATGTTCGGAGAATAAGCATCTCTACGAGACATGGTTGGATATCCCATGTAGCCAAGATCAGCCGAAAGAAGTTTGATGGGCATGTCTATGTGGTCAACGAATGCTCGACTTGTGGTGAATAAAATGTTGTCCCAATAAATTTCTAGGTTGGTTGAAATACGAACTCTGTAATCATTCTCAACAAAACTTCCAGCAGGGACTTCTAAGATAATGGTTTTAAGTTTTCCTGCAGGGAATCCTCCGTTAGGAAGGACAACCTTCCAACCACCTTTTCCGTCTGGAACGGAAACACATAATGCTTTTGGCGTTGGCGAACTGCCTTGCGAAGAGGCAACATTAATACTTGTATCTGTTGGTCGAATCCAACCTTGTGCGATAATATCAACTCCTGCAGTTGCGTCAATTTGCCCCAAATCAATTTCAACATAGTGATCGGTTGCGATGCCCTGGTACAGACCCTTGGCGAATCCGCCAAGACGGTTGCCATCTCTCTGGCTAATAATTTCAAACACATCTTGCCCAGTGTGGTCATGCGCACTTTTTGGAGTTTGTACATTATCGTAAACATACAGTCTGAAAGAAGGTGGAACAGGTGCAACAAAACGCTCATCAACAAAAACTTCTGTGCCGATTGGATGGTCAATGGCGATCATTTTTACTTCGTCAATAAAATGTGTTTCCCATAATTGTGCTGTGATTGCAATTTCGTATATTCCATCTCGTGCTTGTAATTGATCGCCGCGAATTTTTACCCAATCTTGGGTTGCAGCAATTGGCGGAACAGTTTGCGCATTTATTTTGAGTCCAAGCGGGCTTCGCCAAAGTAAATCCGTAACAAACTCCCATGAACCATCCTCATTGCTTGTTGCTAAAAACGGACACGAACCCTTTAAGATTTGTACTTCAGTAAATATTTGGTTTGGGGTTGGCTCGATGACTTC
>JABIWU010000092.1 GCA_018701395.1 Phycisphaerae bacterium | reverse complement strand
GCACAACTTTGGGAAGGTGGCATACGCGTTCCAACAGTTGTGTGGTGGCCTGAACATATACAACCAAACTCTGTAAACCAAACGCCATCCGCCTTTTGGGATTGGTACCCCACTCTCTTGGCTGTTGCAGATCAAGAAGTAAAAGAAACTGATGGCATAAACTTACTGCCAAACTTGACTGATCAAAGTGAAATTCCAGAACGAGGGTTGTACTGGGAGTTTGGAAAATCACAAGCCTATCGATTAGGAAACTGGAAGTTGTTGCAATTCAACACAAAAGAAGGTGTTGATACACATTTATATCAATTAGATAAGGACGAAAGCGAATCTGTAAATGTTGCTGATACGTTTCCTGAGCAAGTTGCGTTGATGAAGAAACTTTCTATAGAGGCAAGAACCCAATCAAGCAACTTTCAATCATTTTTAGATAAGTATCACACTGAGTAATGAGTCAAATGGCACCTGATCTACGCCATCATCAAAAACGGACCAGATGCCAAGAAATATTGACGTGGCGATAACCCGTACTACTACTATAATTTGGGTTTAAGAAAGATTAAGTTTGAAACCTTATTAATCTAAAATTGAGCCAATCACACCGGGCAACATTATTTTTTTAAATTGTTTGTATTCCATTGAAGCACCAGAGACAGTGACGTTGTGACCGCTTGATTCCCAAACTTCTTCTAGTGCATCGCTCTCTAGTTTAATCGAGCCGGTTGAACCATCTATATACGAAACATTCACTTTGCCGTCATTCCAAAATGCTGGGAAATCTACAAAGTTATTTGCAGTCGTCGGGTTTACAAGCCAACCATTTAAATTCCGACCATCTTTATCTTGCTCGCCAATACTACACATTGTGTTACTTGGTTGTGGAACTTGCGAAATGGTCGATGCGGCTTTCCAGTAACCCCTATTCCCAAACCAATACGGTGCTGCGGTTTCATAGTACGTCCAATCGTCTGCACCCCAGTCCACACCAACGAATGCATTTAATGAATAAGAACGTATTCGCGAGGTTGGAATGTTTGTATTGCCCGTTACAAACTGATCTATTTGCCCGATGGTTTCGTCAAGTGGCGATTGGTATACGGTTACATCTCCGATGTATTGGTATGCCGCGCCATCCGTCAACGCGGTTAAAAGTTCAACTTCTTTGCCCTCTACAGTTTCCACACGCGCATTGCCGTTACTGTCAAGACCATGCGCGGCAACCCAAAACCTATTAATTTGTTCCTGGGTTGAAGGGGTGTCTGAACTAGTTGGTTCTGTGCGTGGGTGTAAAAGCGTTCCTTTGTTGTCTGCTGCAAAGGACCAAGTTGCTGAGCCAATAGTTCGATGGTTCCCCATATCTTTTGCAGATTTCGCTTGCTTCATCATCGCACTTGCAACAACAACGACAAGACCAACAAGAATTGCGAGAATCGCAATGACAACAAGAAGTTCGATTAATGTGAAACCGCGTCGGGTTTTTATGGACATGGCCCAAATTCTCCAATAACTACTAATAGGTCAGATACATCTGTCATGGTATCACCTGTGATATCAGCATTGGGGGTTCCCCACGCACTAATGATGGTTAATAAATCAGAAACATCGACAACGCCATCACCGGTAAGGTCCGCGTTGCATGTTTCGTTTGCATCATCTGCACGCGAGAAAATTTGAACCGAATAAGGAGCAACATCAACAATTCCACTGTACGGCATTGAGTCGTAGGCAAATTGTATTGCAACTGCATCATGTCCAATGTCTGTGTAATCGTTTGCATACTGCGTTGAATCAGAGTTAAACACCATGTACCAATTTCCCTCGTTTGGAAAACCGATTCGATAGGAATTTAAACTGTTACTACTAAAATTCATTACAACAATCACATCATCGCCAATACCACCGGTACCCCAACGATGATACGCAATGGCTTTGCCGTTGTCATTAATATGATGAACATTTGTTGAAGCACCCGCTAAACCGCCAGAAATGCCCGCTTTATTTAGTCTCAATGCCACTAAATCTGTATACAACTTTAATATTCCAGAATATGTTGTGACTTTTGTCCAATCCAGGGGGTCATCATCATGAAAGAAACCGTCCTCTAAAAATTCTTGACCTTGAAACAACATTGGAATTCCAGGAGAAGTTAACACTAACGCTGCGCCTAAAGTTGAACGCTTTCGAGCAAGCCAATTTCCTGCATCGCCTGGAGAAATCTCTTCTGGAACTCGGGATCGGCCATTTGCAACTTCATCATGTGATTCTGTATAAATTACTCTGTCAGTTTGGTCTCCATTGTAAACCGCCATGACTGAATCTCGAACCGTCCACATCGAACGATCGCTGTCGTGTATTGTTTCTATGACACCTCGAATTGGGTGAATCCAATACACATCCCACTGTGAGTCAAACCCCGCACCACCTGCACCAGTGCCTTTTGTCATCCAATCTGTTCCATCTAAATCTTCACAGATGATTAGCTTGCCCGAATCGTGCGCATCTATTTCATCGTTCAGCCACTGGAGTAACGTCCAGCCTTCAGGAATATCTGTTCCACCATCGTCCGTTGCTCGTATCCATTTTGTGCCGTCAACTCGCAAACCATCTAATCGAAATTCTTCCAACCAATACAGTGCGTTGTCGCGAATATATTGGCGAACTTCATCCCGGCCGTAGTCTGGTCTTGTGTCACCCCACGGAGTAACAGCGCGCCAATCGTTGTAGAAATAAATCCCTCCCATTTCACTTGGATTCCAACCATCGTATTGCCAAAGCGACATGTCACTTGGACCCCAGTGATTGTAAAGAACATCCAAAAGAACCGCTATTCCCCTTTGATGTGCTTCGTCAACGAAACGTTTTAACTCATTAGGAGTTCCATAACTACTTTCAATTGCAAAAGGGTGACTTCCGTTGTAACCCCATGATGAGTTTCCGGCGAATTCCCAGATTGGCATAAGTTCAATAGCATTCACGCCAAGATCTTTTAAATAGTCAAGTTTAGTAATCGCTTGCAAAATACCACCAGAAAATGTGCCTACATGCATTTCATAAATGACCGTTTCATTCCATGCCGGGCGAGCGTAATCCGTAGTTTGCCAGAAATAACTGTCAGGATCATACACAACACTGTTACCAACTGAATTTGTCAGTTGGTATGAACGAGCATCAATCCTTGTGTACTGTGTACCGTTGTTAATAATGACATAGTTATATTGGTCGCCGGGGACTGCATTTGAAACATCAACTGACCAGTTACCGTCGCCTTCATCTGCCAGCATAGTTGACCACATCGACCAGTTATTAAACTCGCCAATGAGCGCAACAGCATCCGCGTTGGGGGCCCAAGTTCTAAAACTTACACCGTCACCAGCATCGTTGATCCAACTGCCTAGAAAAATATTTATTTCTTCTGTGCCTAAATCAATCGGCCTGCCCCATGGGTTTGTGGTTGCACCGCCCTGCTCAGTGTTTAAGAAAAACATAAAATTTGTCCAATTTGTTTGTAACAAATTGTCATCTACATTAACTGTGATATACAAGTTGTAAATGTCATGCCCAACAATTGCCCAAGTAATATCCAAATTTGCGAAATCAAAAACATCGCCAACTGCGTCTATAAAGGTTTGATTACCTGCGCCACCATTTAATGTGTATTCCAAAAAGTTTCCAGCAACCGATGGTGTACTCCAACCAGTGGTTGCCATATCACTTCTACTTAAATGATCAACACCTGGATCAGAAGCGCCGCTTCCACTTGTCGCAATATCAAAGCGAATTGTTTCGCCGTTTGCAATACCAATTGACGAGAGCGGGAACGTCCACCGAATTGTGCCTGATGCTGCGTTTGTTAAATCTGGGTGGACTGTTCCAGAATTTATCCAATCAGTTGCGCCAAGTTTCCAAACTTGGCATCCTGCACCCCCATAAGGAATTGCACCGTGTCCAGCATGTACTGAAGGAACGCTGACTACTCGGCTTGGAAGCATCCCCATCATGCAAAAAGAAAGCAGAAGCAAAACTGCGTACTTTAGGATGGATTGAATAGTTGCCATGGGTGCCATGTTACTTAAATCTATGAAACAAGCTCTCTCGTAATACGAGAGAGCCCGCGAAAAACTATGAGATTACTGAGTACAACCCCAGTTGCCTATTACTGTCAAAATATCTGAAACATCAACCGTGCCGTCACCATTTATATCGCCCTCACAAGGTTGGGGCGCACAAGGTGGAGGATTGCCGTTACAGAATGTTCCATCACCGTTGTATGTTCCGCCAAGGGCAACACAATCTGCATCTGATAAATCGCTGCATGAAACATCAAGACAACATGCGCCTGTTGGTGGTGGGCATGGTCCAGCAACATCACCAACTGTAAAGAATTGGTTGCCGTCTAATAAATCGAAGTTAATGTTTCGAGGATCTCCAAGATTTACACTACCGCCTAGACCGCCGATGACTTGATTAGACATGTAATCATGGCCACTGTTGTTTATGAATGCACAAATTTTCGCTGATGTGATATCGCCTGCCGCGCCGTCCCAATCAAAAAGATAGAGTGGAATTGCAACTTCTACTCCAGTTACTACGCCCTCGCCACAACCAATCCCTTCGCCATAGCCAACGCCAGCGATATTTGAATTGTCCAACGCAAGAGTCAAACCAGTTTTTCCAACAATTGCGCCCGCTTCACCAGATGTGCCTGCGCCAACAGGCATACCAAACCCAGCGCCAGTTGTATGAAGTTCCGCATAACTTCCATAGGTTGCAAAGACTTCACCGCCGCAGGTCATACTTACCCACATATCTGCTTCAAAGCCCGCATCAAATGTAAGTCCGTTACCTGTACCATCATCGCCCATTCGATTTAATCCGTCGAAATCAACGTCTGGATTGTCGGCTCGAAGTGTATTTTGACCGCCAGCACGTGCATCAATGAAAATATCAATTTTGTTAAATACGCTTTCTAAATTGCCAGGAAGAAAAATATACAAATAACCATCAGCAATTAGAGAATGACCTCCGTCAATTTCGGAACCATTGGCAAAATCAGGCATTCCTATTGTTGAATCTCCAAAAGCTGTTTGTGTATTTTGAACAGCGTTTGGTAGTCCATACTCTGCGTCTAGCGCTCCATCAACAACAACTTGTGCAAATGCAGTTGCTGCAAATCCGAGAGTCAGTGTTGTAATTAAAGTGTAGTTCATAGTTTTTTCCTTCTCTTTTTGTATAAAACAACCACACTCATTGATATAAGTGGTTGCCTGTAAGTCTTACGTTTACAAATTTTATTCCTAGTTAATGACGTCGACGCCGTGTAATGCCCGCAATTGCGAACAATGCCAATACGCCTGGCGCAGGGATTGTAGAAAATTCATAATGCATCCAGTCTGTTGATGTTGAGCCACCGCCCCAACCCGGCTGTGTTCCTTCACCGCCAAGTAAATCGATTGCTGGGTCACCACTGTTACCGCCAGTGGTTGCCATTTCAAAATCAAAACCAGTTGCGCCAGAAGCAATTGCATCTAACATCATCCCAGTCAAATTCCATGTGATTGTACTCGTTGACCAATCAACACTAAGCCCTGGGGAGTCAAAACCTGCCCAGCCAGTACCATCGTGGATAAAACCCGAAGCGCCGCCGCCACCCTCAATCCAAGAACCCATAAAGTAATCTGTCCCAGACAAACCACTCACGTTTCTGAACCAAGGGTTGTCGTTGTCGGCAGATCCTCCGGCAGTGTAATTCGAAAAGAATAAATACTTGCCCCAATCTCCATCTAAATCTGCAACAGTCATCGAAACAAAAAGTTCCAATCCATTATCTGTAATCTCGACCTGTGTTATGTCAAGATTAGCATTGCCTGTTGCTATGTCGCCAGCAGGGTCTGTATAAATATCACCGAAAGACAATGAAGTCATAACAGATGCTACAGCAATCATACTAAATATATTTTTCACGCTTCTCTTCCTTCCTGACCTCTCTCTTAAAAGGCCATAGACGTAGAGTAATGTATAAAAGCAGAGAATTCAAATGAAAATTCGATTTTTTAGGTAATCGTTCATATTTATGTTTAAAAGTACTTAGGATAGATCTCTATGGACTATACACATTTGGGTTTGGGCATTGTAATTGGTTGTTTTCTCGGTGGAATCGCTGTTTTTGCATTTTTAGGAAGAAAACCAAACGAAAGTAACGACGTTGAACTTATGCGCCTTCAAACGCAACTTGAAGAGCAGAAAAAGCACGCGAAAGAAATGCAAGATCGAATGAATGATGCTTTTGCCACGCTTAGCCAACAAGCAATCGATCAAAACTCTAAAAGTTTTTTACAACTTGCCGAGACAAAATTTGCGCCGTTTAAAGAATTACTAAACAAAACTCAAACGTCGGTTCAAGATCTCGAAAACAAACGTGTAAAAGCGTACGCTGAGCTTGAAACTGCAAGCAAGCAAATCATTGATGAAACTTCAAAACTTGAACATATCCTTCGCAGGCCTGACCATAGGGGCAAGTGGGGAGAGTTCAAATTAAAAACAACTGTTGAACATGCCCAAATGCAAAAACATGTTGATTTTGATGAACAAGTTACAACAACTGGCGGTCAAATTTTCCGCCCTGATATGGTTATAAAACTCCCAAGCAATGGAAGAATTGTTGTCGATTCAAAATTGCCATTTGATCATTACAACAAAGCAATAGAAGACAAAGAGCACGAAAATGAACATTTAGACCAACACGTCAAAGCTGTTGAACTGCATATCAAAACACTTTCTGACAAGAAATACTGGAAACAAATTGAGGGGTCTCCTGATTTCGTTGTGATGTTTGTCGGTATTGAATCTGCGCTAGTTGCAGCCCTCGATAAAAAACCTGAAATTCTTGAGAATGCTCTGAAGAAAAATGTACTGCTTACTTCTCCAGGAACTCTCATTGCACTTCTACAAGCAGCTGCATTTGGGTGGAGGCAAAATGCAATGGCGGAAAATGTAAAGGAAATTGCTGAAGAAGGCCAGAAACTTTTTGATCGCCTAAAAATATTCCGTGACCACTTTGCAAAAGTTGGTGCTGGACTCAACCAGGCAAATAATTCTTACAATGATGCGGTTGGTTCCTATGCAACCCGACTTCATACAACTGCAAAACGCCTGGCCGAACTAGATTCTTCGGGTGGAAATGAAATACCACCTATTGAACCAATCGATATCCAACCACGCGCACTCGATTGACGCAGGTGTCAGACACCAAGTGTCGGATAAGGACATGTTTTTGCGACATGTGTGACTGAGTGGTTATTGTTAATACTAAATTACGGGGAATTTTGTTTCGCAGATTTCCGAGCATCCTCACAAGCTTTTTGCATAATTACTTCTGGGTTTGTTTCTATGCAATCGAGTTCGACGGAACTGATTGCAAGTAAACTCACTGCGACAGTTCCTTCCAATGTTGTATGCAACATATCGTCCTGTAACAGTTTCTCTTGACTTCCCGATGGCCACGATTGATTACGAATAGTTATCGCTTCATCATTGATTAATTTTAATCCCAAAGCAAAGGCATCTATGACTGTTACGTTTTCGTGCTCGTCTCCCCAGGTTTGAATTCTATCGTTTAGTTTTACTAATGTTGCACTAGTGGGAACTTGGCTTGCGGATAAGACTTTGCCTATTGCGACACGAACGTCTGGCAAATTACCGATTATTATTGGTGCATCTATTTGTTCAAGAAGACGTAGAGCAAAATTTAATTGTTCCATCCGATATACTGGCGCTGATATATCTTTGGGTGGTTTTCCGTGACCAAACCAAAACAAAAAATCTAAACCAATGACAAGTGTCGGTTCATATTCTTTTATTTTTTCAATAAATTTTTGAGCGTTTGCTCTTGATTTTCTAAAAAATAACAGATCGCCAAAAAACTTGACTTCCTGATGTTCTGAAGTAATTATTCCCTCAAAAACATGCTTCATATTAATTGTGTGTGCTCCAAGATCCGATTTCACCGGTGGTGTAGTCACGCCAAAACCAGATGAAATACTTGCTCCTGTTACAACGACTCTGTCTAATATTTCGCAAGTTTCATCATCAGCAAACGCTGATTGAACGATTGAAACAATAAAAACAGCACTAATGAGGTTAATTTTGAGCATCACACAGAATTATATAGAAATCAAATGAAATTACTAGTATTTATTCTTCGTACAGTCATAATAGAGAGATCATTAACCTCACATACAGAGGAGAGACCCATGAAAGTTGCAACATTATTAGCCCTTGCTTTCACCCTTCCAACATTCGCACAAACAGAACATTGGACATACAGTGTTTCGACTGGTGGAGAAAATGTTAACTGGGTAAGCCCAACTTCGGTAGATCCAAGCGCAGATCAATTTAATTACACGTACGAAATAACGTACGTTGCAATCGATGTGATTTTCCTAGGTCAGGTGATAGGGCCAACAGATATTACAGCTGACATGGACCCAGCTCTGTTACTCGGTTTTGGTTCTGCAACTGGACCAGCACCAATAGTAATGATGAATGAACCAATTGCGGCAGATGCTGACAGTGACGGTACTATTGATATTGCTGCTGACATGTACATGCAACTCAATGGAAAAGGATTCGGTCAATTCGATGTTACGAATGTATTTCTCGGTGATGTTATGGTTGACATGGGTTGGCCATTAGGATGGCAAAATGTACAGCTCGACCGAATTTATATGGATGGGTACATTGACATGACGCCAATAGTGATTTCTTGCCCTGCAGACGTTAATGGCGACAATGCTGTAAATGTTAGTGACCTCCTTGCCACAATCGGCAACTGGGGCGGCAGTGGCGATGGTGACGTTGACGGTTCTGGTGTTGTCGATGTTTCTGACTTGCTTACGATCGTTGGCTCTTGGGGCCCGTGCTAAATAAGATTTTCTGCAATAGAAAACTTCAAAGGACGTCCTACATTCTACTAAAATAGATATCGGAGTCCTTTTTATGGCAAATACTAATTCCTCTTCAAAACTTTGGTTTGTTCTTCAAGCAGCCGTCTGGACCATTTGCCTTGTTATGGTCGTTTTGTTATTTGTAAAGCCAGAAATCGGACTACATGCATTTTGGGATGTTTTGATTCCAGTTGCACCTGCACTCGTGGCACTCCTTCCAGGTGTTTGGCGAAATATCTGCCCCACCGCTGCTATGTCTCAATTGCCAAGGCATTTTGGCATTTCCAAAAAAAGAAAAATGTCTGTCGGAACACATGCCTGGCTTGTTCTCCTAAGCGTAATACTACTCTTTGCAATCATTCCACTTCGCCATACCTACTTTGATTTGAACGGACCCGCAACCGGTGTCTTTCTCATAGTTTCAACGCTCATCGCCATTGTGCTTGCATCTATTTACGATGGCAAGAGTGGATGGTGCGCCAGTTTATGCCCAGTACATCAGGTCGAAAAATTATACGGACAGAAACCAATCGCAACAGTTGGTAACTCACACTGTAGTGAATGCAGCAAATGTGTTACCGGTTGTCCCGATTCGACTCCTTCTGCAAGTCCACATCTAGGTGGAAGGGTTTGGGCAAGACGAGCAGCAACATTCGGACTCATCGGAGCGTTCCCTGGATATGTTTGGGGATGGTTCCAGATCCAAGACTATGCAACCCTTTCCGCTGGTTTGGAAAACATTGTTAATACGTACACTATTCCAATTGTCGGCGGAGCAGCAACTCTTGCTCTCTATGCACTTTTAATTAGTTCTGTTTCACTACAAAAGAGAAAAATTATTGATCGATTCTTTGCTGCCGCAGCTATCTCTTGTTATTACTGGTACCGAATCCCGTGGCTGTTTGGCTTTAGCCAATTTGAGGGCAATGGCATGCTTGTTGATTTGTCAGACACGATTTCTCCAACAGTAATGACAGTCGTCCCTTATGTCACAACCGCGTTTTGGGTATGGTGGATTGCACTTAAAAGAAACGGCCTGCGTTCTTGGATGACAAGGCCACCTGATGCGCAAACCACGCCTGCGCCAACTGGAATTACTATTTCCGCCTGAGCCGTGTACACTTCGTGCATGTTTATAACTAAAACCCTTTGTATCGCAGGTGCAATGTTCATCGCACAACAAAACTCAGAACCAAACACGTTCCCTGAAAACTATGCCGTAAATGTTGAAATGTGGTGGAGGCAACTGCCTTTCATTGAACGCATCAATTCTGCCGCTGATGCTGGCTTCAAACACATTGAATTTTGGCCGTGGCAAGGAAAAGATATTGATGCTATTGCAAAGGTGTGTGATGAAAGAAATATTGAAGTTGCAATATTTTTAACTATTTGGTTCATTGCTTCATTTTATGCAACAACTAAAGGGGTAAGATTTGTTTTACAAGCAACACCTGTATTAGCTATTGGGTTAGGTGCATTTATGGGAATTACTTGGGATTATGCAACTAAGTGGGTTAATAAAGAATTGAAATTAAACAAATTACTTGCAAGTTCAACAATATTTTTAATTTTAATGTTGTTAATGATTCAACCGATTCAAGCAGGTTATGCTTCAGCATATAGTTC
>JABIWU010000091.1 GCA_018701395.1 Phycisphaerae bacterium | reverse complement strand
TTGGTCATAGGGTTTACAAAGCGTATGACCCGCGAGCAACGTATTTAAAGACTTTTGCAGAGGGTATTGCGCAAGACACTGGCAACATGGATTTGTTCGAGAAAAGTCAAAAGATTGAAGAAGTGATGGACCGTGAAGTTGGAGCAAAAGGAATTTACCCCAACGTAGATTTTTATTCTGCTACAACTTACTTTTCGCTTGGAATTGAATTAGATTTATTTACGCCATTGTTCGCGATGAGCCGAGTTTCTGGTTGGACAGCACATTGCCTTGAATATCTTCAAAATAACCGTTTAATTCGTCCTCGTTGTGATTACAACGGACCGCACGAACAAGAATACGTTTCAGTATCACTTCGATAATTCACTGTCGATACAGTAATAAACGATCATGCGACAACAACAATATATCATTGTTGTTGTCGTTTGTTAAATCAGTAATAATAATTTGACTTGGCTGCCATTCTCTCGTTTCGCCACCAGAGAAAATTTTAGATTCAAAAATTTTAAATCCAGTCGCATATAACATCTTGCCACTTTTAGCAAAAGAGAAGATTTCTAACATTTGTTCTCCAGCGTCAAGGGAAACCATATCCGTGTAACTATCGCCGTTGACATCGCCAACTGCAAGTTCATGTTGCATTCGTCTGTCATTGTCAGTTCTCCAGGATTGTATTTCATTCAAAGAAATCCGAGTACCTGCTAGTTGAATGATTGCAAATCCAGAATCTCCTATTGCGAGTATGTCGTCTACTCCATCGCCTGTGAAATCGTTAGCATGAATAGGCCCAAGATCGTATCCGTGCACGAAAATGCTGTCTGATTCTTCCCACGTATCATCTGTCTTTTTTACAAGGACAATTCTTTCATTTTCTTTGTCTGCAACAAGAATTACATTATCGCTAATTGTCATGGAGACAAGGCTTGATGCACCATCTTCCATATTCACTTGCGTGACAACTTGCCAGCCAGCGCTTACGCCATCTTTAGGATTTGTTTCGTATCGAACAGCGCGAACATAGTTATCGTCTGCAATTAGTAACTCCGACAACCCGTCGCCATCGACATCAAAGATGGCGGTGTTGTCAACAGTTGCTTCTCGGACTAAACCATATTGCCCCATGTCATCGTCATCAAGAACCTCAAAGCCTTCCTCGGTTGCTTTAAGCATTTTCATCGGCTTATCACGAGTAAGTAAAAGCAAATCAGTGTTGCCATCTTGGTCTGCATCAAACCCGATTATTTCATCGGGACCACGGCTTATTGAGCCCAAGTCTATTGATTCAATTTTGCCATTTTTGTCTATTAAATCAATAACATACGAGCGTTTTTCTTTTGAAATTACAGCGACATGCATGTTGTCGTCAAGAAAAACAGTTGAAAGTGAGACTGGGGTGTTGCCAGCAGTAAAAGGAACCGGTGTTGGGAAGGGAAGCGTTAGTGTTTGCATATCGCTTTTGCCAACAACGCCTTCTTCTTCGCTAAGAACGAACAGTTGTTGTTGACCGTCGGCATTCAAATCTCCAACACAGATTGAGTCTACGCCAGATAACGTTGGGCTCGCTATTCCTGCGGATAAGCCTTCGCCATCGACTTGCGCGTAAACAACAATTGTATTATCAGAGGGGTTAGTTGCAACTAGGTCAACAAGGCCGTCATTGTTTACATCTGCAAGAAGTTGTTTGCGATTGCCTTCACCTAAAAATGGGTAAATTTCAATGGAAGCTTCTCTGTCGCCAGTAGCATTAATCTCTTCTCGGTCAACTTCATAAAGAACGATTCTTCGGGATGCTCTTTCGATAATTGCCATTTTCGATGCTTTGACGTTTGGTAGCTTTACAGAGGCAAACTCGCGAAGCGGGGGCATTTCAAAACGAAGTTGCGGACCCATTGATACAGTATTTGCCTTAGACCTTGCTAGCCACAGTCGAATAGGTTCACTGGAGTCCGGAACGATGCCGGAAATGTCCTTTAGCCCATTGCCGTCATAGTCAGCAAGTTCAAAAGCAACTACTCTGTCATCAGTCGCCAAAATGGTAGGCTTGCTTATTGCGTCGCCGTCGAGTGAATACGATTGAATATTCCCTTTGACAATTGTGACTAATTCTGGCTTTTTATCCTCAATAAAATTAGTAATTGCAAAAGCACTTCTGTTTGCATCTAAGTTGCGCAAGCGATGCGACCGTGTTTTTTTGAATGTTCCATCGGTGCGTTGTTCCATAAAAACCAGATTGGATGGGTTTCCTGCATATACCAGGTCGGTAAGACCATCATCGTTAAAGTCGTGCAGTGCAATTGCAGAAACACTATGTGCCACCATAATTTGCTTCTTTTCAAAACGCCAGTGGTCCGGTATTTTATTCGTTCTGCTTAGAATAACTTCATCATTAGGGCTTGCATTTGCTTTCTGAAGGAACAAGTCAATTCTGCTTTTTCTATTATTAATTACCAAAATATCCATCAAGCCGTCACCATTAACATCGCCTGTATACATTGGTCCGGCACCATCGCCAATTTTAATAATTTCAATGCCTGAAAATCCGAAATAGTCACCCAGTTCATGGGTATCTGGAGTTGCAGACGTAAATGTTAGTAATAAAGCAGAAAGTAAAAACATGTAGAATTCCTTAAATACGGTTCTCATACATGCTATCACGCAACAGGCTTTGATATAGTGGTCTTGGAGATTCAAATGATAAAACAACAGAAATGCGTTTTGACTTTTCTACTGGCACTCTTAATGATTGCTATTTCTTCAGCGTACGCTGACGTTGTATACCTTCATGGGGGGAGTGAAGTGCATGGAAATGTAATTAAGCGTACAGATAATACGCTATGGATTGATATTGGGCCTAAAGTCATCCAGATAAACATGACAGAGATAGAAGATGTTTTAATAGATGCTGAAGACATTCAATCTAAAAAAATGAACATATCTAGTTTGTTTCGAACTGCAGAAGGGCTGCCGGAATTAAGCCCTAATGTTCAAGCAAAAAGAGTAGGTTCTTCTGTAATTAAAGTTTCTACCCCGGGTGGTTTAGGTTCTGGCGTGCTACTAAATGGCGAAGGGTTTGCAATTACAAATGCGCATGTTATTCAAAGTGAAACAGATCTTCGTGCGACTGTTTGGATTCCGCAAGCCGATGGCAGTTTAATGCGAACAACAATCGAAGATGTAGAAATAATTGCAGTGAATAATCACCTTGATTTAGCACTCTTGCTTCTTAAGCATCCTGATGACAAGCCATTTGAATTTTCGGTTCTTGAAAATGCAGAAAATATTGAAGTTGGCGAGATTGTTTTTGCAATCGGGAATCCCCTTGGTCTTGAGCGTTCTATGAGCCAGGGCGTTATCTCAACTAAGCACCGAAGTTTTGATGGTTTGACCTATATTCAAACAGATGCGGCAATTAACCCTGGAAATTCTGGTGGTCCACTCTTTAATTCAAGGGGCGAAGTAGTTGGGATTACAAATATGGGAATCGCTAGCGCAGAGTCGCTTAATTTTGCAATTCCAACGCGCTATGTGAAAGATTTCATTCGTAACCGTGAAGCATTTGCATACGATGAAAAGAACCCCAATTCAGGCCATTTGTACCACGTGCCTCCTCGCCCATCAAAAGACGGAATTCCACCGCAGTTGCTAGACGATGCTGGAAAATCATAATACAATAGCAACGCTTAAAATTAATGCACTAGAGAAGGGTCAACTATATGTTTACAATTACTACACTTATTGCTTCATCGATTTTTGCTGTCGATATTCGCGTTAACCAAGTTCTTCCAGAGAACACTATTGCGTTTGCTTCAGTTGAAAATATCGCTGAGTTGCTTTCAAATGTTGAACAAATGGGCGTTGCAGATATGGCTTGTGATATCGCGCAAGCCATTGGTTTGTCTGAAAGCATGAATTCTGGCGATTCTTGCCCAATTGCACTTACTTGCGCGGATTTAACCAGATCGCTTGGCGAAGATGGCGAGTGTTCAATTCCTACTGGTCACGCCGGCTGGGGTTTATATCCTGTTGTCGATTACGAAGTAGGAAGCGTTGGGCTTGGAATGTTCGCCATGGTTGAACTTGGCAAATCCAAAATCGGCGACACCATGTTAGAAGCATTTACAAAATACTCAGATTCCACGGATGTTGAAGTTGAAACAATCGATATTAGTGGCCGCTCAATTTGGTTAGTTCAAAATGAATTTGAAATTCCTACGGATGCTTTGCCTATTGTGGTTGATTTAACTAGTCTGTCGCAATTCTATTTTGCAATTACTGATGGGTATTTTCTTTTTGGAACGGAACCAGAAGGATTCGCATCTTTATTCTCGGCTATTGATGGAAATCCAATTGACGATACGCTCGCTTCTAGTGAAGTTTACACAGCACTCATGCAACGCTGTGAAAACGACAGTAATGCAAAAGCGGGTTTACTACTGACAAATCTCGCTGATACATTCTTGCAAATGGATACTTCAGGAATGGGGATGATGATTTTGCCAATGGCTAAATCCTTATTTGGCGACATCGACGGTATTGCTGAAACAATTAATTTCTCGCCTTCCGAGGATGTTCTATTTTCAGGTAAATACGCAATTCAAATGGACGGTGGGCGAGATGGTCTGATGGGTCTCGTCTCATCAGAATCTCCTGTTGGACCAATTCCATCTTTTGTAGGCGAAAACACTATTTCCTACTCACAGAACTCAATTGAGTTTTCAAACGTAGTCCCGCTAGTTAAAGAAATTATTGCAAGCAACCCATTGCTCGCAATGCAAATGAACCCTCAAATGATGCAACAAATAGAATCAGGCATTTCAATGTATTTCTCTACGCTTGGCACTGAAACACATGTAATCTTTACTGGTTCAGAACCATACACTGGTGACTCGGTCGGCTATATGATTGCAGTTGAATGCACTGACGAAAACACTCTTTCGAATGTTTTGGGCATGACGATGCCATCACTGGGCGCGACCCCTAACGATTTTCTGGGTAATCAAATCTTTACTGTTGATTTTAATAGTGGAATGATGATGCCAATTGATTTGTCATTTTCTATTGCCGTAGGTGGTGGGTATATGTTTGCCGGTGATCAACAGGCAGTTGAAAATGCTCTTCGTGCAATTGCAAATCCTAAAGACGCAAATAGTGGGCATGGTTTAAATGCTGCTGCATCCATGTTGAATCACGATGTCGTTTCTGGCTGGGGTTATGGAAACATGTCTGATAGTATTAAGGCACAAGCAGCAGTAATGAAAGAGTTGCAAGGCATGTCTGAAGAAATGTTATTGCAAGTAGAAGAATTTGATCCAGAAATGGCTGCAGAAATGCGTGCTGATGCTGAACAAGGCAAAGCACTACAAAGTGCATTGCTGACTACTATGGCAAATTTCTTCGGTCCAATGGCCCTGGGATTTTAAACGTAGAACCCAACCCAACCATTGATGTTAGTTCACCCAAGGATGACGC
>JABIWU010000090.1 GCA_018701395.1 Phycisphaerae bacterium | reverse complement strand
GACCCGACCCCAATTTTCGTGGTACATCTTTCCTGTCATTTTCGGCCACCAGTGGTGAATGCCGCCGAGGAAGCCAATGAGCGCTGAACCCATCATGACGTAATGAAAATGCGCAACTACAAAGTAAGAATCATGCAAGTGCACGTCTGTTGCCAATGTAGCGAGGTGCAATCCGGTTAAGCCACCAATAGAAAATATAAAAATGAACGAGAGTCCATACAACATTGGCGTGTTCAAACTGATTGAACCTTTATACAAGGTTGCTAACCAGTTAAACACTTTCACAGCAGATGGAATTGACACGCTAAATGTAATGAGTGAGAAAATAATATTCATCAACGCTGATTGCCCAGAAGTGAACATGTGGTGACCCCACACGAGGAAACCGAACATTGCAATGGAGATTGAACTGTAGGCAATAAATTTGTAGCCAAAGATATGGCGGTGTGAGTGCACCGAAATCAATTCACTTACAACACCCATAGCTGGGAGAATCATGATGTACACAGCAGGGTGCGAATAGAACCAGAAAAAGTGCTGATAGAGCACAGGGTCTCCGCCCATTGCTGGATCAAAAATACCAATACCGACCGATCGTTCAACAATCAAAAGCAACAAGGTAATTCCGATTACTGGAGTTGCAAGAACTTGAATAATTGCCGTCGCATACGTAGCCCAGAGGAACAATGGCATTTTAAACCAAGTCATCCCTTTTGGTCGAAGACGGTGAATTGTTACGATGAAGTTCATTCCTGTAAAAATTGAACTGAAACCAAGAACGAATGCGCCGATGAGTGCCGGAATCACCCCGCCCATCGAAGACGCCTTATCAATACTGTACGGTGTATAGAAAGTCCAACCAGTATCAATACCGCCTGCACCCAAAGCTATTAGGAAAAACACGAGCCCAAATATCCACAAATACCAACTGAACAAGTTCAACTTTGGAAATGCAACATCTTTTGCACCAAGCATAATAGGCAAGACAAAGTTGCCAAGCGCCGCGGGAACCGCGGGAATAATCACTAAGAAAACCATAACGGCACCATGCACTGTGAATGCTTGGTTGTATTGGTCCTGTGTCATGAACGTGCCCTCTGGGGTGAGCAGTTGGAACCGAATCATCATGGCAAATATTCCGCCGAGCAAAAATGCCAGCAAAACGCATACTAAGTACATCACGCCGATTCGCTTATGGTCGAGCGTAAACAACCACGACTTAATGCCCTTGGTGTGATTGAGGTAATTATCTGTTGGGTTTGATGTAGTGAGTGTTGTCATCGTTATTGCCTTGGTGTTCCATCTGGGTTCACGGTGATGTTACCCTCTGCGTCTGTTAATTCATCTAGGTGTTTAAACATCTCGATAATAGCTGTAATTTGTTTGTCCTTCAACTGCCCTTGGAAAGATGGCATCGCACCGAGATAGCCCTGCACAATATGGCCTTGAGGATCTAACAACGAAGTACGAATATAGTTTTCTGGAACTTCGTAGGTTGTGCTTTCACCATACAAGTTAGATAATTTTTCGCCCGAAATAAAGTTCACGTCACCACTTTTTACACGATCCCACAATCCTTTAAAAGATGGACCTGTGCTTTCTGAACCGTCAAGTGTATGGCAAGACTGGCATCGGTTATATAAACGATTAATTGCATACGCCGGCAGTTGCCCAACTGACATATCTTCGTACTCGCTTGCTAATTTAATCATCGTTTTTTCAAAATCTTCTTTTGGAATGACACGCACTGTTGCGAACATTTTCGAGTGATCCTTGCCGCAATATTCCGTGCAGTTCAAGTTGTAATCCCCAAGGGCAGTTGCTTCAAACCACAAGGATGTGTACCGACCTGGAATAACATCCATTTTTACTCGAAAATCTGGAATCCACACACTATGCAGAACATCTTGCGAAGTCATTAGTAATCGTACTGGCGTATTTACTGGAACAGTAAGTTCGGCAACTTGCGTTGCACCATATTGAGGGTGCTCAAAAGTCCAGAACCATTTTTGCCCTGTGACTTGCACCTCGTAACTTCCTTCTGGAGCTTGTTGCAAGTCTAAATACCCTCGCATGCCAACAACAAATATTACAACCACCAGGAGTAACGGCAACGCGGTCCATGCTATTTCCAACGGCGTGTTATGGGTTGGCCCCTTAACAATTACGTCGTTTCCTTTTCGACGGTATTTGATCATAAAAATAATCAATGCCGCAGTAATTGCGAATAAGAAAAAGTAGCAAATCCAAGTGATTACAAAAAACGTAAAGTCTACGCCTTGTGCTACGGTTGATGCCTGTTTGGGCAACCAAAAGTTAGCGGGCGCTCCCTGCGTCGTTGTTGCAAGTAATGATGTAAGTATCGAGAACATTATGAAGTTGTTCCATCCGAGTTGTTATGTGATTTTCTTAAGCGGTCGGAGGATGTAAAGCCAAGAACAGCAAGGCCACCGCCTAATACAACGAGCATCAATACCGCGCCAGTCCGCATTAATTTCCACGCTACTGGCGTGTAACTATTACTGTCAGGATCGTATTGAAAGCAATTGAAAAGTAAAAATTTGTCTAGGGCTGTACCAATTCGTCCCTCTGATGCTTCGATTAGTGCGAAGCGAAGGTCTTGTCCCTTGAATTGAACGTCGTTCATATATTTCGAGATTCGGCCATCTGGTGTAATGAACATAATCGATGCCGTGTGATGAAACTCACCTGTTTTGCTATCAAAAACGTACCCAAAACCAAGCGCGTCTGAAAGTTTCGTAATGTTGTCTTGTGCGCCTGTAAGGAAGTGCCACCCTTTTTCTGCACCTTCTCTACTGTAATGTCCTAGATACCCCTCTTTGTTTTTCTTTGCAAGAGGCGGCTTCTCATCTGGATTGATACTTAACGTAATGACTTCAAACTCATCGCCCAAAGTCCAATCCATTTCTTCAAGACCGGCCGTTAAGCCATTCAATGTCAAACTGCAGAGCATCGGGCACTTGTAATAATTCAAAGTGATGATGATTGGCTTTTCGCCATCAAAATATTCGCCTAAGACGATTTCGTTGCCGTCATCGTCAAAAAACGTTAAGTCAAGTGGAATTTGATTATCCAAATGTTCTGTAATTCCAACGCCTTCTAAGGCATCAAGTTTATCGTCAGCAAAAATTGGCCCTGCAATACTCGGGGCTGAAAACAAACCAAGTATTGAACTGGCAATGACTGCATACCACGTTGGAAAAAACATTTTCATTGTTTAGTTTTCATTCCCCGCGATAATTTGCATCGCATCGTTGATAGGAAGAACAAGGCGATTCACTTCTTCACCTGTAGTTGGATCTTGGTGTGATACCCAATGTGCTGCTTCAGCAAGCACAGCATGCTGAGCATCGCGAACCATATCTCTTTGTTCATATCGAATATTGACGCTCTTGCCGAACGCTTCTGTCGTTGCTGCTCGATAGTAAATACCGCAAGCAATAGCAACTGTTGCAATCATTAAAAATGATCCACCAATACCGATAGCCCAAGTAGCCCAGCCGTCTGGGTCTTCGTGGTCATTGTCAAGATGTGGTTGTTCATTTGCGTGACTCATGGGTACCTCTTATGCGTTCTCAAATTGCAACGCCTCACGTAAGCGAGGGTCAGCTGTTGCAACAAGGTTGCATTTTCGTAAGTTGATTAAAGTTCCACCCAACAAGAGCGCAGCCATACCAATCAAACATGTAAAGTTTAGGATGCTGAATCCATAACCGATTTCAGCATTTGTAATATTGGTCGCCAATTCGTTGTAAGAAGTGGCTGTATCTATTGCTACTTCTGGCACAACTGGCATGACGAGCCAATATATGTCCACGCAGAACATCAGTAAAAGCCATGCTGCAATAATCGGAAGTGGCGAGCGCCATCGCTTAGTCCATCTCGTAATCAATAATAAGAAGGGCAAAAGGAAGTGGCCAAAAAGAAGCAGCAAGGAAACTGGTCCCCAACCACCAAGTTGCCTAGTCATGTACCAATTAGTTTCTACTGGAAGGTTTGCATACCAAATTAACATGTATTGACTAAATGCAATGTATGCCCAGAACACAACACCGATACCAAATAGCCATTTGCCTAAGTCGTGGTAATGTTCCGTTGTAATTGATTTTTGAATATGCCCAGTGTTCTGCAAAAATCGTGCGAGCAAAATAAGTAGGGAAAAGAAACCGCACATACATGAAGCCCAAAAGTAAACAGCAAACATAGTACTAAACCATTTTGGTTGCAAAGTCATCATCCAGTCAATAGACGCGTAACTTTGCGTAAATGCAAATAGAATCATGCAAAGCGGAGCCCACTTTTGCATTTTGTGCGTCCACTTGATATCGCCATCACGGTCTTGTGCTGTTGACCATTTAAAATAGAGCGTGCCGATGACGGTCCAAACAACAAGATAAACTATTGCTCGAATTGACCAGAATGTTGGCGATAGATACCCCGCCTTCGCGTGTAGCATGTGGTCCGTTTGCATGAGATTTGTATCGCCCCATTGATACAAGATTTCTCCGTCACCTTTAAGCACTAAAACTAAAATTGGAACAAAGAGCATCCAAAGCCAGGTAAGGTTTTTAGCAACCCCTTCAGCTAATCTTCGAACTGAAACACTCCAGCCAGAGCGAGTCATATGTTGAAGCAAGACGAAGAATAAAGCACCAAGCGCAAGACCTAACGTAACCATCCAGCCAACAAGATAGGATTTCCAAAAAGTATTCCAGCCAGCGCTTTCACCCAGAGTTGCACTTAAGGCCAATATCACAATTCCTATAACTGCAAGAATAGGTCCAAGTTTTGCCGCAAATCCGCCGAGACGAATATTGTCACTTTTTACTTCTGCAACGTTCACTCGCTGCTCCCTTCGTTCGCCGATTTGCGAGGTATTGCGTCAGCGTTTGCAACGCTTGCCGGGTCTGCATCTTGAGATAACTGCAATGCTTTGATATAAGCAACAATTGCCCATCTGTCTTGGGTTGTGATTTGCGAAGCGTACGCGGACATCGTTCGAACACCATTCGTGATGGTATTGAACAACTCCCCAACTTGTTGTTCTTTTATTACGTCTTCATGTAGATTTTTAGGAGCAACCCAAGTTGTTCCATTCACACCAGTCTCAACTAATTGGTTTGCTCGGTGATGGACAAGGCCATCACCAAAACCGCCAACCCCGTGGCACGGTGAACAATAAATATTAAACCGGCCTTGACCACGCACGAGGAAGGCATGATCAACTGTCAAAGCGCTTGGGTATTCTGTAGCCCACGCATCATCGACAACTCCCATATATAGATGCGTATCATTCACCATTCCATTTCTAGGAATAGTCCCTTCAACTCTAGGACGCATGGCGCGGCCATCAAGGAACAACGCATTTGCTTCTTGTGAAACATATTTAGGCTGATTATCCATATTTTGGATGAAGTGAATTCGTGGCTTATCGCTGAAAGAAGTTCTGGCTCTAAAAATGAGGGCTAGAGGTATAGTTGCTGCACAAGTAATCACTATTACTGTCCACTTAATCCAAAGTGGCAATTCCTTAAGATCTTCAAGGAATGGCTTCGCTAAATCGTCAATAATTTGTTTTACTAATTGTCCCATTATTTTTCCAACGCAATCACTGTTTCAGGGTTGAGAGAATTTAAAAAAGCTTCAACTTCATCAAGTCTAAATTTTGGGTCTCGCGCTTCGATGACTAAGTAGAACCTATCATCTGTTGCGCGTGCTAACGCCGGATGTTTTAACGTTGGGTGGTAAAACATTGGCAACTTGTTCAAGAACAATGTTCCAAATACTGCGGTCAATGCTGAAAAGAGCACAGTCATTTCAAAGGCAACAGGCACAAAAGCTGCTGCTCCAAGAAGTGGCTTGCCCGAAACATCATATTGGTAACCAACAACGGGAATTAATGCCCAAATATCAAACTCTAATGAGTTTGTAAAAATCTGCAAACAACAAGCGAGCGTCAATCCAAGCATCCCTCCGAAGAAAACAAGGATTGGCAAAATAGTCATTTTCACGCCCATTGCTCGGTCAAGGCCATGCACTGGGAATGGAACAAGACAATCAAACCATTTATAACCGGCACTATGTGCTTCTTCCGCAGCATGGTAAATGCCCGGCGTTGTTGCAAATTCCGCAGCCAAACCATAGAGATTTTCACGCGCAATTGTATTTGATGCTACTTCGCTCATTCATCTTCCTCCGCAAGTTCCGCTTGCGCGTTAGTTTCACCAGACATTTCGTTATAACTATGACCGTGCCCATGAGGATCGGCAATTGGCATAATTGATTTCAGTTCCGCAATTGCCAAGATGGGCAAGAAACGAATGAACAACAAGAAGAAAGTCATAAACAAACCAAAACTTCCAAGGAAAGTAACGACGTCAACCCAGGTTGGCTCATACATTCCCCAACTACTTGGTAAGAAGTCATTAGCAAGTGATGTAACAACAATTACAAAACGTTCAAACCACATGCCAACATTCACAAGGAGCGAAGCAGTAAAGATGATTGCAATGTTGTTTCGTGCTTTCTTAAACCAGAAAATTTGTGGAGTAAGAACATTGCAACTCACCATAATCCAATACGCCCAACCGTAGGGTCCGAACGCACGGTTAATAAATGTAAACGATTCATAAATTTCACCGCTATACCAAGCGATGAAGAATTCCATTGAGTATGCATATCCAACAATTGACCCTGTGAACAAGACAACCTTGCACATATTTTCGAGGTGTCGCATGGTGATAAAGTTTTTCAGTCCCCACAATTGACGCGCTGGAATTGCAAGGGTCATAACCATCGCAAAGCCAGAGAAAATCGCACCCGCAACAAAGTACGGCGGAAAAATAGTTGTGTGCCAGCCGGGCAATTGCGAAACCGCAAAGTCAAAAGAAACAACGCTGTGTACAGAAAGCACAAGCGGAGTTGCTAGAGCAGCGAGAAGTAGATATGCACGTTCGTACCGATGCCAGTGTCGCATGCTTCCACGCCAGCCTAAAGACAGGAGACCATAAACCAACTGCTTAACTTTGGAAGTTGCTCGGTCTCGCATTGTTGCAAGATCGGGCACCATTCCCAAGTACCAGAACAACAACGAAACAGTGAAGTACGTACCAACTGCAAATACATCCCACAAGAGAGGGCTTCTAAATTGCGGCCACATGTCCATTTGGTTTGGAATTGGAAATAACCAGTATGCAAGCCAAACTCGACCAATGTGGATACCTGGGAAAGTACCAGCGCAAATAACAGCGAAGATTGTCATCGCTTCAGCGAATCGGTTAATTGCCGTTCGCCATTTTTGTCTAAAAAGGAATAAAATCGCTGAAATCAACGTGCCAGCGTGACCGATGCCGACCCAGAAAACGAAGTTAACAATTGGGTAACCCCAAGCAACTGGGTTATTGTTCCCCCAGACTCCAACACCAGTAAAGATGAGGTAGCCGATCATTGCACCAAGCATAGACATCATGGTGAATGAAATCGCAAGCGCGAAGTACCAAGATTTTGGTGCCTTTGATGATTCATTTGCACGAAGAATATCTGTAGTGACTGAACTGAATTCTGTGTGATTCAAAATCAACTGAGGTCGATTTTCGGGATCTTCAATCGTGTTATCTATTTTGTTTACAGGAGCAGTTGTCATTAGTGATGACCCCCTTCACCTGTAACTGCACTATCAACTGGATTCGTCAATCTCGCTAGATATTTAGTGCGAGATTTAATGTTCAGTTCCTCAAGCATCTCGTAAGACCGTTTCTCGTTATGTAGTTTTGACACGCGACTATTCGGATCCATCAAGTCGCCAAAAACAATGGCTCCAGCTGGACATGCTTGTTCGCATGCTGTTACGATTGAACCGTCAAGAATAGCGACGCGCTGATCGGCTTGTTTTTGAGCATCCGATTTCTTGACCCATGCATTTTTAGTTGCAATTTTTACACGCTGAATTCGCTGCGTGCAATAGGTGCATTTTTCCATGACGCCACGCATTCGAACCGTTACATCTGGATTGAATTGCATTGCTCGTAATGTTTTTCCGCCTGATTGAGCCTTCACATAATAATCCGGTTGCACTTGTAACAAGCCAGTTGTACGAAGCGGATCGCGCCTGAAGTAATCAAAGTAATTAAATCGGCGAACTTTAAATGGACAGTTGTTTGAGCAATAACGCGTTCCAACGCAGCGGTTATAAATCATTACGTTTAGCCCATCAGTATCGTGCACTGTTGCGGCAACTGGACAAACTTCTTCGCATGGTGCATTTTCACAATGCATACAAGTCATTGGCTGAATTGCAACTGAAGCCAGGTTACTACTGTCGTAGTCGCCATGGCCGTCTGAGCCAAAAGCGAAATAACGATCTATTCGTATCCAATGCATTTCGCGACCCATTAAGACCTGATCTTTACCTACGATTGGAATATTATTTTCTGCATGACAAGCAGCAACACAAGCGTTACAACCCGTGCAAGTTGATAAATCAAAAGTCATGCCCCATTTGTATTTGGCACCAACAAATTGTTGTTCTTCAAATATCGAAAGGGAGTGTGATGAATGACCAACATGCTTTGCAAAATCTGGGTTTGCGTTGTAATGGTCAACCGTTGCTTCTCTAAACAACAAAGGAAGGCGATCTTGTGCGCCTTTGCCCGGAGTCGTGGCAACACCGAAGTGCATTTGCGTAGTAGCGAGTGGATACGAATCTCCGATTGCACTAACTTTTGCTGGCGCAGACCAAGTATTCGAGGAAGTTCGAAGTGGGTAGATGTTAACGCCAGCGCCGGCACATACTCGACCAGCAAACGCTCGACCGTAACCAAGCGAAAGAAGTATGACATCGTCTGCTGTTCCAGGAACCGGAAGTGCTGCAATTGTTACACTTTCGTTGCCGACAGAAACTTTAAGCATGTCACCCTGCTTAACACCTAAGTCCTCCGCAGTCTTAGGTGAAATAAGCGCAGCATTGTCCCATGTCAATTTGGTAATGCTATCTGGAAGTTCTTGTAACCAACCATTATTAGCGTGCCGTCCGTCCCATACCGAATCGGAAGGAACGAAACACGCTGTGTAACCGTTACCTCCGACGACCGACCCGCCTTTTTGCGCATTTCGATTCGCTGGTGGTTTTTCTAACATGGCTGAATTCGCAATAACACCATCGTGCACTGCTGTGCGCCAGTTTGGATTCCAAGAATCAGCTGATTTGCCAATCAAAGTTGTTCGAACAAGTGTCTGGCCATCAGTTGCTTCTTCACCAGCAAGAATTGCTAGTAATTCTATTGCTGTAATGCCATCAAAGAGTGGCTGAATGAGTGGTTGCCCGACACAAACTGTGCCATCGGCAGCAAGTCCATCTGTCCATGATTCGAGCCAGTGCGCTGCATTTATATGCCACTTACAAACAGCAGATGTTTCATCTTCATTATGTGACAGATGCATTGAAAACGGAAGCGATTTGATTGCATCCGCTAATTTAAAATCTGCAGGTGCATCGAATGCAGGGTTTCCTCCAAGAACGATGACGCCTTGGATAGTGTTGTTTTGCATCGCTTTCGAAAGTTCTGCGATTGTATGTGTTTGATTTGATTTAATCGTACGATATGAAACAGTCGTTCCAACGGCACCAAGTTGTTCATTTATTCGAGCAACAAGGTAATGCACGGATGCTGGTTGACTTGCACCTGCAAGCACTAAACCGTGCTTGCCTGCCTTTTGCAAGTCTGCAACTAACTTGTCTGCCCAAGTTTGATGTTCTGCTGTTAATGAAACAGTGCCGTCAATTGCCATATCCACATGCGCAATTTCTTTTGCGATGTACGTTGCGATTGCTGCAATTGCAGCAGGATTCATCGGACTTCGCTCATCAGCATTTGCGCCAGTAACAGATAGCCCTGGCTCAGCAATCCAAACTCTGCTGATTGACCCATGGTTAACTTTTCTTCCAGAAGCCCAACCTCTTGTGTTTGCCACTTGCAATGGACCGGCACCAAGAAAATTGTCATCTAAAGAAACAATAACTGTCGCTTTTGAGAAATCGTGCACTGGCATCCAGTTGCCACCAAATGCGTCATCCAAACCGCTTCGTTGATTTGAATTCATTAGCGGTGCATACTCGACCCACATCGCTTCTGGATTTTTCTTCTTGAATGCTCTATGCATTCTTTCAAATGTTGGTGAACTTGAAGGTTCAGTTAAAATTGCAACGCCAGCACCGTTTTGTGGAAGGTATGCACCAATCCATTCTTTAAATGCTGATAGCGATGAATCGGTACCATCGTATGTAACTTTACGGCTTCTATCTGGATCGTATAAATCTAGAATAGCGGCTTGTGTAAACGCATCTGTTTTGCCTCGACTATCGGGGTGTTCGGGGTTACCCTCAATTTTTGTCGGGCGACCATCATTGCTTGTGACAAGAACTCCTTGAGAAAATCCACCAAAGTCAAAACAACTTGCATATTGTTCAGGAATGCCAGGCATTGTATTTTCGGGTCGGTGTGCGTAAGGAACAATGTTTTCCTTTGGCCATCGGCGACAGCCAGCAACACCAAGCCCTGCGAATGCCATTGAAGCGCCCATTATTTTTAAGAAATGCCGACGATCGTCTCCTGTTGCAAGCAATTCGCTTGAACCTTCTGGAAATTCGTCCTGCACTTTCGATTGAAATGCTTCGGTTGCGACAACTTCATCCAGTGATCGCCACCATGTTCTGCCGTTACTTTTTGATTCATTTAACGATGACATGTAGAGCAATCCTGTGATGGGTTCAAGTTATTAATTTCACGCCAACTAATACTGTTAGCAATTTTTTCTGCATCAGACATATCGATGCCCCACTCAAGTTGCGTGACAAGGTCTGGATTTCGTACGTGTGGATCTGGGTTACGGTGGCAATTCAAACACCAACCCATACTCAATGTTTCATGTTGATAGACAACTTCCATTGTGTCAACTCTACCGTGGCATTCGACGCAACTAACACCACGCGTTACGTGTGCACTGTGATTGAAATATGCATATTGAGGAAGGTCATGAACGCGGACCCACTCGATTGGCATTCCTGTTTCATAACTTTCAAACAATGGTTTTAGTTTGTCGCTTGTTGGATGAATTTGCGAGTGGCAATTCATGCAAGTTTGGGTTGGAGGAAGCGCCGCATGTTGCGTACTTTCTACGGTGTTGTGGCAATACCGGCAATCAACACCAAGTTCGCCTGCGTGTAATTTATGACTAAATGGAATTGGTTGTTCTGGCATGTAACCAACATCTGTTGACTGCGGACTAAACCCATACGCTACAACGATTGCGACATACAAAGGAGCAGTTGACCCTGCCACAAGCATGAATGGTAACACTAGATTTGTCCAGCGAGGGAATATGAATCGTTGTTGTGTCATAGTGTTGTCTGGCCTTTTTAAGGGGCTGGCTTTTCCATAATTCAAACGTAACCTTCACGTGTATTAATGAAGATTCATAACCTAAATTTAGATACAAAAACTAGACCCCATAGTGGGGCTAGCAAACGATGAAGTAGGGTATGATAGTAGGACTGAGCGTATCATCAAGCCCGATTACTTCCCAATTCACAAAGTAATTTGCATTATAAAAACAATTATTTTTTGCTATTTTAGAGTTGTGTTAGGCGAAAAAAACGTTCTGCATTTGCATCGAGTCTCTTTTCAAATTCAAGCAACTCAATCGACTTCAATTGCGCAATAAAAGCCGCCGTATGCATAACATTTTTGGGCTCATTCGGTCGCATCTTTCGAACTGGTTCAGGCGAAAGATATGGGGCATCTGTTTCGACCATCATTCGTTCAATTGGAACAAGTTCTGCAGCAGCAACAACTTCTGATGCATTTTTATAGGTTACAACGCCCGTAAAACTAATCATGGCGCCAATTTCAAGGATTTTTCGTGCATCGTCGGGTGTCTCAGTAAAACAATGAAAGACAAATCGTTGCGAATCTATCGTGCTTGCCTTAAAAATGGGCAATAAGTCATCTACAGCCCGTCTACAGTGGACAATTATAGGACGTTCATCCCCTTCTGAACCCTCAATCACTGCCAAATGCTCTTCTAATAACTTTTGTTGTAACGAAAAAGGAGGGTCGTCGTAATGACGATCAAGGCCCAGTTCGCCCCAAGCAACACAGCGCTCATCTTCGGCGGCGGACTTAACATACTCCCATTTCCATTCGCCTTCTGCGTGCAGTGGGTGTATGCCAGAAGAGAAAAATACTCGCGAATCGCGATTTGCGAGTTCTCGAGCGGCAAGTGCATCATCACCATCAGTAGAAACGGTAATCATTCGATGCACACCAGCCGCCACCGCATCATCGATTACCGCATCAACCCGTTCTGATAATTGTTTACTTGTGAGATGACAATGTGTATCAATCAAAACCAATTCTCCCAGTTGCTTTGGTTTCTTCAAGAAGAATGGGCACTTCCAGCACTGGCATATTGGGCATCGTCACTGTAAATACTTGGTTGGTTTTCAGGGAGGCGTCTTCCAAGGCAAGTCGTAACCGAATCGTCCATATTTCTGGAATTCCTTTGTGCGAGTCTGCGGAAGTTGCAAATCGCCAAGCATCAAACTCGCCTTCAATACCTTCAGGAAATTGAAAAATAGGATTCTCAGGCCGTTCTTCACCATCCCATTCCAAACGGATTACGCCTTTTGCACCACCCAGTGGCCCCATCGAAAGAGGCAATTGAGGTGGAGAAATACGCATTTGCTGTGTAAATCTTCCTACGCCTTCAATTCGCAAAATAACCATTTCACCGGTGTCAAACTCCAACCGAATTCGCGATTTTCGCAGTTGGCTCTTTCGCAATTTTAAATGCACAGGAATAACAAGCGCATCTCCAACAGAAACGGAGCTCTCTGGCCACTCTGTTGTCGTACAACCACAAGACGGGGTCGCTGATTTCAAGCGAAGTGCATGGTCCGTATTATTTTTTAATGTAAAAACATGCTCTACGATTGTGTATGGTTGCTCAATAGGGACAGTTCCAAAATCATGCGACAATTTGCCCAGCAAGGGTCTCCCAAAGTAGAAATCCAGCATCGCCCACGCAAGGCCAGCAATTGCAATCAAAACCAAAAGAAAGATATATGTTTTTTTCTTATCCATCACTATTTATCCTAACCTAAACAACAAGCAAATGCGACAACGGTCATGGAACAAACGTACCTAGCACTAGTGTTGACTTTCATAACACAATAATGGATCGTACCTAGATGGTGATACCAGAGAAGATGGCGTCAAAGATGGTGATTTACCCTTTGCGACCGCATAAAAACCTTTCACGCGTAACGACGAACTGCAACTACGAGGTACAATCAGTGGCATGACACTAACTTGTAAGACTGCTGGAGAATCGCACGGTCCTTGTGGCGTTGCATTCATAGAAGGTTTACCCGCTGGGCTTTCACTCGATACGACCTTTATAAATAACGAATTAAAACGAAGACAGGGCGGTTATGGTCGTGGAGCACGGCAAGGAATTGAACAAGACAAAGTTACTTTTCTTTCAGGTGTTCGCCTGGGAGTAACGACTGGCGCACCTCTTGTTGTGCAAATTGTTAACAAAGACAACCGTCTTGACGATCTTGAAGCAACTCCACCAATTTACAAACCAAGACCTGGGCATGCCGACCTAGCGGGTTCCCTCAAATGGTTATCAAACGATTGTCGCAATACACTTGAGCGCGCAAGCGCGCGCGAAACTGCCGCAAGAACAGCCGCTGGCGCAATCGCTCGATGTCTTTTGCATCAATTTGATATCAATGTATTCGGTTTTGTTCGCGGTATGCTCGATGTCACCGCACCAACTGAAGTAACTCCTGAAAACTGGAAAACTATTCGTGACGCACGCGATGATTCATCAACATACTGTCCAGATGATGCATCGTGCAAGGCAATCATTGCTCATATTCGCAACGCAAAAGAAAACAAAGACACTGTCGGTGGGCTGTGCGAAACACATGTGTTTGGTTGCTCTCCAGGCTTGGGCTCTTGTGTTCAATGGAATGAAAAATTAGACTCAAAACTTGCGGGCGCCGTGATGGGAATTCAAGCATTTAAGTCTGTCGAAATTGGACTTGGCGCAAAATGTGGTCAACTAAACGGCTCGCAAGTACATGACCCCATCGTATATGACAAAAATAATCGAGAAACTTGCCACTTCGGATTTACTCGCCCAACAAATCACGCGGGTGGAATCGAAGGTGGAATGAGCAACGGCATGCCGATTATTGTAAAAGGCACGATGAAACCAATAGCAACCTTGTTGCAAGGCATGGACAGTGTTGATTTGCAAACTGGAGAATCTGCACGCAGTGATTATGAACGTTCAGATGTTTGTGCGCTCCCCGCAGCGAGCGTAGTTATGGAAAATGCAGTTGGTTTTGAAATCGCAACCGCTTTCTTAGAAATATTTGGTGGTGCAACGATGGAGATGGTCCGAGCATCCCACGACGCATACGCTGATGCGGTTCGAAAGATCACTCCGTAATGAGTTTGCTTATTGCTTCTGTGCACGGACATGTGCCAGAACGCCTTGATGGAGTTGATCTTCTTGAAATTCGCATCGACGCGATGGAAAATGCAGACGCTATTGAACAACTTCCTACGCTTCTCGCTTCATCACCTATTCCTACAATCATTACGTGTCGAAGTATTTCTGAAGGCGGGATGTTCGAAGGCAACGAAGAAGAACGAGTCGCAATGTACCGTGCAGCATTAGATTGCGAGAACCCCCCCCGGTACATTGATGTTGAACATGAAGTGCTTACGAGGCATCCACTTTTACTAGACGCACTTGCAAGCGAGCACACTGACATTATTCTTTCATGGCACTCGACAGAAGGCAGGCCGGCCGACTTAGTACAGCGAGCAGCAGCTATGCAAGATGTAAACGGAGTTGCTATTGTAAAAATGGTTTGGAGAGCACGGTCCATTCGAGATAATGTAGAAGCATTCCAACTTTTGCAATCAAGGCAACAACCAATGATTGTGATGTGCATGGGAGAGTACGGATTGATGAGCCGAATTCTTGCACCAAAATTTGGCGGGTTCGCGGTGTATGCTTCGGTTCCTGGTTGCGAACAAACTGCATCGGGGCAAGCGACCACAAAAGAGCTACGCTCGCTTTACCGTTTTAATGAAATCAACAGCAATACACTCGTGTATGGAGTTATTGGAAATAATGTAGAGCACTCCGCAAGCCCTGCTTTTCATAACGCAGCATTCGAAGTCGCCGGCAAAAACGCAGTCTATATTCCGTTAGCAATTCCAGAAGGCTGGGAACATCTAAAAGCTACAGTACTTGAATTGTGCAATGCTCCTTCACTTGATTTTTCTGGCGCAAGCGTAACTATTCCACACAAGACCAATATGTTAAAACTTGTCGATGAAGCTGATGCGAATTGCAAAAATGCTGGCGCTACAAATACTATTACATTTAATGACGGCACTTCATCGGGATACAACACCGACATTGTTGCGCTTGCTTCCTTAATTTCGGGCGCAAAACGTGTTGTTGTTCTTGGGGGCGGCGGTGTTGCCAGAGCAGCAATAGTTGCGTCGCAGTCTGTTGGCGCTTCAGTATATATTGCAACTAGAAATGCAGAACAAGCTGAATCTTTAGCAACAATATTTTCATGTAACGTTGCCACAGACAATATGGGGAAAATTGACGCTGTGATTAATTGCACGCCTGTTGGGATGGAGGGCGGAAACTCCGAAGAAGGCAATCCTGCGCAAGCTTTGTTGCCATCGCTAGACATCGTTCCATCTATGACTGTTATCGACACGGTTTACAAACCAAAAGAAACACCGCTTATTAAACAAGCCAATGAAATAGGGTGCACCACCATCACAGGCGATGTTATGTTCCGCTTACAAGCAGTTGAACAACAAAAAATTTGGAACCCCTAAAGCTATTGGGCTAGCATCGCGTAGACATCGTTCACCGATGTAAGGTCTGTGTTTGCTGTGACACGGATAATGCCAAACGATGCGCGCACATCTAATCCAAGCGAGTCAACACCGACCACGACTGGGTCAACTACATCGACTGATGTATTTTCTGAACACAGATTTCGGACCGCATCTTTATATGTTGCGTTAAGTTCTTTGCAAAGCGCGGGCTCAATTTCAGCAAGACAATTCTCTCTGCACAAAGATTCACCATCTATAAACATATCATGAAATCGAGCAGCATCAATGTCCACCATTGCCCATTGAACATCTGGCGATTCGCCGTGGTAAACATTCCACCTATCAGAAAGCAGACCATCTTCGCCGGTTGCAAAAAATTGACGGAGAGACACATGCAACTCCATGCAATCATCTGAATAATCTGGCACAAACATAACCGTGTCGCACGGTTGCAACATTGCAACCATCGCAGGAATTATCAACTCGCCAGTTTTAGCGATGACGTAAGAAAGATTGCGCGTATGTTCGCCAAATTTAATAGTCGCAGTCGTGTTGCTACGAAGAAACTTCCATGCAGATTCTGACATTGATTGCTCTTCATTCAAATCCATTTGTTACCTTGTCATTGCTTTTTCAATCTCTGCGACTGTTTTTGGAATTGCTTTGGAGAGGTTTTTTCTTCCGCTTGCCGTTACTAAAATATCATCTTCTATACGAATTCCAATTGCTTCGTCTGGCAAATAAATTCCTGGCTCAATTGTAATAATTGCTCCTTTTTTCAACGGTGCCATCGGACCACAATTGTCATGCGTTTCCAAACCCAGATGATGTCCAATGCTATGAATAAAATAATCTCCAAAACCAGCCTTAGTAATTATTCTTCTTGCAATAGCATCAAGTTCCGAAAGGGTCACGCCTGGCTTCACAGCACGAATTGCTGCTTCTTCCGCTGATAATACAATTTCATATATTTCTTTTTGCCGCTTTGAGTACCTACCCGAAACTGGGATAGTCCTTGAAATATCCGCGCCGTACCCTGCATAAAAAGCACCTGAATCAATGCAAACCATATCTCCATCAACCAAATCTTGGTCATTGTCT
Organism: Phycisphaerae bacterium; assembly: GCA_018701395.1. Lineage (GTDB taxonomy): Bacteria > Planctomycetota > Phycisphaerae > Phycisphaerales > SM1A02. Next base: position 127,168 of record JABIWU010000090.1, on the reverse strand, counting down.
TTATAGTGCAATACCGTGCTATTTAATCCGCCGCCAACTATCGGAGGAAATGCCGATCCGCGCCCACCTGCCATCGCATAGCCATGTTCCAAAGTTGCTTGCACTTTAAATTCATTTATTCCAGGAGCAACAAATTTAAATGCCTCTGCAAAACCGCTTGCAGTCATTGCAATCGCTTTTTGAATTGTTTTTAATTCAGATGCAGATTTCACGCTTCGTAACAAGGGAATTACATTTGTACAATCGACAATTTGACAACTTGGAGTCCGGGAAGAAACCTCATTCCACATTGATAAATCGCTTGAAACAGGCTCTCCAACGCCCGCAGTTGGCATCAATGTTGCAAACTGTTTAACCCTAGAAGCAACATCTTTAAGCAACATTGGAAGCGAAGTCGTTCGCATGATTGTCGCGAACCCCGTTTCAAAACGAAGCTTGCTCCCAATGGACTCTCGCAAGCCGTCCCATTGTTCTTTTTCTGGGTTACGAGGTGCCAATAGAATTATTTCACGCCGCGAAGCAACTTTATTTGCTGGGTCTAACAACAACACTGCTCCAGACTCATTAGTAATACCAGTCAAATACTCAAAATGCGAATGAGGTCGCCATGTGCTTTCAAGATGCCCGCTGTCTTCCCCTGCGAACACAAGACCTGCCGCTCCTTTGAGAGACTTCATTACTTTTGCTCTTCGTTCTGCAAATTCTTTGTTTATATTATTCAAAATAGTTCCTTCTTAGTACAAAACATTAAACGCAGTTTTATTAGTTAACTTCAAAAACACGTAAAAGTAATTTCTCTAAATCATCCGCGCCATCAACTATATCAAGCACGAGGTTTGGCACTGCGATTGGACAATGCAGTTTATTTAAATCCATAACATCGCGCGCTTTTACCCAATCTTTTAAAGTCATTACGATTGCATCAACATTTCTCGACGTTTCAATTAAAGTTGAAATTTCAGAATTTGAAAACGGCTGGTGGTCACCCGCTGGAAGTTGTTTTGCAATTTTTGCTCCCAAACGAACAAGCGCTTCGATAACCGGTCCTGGATAACCAATACCTAAACGGATTGCAACTGATTTTCCTGTTAACCACTCTAGTGATTCTTTAGTATCTGAATTTGCTACATATACTTGCAATTCAGTCCAGTGATGTGCCGCCCAAGCAATCGGTTCTTTGCCGGAAATGGCCTTTACTTCTTTTGCAAACTTCGGCTCAGCGCACTGTGCGTGGCTTACCACCGTTGCATCTGCTCGTCCCAATCCCTCCACTGGTTCCCTAAGCCATCCTGCTGGGAGCATACGCTGAGAAAAAGCGTCGCGAAGAAAATCTAAAACAACAATGTCGAGGTCTCTATGTAATTTCCGGTGTTGAAAGCCGTCGTCCATCACAAGACAATCGGCCTTGCCACCGTTTTCCAAATATTTTGAAATATGCACGAAACGATCTCCGCCAACGATGACATCTATTTCGCCAAACTTTTCTTTGTATTCAACAGCTTCGTCTGCAAGTTCTGGATTTACTGCAGCGTAACCTCGCATCACAATCGCAGGGTTGTAGCCATTTTCTCTTAATCGTCGGACAATCCATCGGACCAATGGCGATTTGCCTGTGCCACCCACTGTCAAATTACCAACGGCAATGACAGGGAGCGGAACACGTTTAACATTTTTTTGATTGTCGTAATGTCGATTTCGCATACGAACAATTTTTCCATACAACCACGATGCTGGAATTGCGAAAAAATCAAGCCAACTTTGCAGTGGTGTATTCATTTAGGAGTTGTCTCCGAAGAAACAATGTAGATTTTCTTTTAATCTATCCATCGGGAGTCCCATTACACACGTCGGATCGCCATCACAAATAATTGGCCAACCAGCAGCAACGCGTTCCGACAAATTATACGCTCCCGCCTTACCGCACCACTTCTGAGAATCAACATATTGCGTAATCTCTTTAGCATCGATTTCGCCAATGGTAATTGACGCAACCTCGCAACCGCTCTCCAATTGCTCTCCATCCATTGAAATCAGACACCACCCTGTAAAAACTTCATGTGAACGATTATTCATCCGTAAAAGCATTTGCCTTGCATCTTCAGCATCTTTCGGTTGCCCGAGAATTTGATTGTCTACAACACAGACAGTATCAGCGGCGAGAATAGTCCCAATTTTATCGTGATGCTTACCTGCAACATGCTGCGCCTTCATAACAGCAAGTGTTTCTACCCAACAATTCGGCATAAGCGACCCACAGACAATTACACCATCATCGATTGTTGGGGGACAAGTAAATGCGTCAATTCCAGCGGAAATAAGCAATTCCACACGCCTTGGAGATGCGCTAGCAAGCACAAGTGGCTTCTTCCACTGCATCAGAGTGCTGCCTTCATTGATGTTTGAGGTTTCCATTGCATCATAATTTGGGCATCCTACCGTAGCAATCCATTCGATGGAACGCATAAAACACCCTCACTTTGCCTTGACAAAGGTACAATCATCGTTAATAGTTATATGTACTTAAAAATGACTGAACAAGAACAACATAATTCTGACTCTGGAACAGCCGAAGATACAAAACCAACTACGTCGTCTACGGATCGAAGCGGCTCCCCTGGCGCATCTACGTTCGGCTTTGAAACTATTCTTGGAAAATTAGTCGTCGATACCGGACTTGTAACTCAAGAAGAACTGAACGAATGTTCAAACCTCTTGCAAGATGCTGAAGGCAATGCAACCGGGCACACACTTGGCGATGTTTTAGTAAATCACAATTATGTAACTCGTAGACAACTTGACCGACTTCAATCTGATTTTGACACTCGGAAATCAACTCAACGCATTGAAGGCTACCGAATAATTCGCAAACTTGGCGCTGGCGCAATGGCGACTGTTTTTCTTGCCCAACAAGAAAGTTTAGACCGCCCAGTTGCAATCAAAGTATTACCGAAGAAATTTTCTGAGAGCAAGGACTTCCTCGAACGATTCTACAAAGAAGGACGCGCTGCGGCCAAATTGAATGACGCCAATATCGTGCAAGCATACGACGTTGGAAAATCTGGCGAATACCATTACTTCGTTATGGAATATGTTGACGGCGACACTGTCCATGAGCAAATTGTCGAAAAGAAAAAACTTACCGAGCAAGAAGCCTTGCCAATTATTCGCCAAGTTGCCAAGGCACTTAAGCACGCGCACGACGTTGGGTTTATTCACCGCGACATTAAACCTAAAAATATTATGATTGCCAACAATGGCGATGTAAAGCTTGCAGACCTTGGGTTAGCGCGGGCACTTGATGACCGCGAAGCTGCAGAGGCAGAATCAGGGCGAGCATACGGAACACCCTACTACATTAGTCCGGAACAAATACGTGGCAAAAAAAACATCACGCCTGCAGCAGATATTTACGGCCTTGGTGCAACCCTGTATCACATGGTGACCGGCAAAGTCCCTTTCTCAGGCAAAAACCCATCCGACGTAATGCACCGCCATTTAAAACAGGAACTCGTACCGCCGGACCATATAAATCCATCGCTTTCTGCGGGATTCTCACAAGTTATTGAAATGATGATGGCTAAAGATGTGTCCCAGAGATACCAAAACGCAGCAGACTTAATTGAAGATTTAGACGCAGTAGCAAGCGGCAAGTCGCCTCAGTTTGCACAACCAACTTTAGATTTTGCAAAACTTGCCGAAGTTGTAAAAGCAACTTCAGTAAATAAACCGGCCCGACAAAGCTCGGACAAGCCCGCGTCTGAAATCTCATCTATGTATTTACCGATGCTTATCGTGAGTGGGCTACTCAATATTTTTTTACTAATCTGGGTAATTATAAAATAATTCGTTTTGAATTATTGCTTACGGGCGTTCCAGTCAGCAAGAAATCCTTCAAGACCCTTGTCAGTAAGTGGATGATGCATCATTTGCTTAATGACTTTCATTGGAACGGTTGCAACATCTGCCCCAAGCAGTGCACATTGAACAAGATGCAATGGATGGCGTATTGATGCTGCTAGAATTTTAGTGGTGAACCCGTAATTATCGTACACCGTTCTTATTTGTTGAATCAACTCCATCCCATCACCGCCAATATCATCTATTCGGCCTAAGAATGGGCTAACTAAAAATGCTCCTGCCTTTGCGACCATCAACGCTTGCAATGGCTGAAAACATAACGTTAAGTTTGTTCTAACATTTCGGTCTGACAATGTTTTGCACGCCTTCAATCCATCAACAGTGCATGGGAGTTTGATGACGAGGTTGTCTGCAATTTGAAGCAAATCATTTGCTTCTGCAATCATGCTGTCGTGTTCCAAAGAAACCACTTCGCCACTGACGGGGCCTGAAACTACGGCGCAAATCTCAGACATGCGTGTGTGAAAGTCCACGCCTTCTTTTGCGATTAAGCTTGGATTTGTTGTCACGCCATCAAGAACGCCCAATGCTGCGGCTTCGTTGATTTCGTCCATATTTGCTGTATCTATATATAGTTCCATTGGCGGAATCATACCGTACTTATCCCTCGGTGTTCAAGTGATCGCGCCGTTCTGAGGCAGTCGCACGGTAGCTAACCCATAAGTGCGCTTCGAGCGACACGGATAACGAAGAATTTTTGTAAAATAAATAGCATGTCAATCGTAAAACGAATAGAGGAACTTGGTTTACAACTTCCTGAAGCGCCGAGTCCTGTTGCGAATTACATTCCAGCGATCGTGGTCGGGAATGAAATTCGCACGAGTGGACAAATCCCGATGGTTTGTGGCGAACTTTTATATAAGGGGCCAGTCCCAAGTGCTCAATCTATCGAAAACGCTACAGAGGCTGCAAAATGGTGCGGTTTGAACGCGATTGCTGCCGCAGGCGCTGTTGCAAGAGATGTAGATTCTATTTGTGGCGTGCTACAAATCCGAGTATGTATCGCTTCAGATGCTGGTTTTGAAGGACATGCAACTATTGCAAATGGTGTAAGCGACCTCATGGTTGCTATTTTTGGGGACGAAGGCAAGCATACACGTGTTGCGATGGGCTCAATTGGGTTACCCCTTGGTGCAACAGTCGAGGTCGAAGCTGTTTTTTCCCTCGCTGAATAACCTTGTATTATCGGACGCAGGCACTTTTCTTTACTTATTTCAAAATATTCAGACTTGACTGCGTCTTTAACCCACGCAAAGATGTATAGATATGTATTCTGGGGGATTCTGACCGGCGTGGTAACTTTATTTTCGCGATTCAGTTGACCGCACTTATTCTCGCTCAACACACCAATTGGTTGTTTGGGCACATCATACGCCGCACTGGTCGACATCTCGACGCCAAGAACACCTTGTTGGTGCAATTGGCATGTGCGGCGACGATTTTCTTTACTAAATTAAAGATGAAACTCGCCACGAGTTGCTGTAGTAATGAGACTGCAAACACTCGTACGTTTTTCATCTGGCTGATGATTCGTTTTCTTCAACGTCGGTTGTGTTTTTTGTGTCAGAGAAACACACAACAAAGACTGTGAAGTTTACAATCGATGCCATCACAATAATTCTCATGACATGTTTTATGAATGGAGATATTCAATATGAAACAAAATAACAGAGGTTTTACCCTCATTGAACTCCTCGTCGTCATCGCGATCATCGCGTTGTTGATGGGACTATTGTTACCTGCGCTAGCAAAAGCGCTTGATAACGCCCGTACCCGTAAAGACCAAGGTCAACTAAAGGGTGTCGTTACTTCGTTTGCAATCTTTGCAGAATCTGACCAACACGAACGCTTCCCAATTCCTGGAATGATTAATCGTCTTGCTAGTGACATGGATGCTGGTGTTTTTGGACAAGGCGACTACCTAGGACTTCAAGGCAATCAAGATGTTCAAGGCCGTGGTCCTCAAGACACAAGTGCAAACCTTTCTGGTTGGTTGCACTCAGCGATGATTGGTGATAATTTTTATGATGCAACCATTTTGATTAGCGCAAATGAAAACAATCCTATGGTTATTGCAAAGGGCGACCAAGGCTCAAATGCTTCAGAAGTTGCATACGACTATACAATGGTTGACCCTGCTAGTGATACCTACTGGGACACAATTTTCTCCGGAGACATTACAGGCGAAGGCCGTGCAACTGGCGACGAAGTAAACGGCGGCGTCGAAGATGCTTGTCATACTTCGTATGCTAATCTTGCACTTTGTGGGCAACGAGTAAAGAACGTTTGGACTAATGGTGATCACCACAACATTATTCTTTCAAGCCGCGGCCCTGAAATTTCATCAGCTGCTGACATCAATAGCGACAACTTCTCTAAATCGCCAACGCTAGAACTATACGGACCTGATAAAAAGTGGGAAGGCGTTTACGCTTCTGCTGACGGCTCGTCCCATTATGCAAAAGCGCTTTGGTTCGACGAAGTCATGTACAAGTCAAAATCTGACCTTGTAAACGTACCTGACAACAGTTTCCAAGCTGACTTTGCAGATTATGGCTCAGGCGATCTTGGAAATCCAGGCGGCCCTTCAGGCGATGTATGGATGGTGCTTAACGTTGAGTCATCAGAAAGTGATGTTTTAACTTCAAACGACATTCTCTACCCGTAATATTTTTTAAGTTGCGCTTGCAATTGCTAAGCGCTAATTCAAACAGGAGGTTTCATTATATGAAACACGAAACTAACAAAAAAGGCTTTACACTCATCGAGCTACTCGTTGTGATGTCAATCATTGCTTTGTTGCTGAGCATCTTGATGCCAGCACTAGGTCGTGCAAGAGCTGAAGCTATGCTTACAAAAGACCAATCCCAAGTCAAAGCTGTCTATGGTGGATTTTCATTTTGGTCACCAACACATAATGGCATGTTCCCAATCCCAGGCTTACAACAACGTCAAGCTGACCCGGGAACTGGCCAGTTCATTAAAGGTCGTGGACCAGAAGATCTTGCAGTAAACGATCACGCTTCATTGCTTTCAATGTGCATCATGCAAAACCTATTTACTCCAGACATTCTCGTTGCTCCTACTGAGCAAAGTGAATGGGTAGCACCGATGGATGCCTACGATTACGATGTCTTTGACGCAAGTTCAACGAGTCAACCAGGCGTTTTCTGGGATCCATTGTTTGGCAATGACCTTTCCGGTGATAGTGACAACGACTGCAACAACAGTTACGGCATCATGCCACTAACAGGCAAACGCAAGCCAAGGAACTGGAAAGTTGGCTCTTCGGCTTTCGCGCTTCTTGGAACTCGTGGACCTGAGAATGGCGAAAATAGCAAATTCTCCAAGTCAAACTTATTCCACGGAATTAGTTCTGATTGGAAGGGTGTTGTTACTTTTGGTGATGGTCACCTTGAAATCCTTGAAACGTTCTACCCAGACTCAACGACATACCAAGATTCAAATGGTGTTTCAATGATTGACAACATCTTCAAAGAAGATGAAGGTCAAGCAACTGATCCTGACTTTGGCGGAGGGCAAGGCGAATTCGCTGACTGCATTCTTACGCATGTTAAATTTGGCGATATCACAGATACCACAAGCACTAAAGCTGGTGGTGTATCGGAATTCTTACACGATTAATTTGTAAGAATAACATTACGTATAAAAATGGCTGCAGCACATGCTGTAGCCGTTTTTTTTTGCATTGCAAATCCCGCATACAATACAACTATGTTTGCAATACTTACAACGCTAGCCCTTATGCAAATAGCACCGGTCCCGAGCTATAGACAGGCGAACAATGTTACCGTAATTCCGATTCATGGTGTTGTTGATACAGTCTCTGCGCAATCATTCAAGCGCCGACTTGCCCAAGCTAAGGAAGCAGATGCAATTGTCATTGACTTAAACACACCAGGAGGCGACCTCCTTTCAACACTTGAGATTTGTTACGAAATCAAAAACAACAATTCTCAAAATATCGTCGCTTGGATTCACCCGCATGCTTTTTCAGCTGGAACAATAATTGCACTTGCGTGTCGAGAAATAATTGCAGCCCCTGGAAGTACCTTTGGTGATGCTGCTCCGATTAATGTGACAGGCCAGCCAATTCCTGTTACCGAGCGAGCAAAAATAGAATCGCCAATCCTGGCAGAAGTAATCGATTCCGCCCGCAGAAACCATTACGACGAACACTTAGTTGAAGCATTTGTGAGTGTTGGTATCGAATTATGGCTCCTTCAAAATAAAGAAACAAACGAAACAATTTGTGTGAACGGGAACGAATACGAAGAGCTATATGGAACAACTCCACCAAGGCAATTCTCTCCGATTAGCCAAGTAAATCCCGGCGAAACTACAATTGTGCCTTTTTTTGATTCGCTTGCAAAAGCAACTAGTTCCATAGGCAACACAGATCCAACATGGGACCCAACTTTTGCACAAGTGCTGCCAACAAGTAGAACTCGCATCCCTAAAAGCGAATCGAACAAGTGGGTACTTATAAAACAAATTGTACCAAACGATCGCCTTCTAACATTGAAGCCAGCCCAAGCTCAGCAATATGGCTTGCGTGTCGATGTCGTTGCAAACGACAACGAGTTAATACAGTGGTTCGGCGCTACAACCATACAGCGCAGCAGGACCAACTGGGCCGAAGGCCTTGTTAGAATTTTAATCAGTTGGCCGATACGATTGACACTCATTGCTGTTTTTCTCATTTGTGTTTTTGTAGAATTCGTAACCGGCACAACTGGGGTTTTCGGCGCCGGCGCAGTTGTCTCTATGGCAATTTTAATCGGAGCACCGTATCTTGCAGGCTTAGCTCAGTGGTGGGATGTACTCTTAGTTCTGCTAGGAATTATTCTCGTCGCTACGGAAATTTTTGTCATTCCTGGAACTGGATTCACAGGTTTTATTGGGGTCGCATTTTTGTTCGCCGGCATGGTGGGTAGTTTTATCTCTGGCGATTTACAAACACAAGAAGGGCAAGTGCAATTATTCGCTGGGTTAAGTGCTGTTCTTGGCGGTTGCATAATTGCAATCATCGGTGCTTGGATCATCGCGAACCGTTTAGGGGACAGCGTTGCAATGCGTAGAATTGTTTTAGAAGGTGAAATCGCCAATACAACCTCCCATCCAATGCAAACACAACCCGCACTAAATAGTATTGCTACTGCCATTACCGATTTACGCCCAAGTGGGAGAATCGAAGTGGATGGCGAGGTATTCGACGCAACTACTTCGGGGCAATGGATTCCACAAGGCGTTTCAGTCCGCATCATACATCTTGGTCTTACAATCGAAGTAGAGGAATTTACCGCATGATAGAACTACTTGCACAAACTACTCCAGCAATCACTGGAGCATCGTCCCCAATTATTTGGGCTTTCATTTTTATTGGAATTGCCCTAATACTATTCTTTGTCGAATTGTTTGTGCCATCAGGCGGCCTGCTCGCTTTAGTCGGCGCACTTGCTACCATCGGTTCACTTGTTGCATTTTTTATGCATGACGCAAACACTGGCTTGATTGCAACGGCGATTTATATCGTGTTTGGACCAATTCTTTTTTGGATAGTATTCAAAATTTGGGCTTCGTCTCCACTTGCCAAAAGAATGATTCTTGGTGGCATCGTCGAAGAAGACAGTGAAGAAGCAATGCAAAAATCTCAAGCACGATTTGCAAGGCGGCAAGAAGAATTACAGCAACTAATTGGCAAAGAAGGAAACACGATTACAATTCTCCGACCAGTTGGAGTTGTACGAATAGACGGTCAACGTATTGACGCTATGGCTGAAACTGGCAGTATCGAAGCAGACACAGCCATTAAAGTTGTTTCTGTCTATGACAACCAAATTAAAGTCAGGGCGATCTCTGGCTGATACAATACAAATTGAAGGGAATTCATTATGAACTCATTTATTGCACTTACTCCATGGCTACTTGGCGGTGTCATTATTGGCGGAATCATTCTGCTTATAATCGTCGCGCTAGCATTTCAATACATTGGCCTTTACTTACAAGCATGGGTTAGCGGCGCAAAGGTCGGTTTTGTTGACCTTGTCATGATGCGCTTTCGAAAAGTAAACGCAAATTCAGTTGTCATCAATCGTATCAGTGCCAAAAAAGCGGGCATCGAAGTTTCAACAGACCAACTAGAAGCGCATTACTTAGCTGGTGGCCAAATTACAAATGTTGTCCGCGCTATGATTGCTGCAGACAAAGCACGAATAAATCTACAATGGGAAACTGCAACGGCGATTGACCTTGCGGGTCGAGATATTTTGGAAGCAGTTCGAACAAGTGTTGACCCAAAAGTTATTGATTGCCCAAGTACTGGTGGATCTAAACGAACAATTGATGCTGTCGCTGGCGACGGTATTCAACTACGTGCTCGCGCACGAGTAACGGTGCGTACCAATATCGCACAACTCGTTGGTGGAGCAACTGAAGAAACTATTATCGCTCGAGTTGGCGAAGGTATTATTTCAACGATTGGTTCTGCTTCAACTCATCTTGCTGTACTTGAAAACCCAGACAACATTTCAAAAACTGTGCTTTCAAAAGGTCTTGATGCTGGAACTGCTTTTGAAATTCTATCCATTGATATTGCTGATATTGATGTTGGCGAAAACATCGGCGCTACACTCCAAGCGCACCAAGCGGAAGCTGATAAAGCTCGTTTCCAAGCAGAAGCAGAAAAACGTCGTGCAATGGCTGTTGCGCAAGAAGCAGAGTATCGAGCAGAAGAACAAAAAAACCGTGCTCTTGTTGTGCTCGCGGAAGCAGATGTACCAAAAGCGATGGCGGATGCATTCAGATTGGGTAACTTCGGTGTTATGGATTATTGCAACATGAAAAATGTCATTTCTGACACAGACATGCGTTCATCCATTGCTGGCGATACGCCAGAAACATAAGCACTGGGACACTAATGCCTACCGCAACTAATCTTCCAGCTATTCTTGGCGGAGAACAAGCCGTTACGCTCGACCAAGAGATAGCAAATGCTTGGCCTATCATTACTGAACAGGATGAACAAGCTGTGCTTGACGTTCTTCGCAGTGGTAATTTGTCGCTGCATCCAATCGTTGGCGAGTTAGAAGAAGACTATAAAAAACTTACAGGCAGACAGTTTGCATTAACACACAACAATGGCACGTCAGCCATTCTTGCTGGCTTACATGCAATCGGAATCCAGCCATTTGATGAAGTGATTGTTCCCTCTGCAACTTGGTGGTCAAGCGTCATGCCTGTACTTCACTGTGGCGGAGTCCCTGTTTTCGCAGAGCTAGAATCTTGCTGCCTTGGTCTTGACCCAGAAGATGTCGAAAGTAAAATCACTGACAAAACAAAAGCGATTGTTGTTGTCCACTTGTTCGGAGTACCATCAAAACTAGACGAACTTGTCGCTATTGCAAAAAAGCACAATCTAAAAATTTTAGAAGATGCTTCACATGCCCACGGTGCAACCTATAAGGGGAAACCGATTGGTTCCTTCGGCGATGTTAGTATCTTCAGCATGCAAGGAAACAAACTCTGCCCTTCTGGCGAAGGAGGCATTCTTCTTTGTGACGACCAAGAAACATTTGAATCAGCTCTCCGCCTTGGCCACTATGAACGGTTGCTAAATCTTGAATCGCAAAATAAATATTTTGCGGCAACAGGATTCGGTTTTAAATTCAGAATGGCGCCGATGGCTGCCGCGCTTGCGCATTCTCAACTAAAGAAAATGCCCGAACGAAATGCGTTGCGGAATAAAAACTGCGCATACCTTTCGCGTAAACTTGAAACGCTTGGCATCGAAACGTTTTTATCTACTGACGATTTTAGTCGTGTCTACTTTGAATTTCTTGTTCGATATGACGAAAATAAATTTGGCTTGCCAATAGCCGACCTTGCAAAAGCTCTACAAGCAGAAGGCGCACTCGTTTCAGCACCTCGTTACCCTCTTCTACATCAACAACCCGTTTTCACACAAAACGTTTGGTCGAAAATTGCACGCTTGCCGGCTACTAAAGAAAACCCAATTCGCGTTTATGATTCTGCAGACTTGCCGAAAACCATCCTTGGCAATGGAACATTACTAAAATTGCCGTCGTTTCCTTCTGCAGACGAAGCACTACTAGATCAATACTTTCTCGCATTTGAAAAAGTTCTCGAACACACCAATGTCCTCCCAAGAACAGACTTCTAAAGCGCCACCTGACGCTGATGCAATTCTGAAACAATTTCGTTCCCCTCTCTTACGAATTTGCCGATTTGTTTTATTGGCTTCACTTCGTGTTGTAAAATGCATCAGAAGAGTTAAGTGGACCGCAACGGGAACGGAACGAATTACAAGCACAACCCTACCTGTAATTTTTGCGGCAAACCACCAAAGCCACGTTGACACGCATGTCATCATGCACACATTGCCAAAAATCGCCCGTACTAAAACTGCCGTCGCTGCAGCATTTGACCACTTTGCAGATAGAGAAGGTACTTCTAAGAAAAAAAGACTCCTTCAATTTATAGTTGCTTCGCTTTGGCATGCATTCGGAATAGAGCGAATAAAATCGCCACTGAGTTCAATCAGAACGATGCAGGAATTACTGTCACGTGGATGGTCCATCGTAATTTACCCAGAGGGAACAAGAAGCCGATCCGGCGAAATTGCAAAATTTAAAGGTGGGCTCGCAGTAATCGCAAAAAAAAGTGGCAGGCCTGTAGTCCCAGTTTTTATCGAAGGCGGGATGAAAGTACTACCTGAAGCAACGTATATCCCATTTCCTGGCACCATTCGTGTTTGTTACGGAGAACCGTTACACTTTCAAAAAGATGAACGGTCCGAAGACTTCATGTTACGAGTGGAATCTGCCGTAAGAGAATTAGCGACCCAAGTATGAATGTATTAGCAATTACAAACCAGTGGTCAGGACTAGATGTTGGGCTTCTTATTAGTTTAACTCCGCTTCTATTATTGAGCGCTTTTTTCAGTTGCAGTGAAACTTGCTTCTTCCGCTTAGCCCAATCACAACTAGTTGAATTGCGAAAAAGAAAAACACCTACTGCAAACGCTGTTCTATATATTGTTCGACATCGGCGAACGATTTTAATAACAATTTTAATTGGGAATATGACTGCAAATGTTTTGTATTTTGTCATTGGTTCTGTATTAATGCTACACGCTCCAGGTGGTGTAGGAACTGAAATTTGCATTGCAGTTGCGACCCTCTTTTTAATTATTATCTTTGGTGAGGTACTTCCAAAAATGTCGGCGACCGCGAGACCAATCGGAATTGCTTTACTCTTAGCCCCTCCGCTTATTTTGTTACACCGTCTAATTACACCAATCCGTCACGGGATTGATTGGTTAATTATCACGCCCCTCTCGCGTTTGATTTCTACAAGCACGCCTGACTCTTTGAATGCGACTGAACTCGCTTCACTTGTAGAATTATCTTCTTCTGAAGGAATCATTGATCAAGACGAACAGCGAGTATTGTTTGAAGTTGTTGAATTAAGTCGCATTCGCGTTCGCGAAGTTATGACACCAAGAGTGCATATGATTTCCGCACCAACAACCTATTCTACAGATGAACTTCGTACCATTATCAATGAGACTCGACTTACACAAATTCCAATTTTCGGAGAAGACCTTGACGATATTTCCGGAATGTTGCATACTAAAAGATACTTACAACGATGCAATGACGGGCAAACACTCATACAAGCATGTATGACCAAACCACAGTTCATCCCACAAGTTGCCACGCTTGATCAATTGCTATCGCGTTTTCGAGATACCTCAACACGCCTTGCCATCGTCGTCGATGAGTACGGAGGCACCGCCGGTCTTGTCACACTAGAAGATGTGCTTGAAGAATTAGTAGGTGAAATTGGAGGAGAAGATCACTTTGTCATTGAACCGCCAGTTTTACGTAGTGACGGCAAGTGGCAAGTCGATGCAAATACTGCTGTGCGAGGCTGGGCTGCGATGATGGGTTCGCTCATTGAACAATGCCCCGCTGCAACGATGGGTGGACTAATCGCTGCTAAACTTGGACGCATTCCAGAAGTTGGCGATAGTATCCAGTTCAGCAATTTAGAACTTGAAGTTGCTTCCATGGATGCATACCGCGTTGCAACCGTTCTCATCTCTCTTAAGAAAAGAGGCGAAGAATGAATGACATATACATTGCTATCGCTGTGACTCTTCTTGGTCTCGTGTTAAGTGCGCTGTACTCGGGTCTTGAAACAGGGCTTTACACCATCAACAAAATTCGTCTCGATGTCCGTGCTTCAGATGGTCTTGCCAGCGCTAAACGATTACTTACTTTAGTGAATCAGCCAACTCGCATGCTCGCTGTATTACTCGTTTGTAATAATGTTGCTAGTTATGTTGCAAGTTACGGTGTTGCCAGTTTGTTAGAAAAAACCGAACTCGGACCTTGGACGGTCATTATTGTAAATGCTCTTGTCTTAATTCCAATTCTATTTATTTTTGGCGAAGTATTACCAAAAGACTTGTTTCGCTCAAACACTGACACATGGACGTATCGCTGGAGTGCGCCACTTGTTTGGTCAGATAAACTTCTATGGTGGACTGGCATAGTGCCATTAGTTTCAAACGCTGGGAAACTTGCAAGTTTTATTCTCGGTTCAGAAAACACCCTTGAGCCATCGCCGCGCATTCGATTTGGTCTACTTTTCAAAGAAGGGCTAGAAGGCGGCGTGCTTAGTGACGAACAAATAACGCTTGCTGACCGTGTGTTGGCGATGAGAACACTCACTGTCCGAAGTGAAATGGTTCCTTGGACTCGCGTGCATTGCCTTGGTGCAAGCGTTTCCGCTTCTAGACGATCATCTGCTATTTCCAATACTGCACACACGAGGATGCCGGTTGTAGATCAAAGCGGAAATGTCTTAGGCATCCTTCCAATTCTGTCTGCCCTGCTCGCTCCTGAAAGTTGCACACTTGACTTACTAAAAGAGCCGCTCTTCATTCCTCCCGACATGCCTGTTCGAGAGGCACTGCAACGACTAAGAAAGAGTAAAAGTTCGATGGCAATTGTTTCAACTGGAAATAAAAAACCTGTAGGCATTGTCACGCTTAAAGATCTTGTTGAACCAATAGTTGGCGAGTTAGCCGCTTGGTAAAGCGATGTCTAGCAAATCTAACTCTGCTGTTCGCCTTCCCCTAAATTCGTTTACTTTTATTTTGGCAACAACGTCAATTTCCATTCCACGAATTAATTTTGGTGCGTAACCGCCATTGTTCCACCAAATGCACCGAATTCGTTCATTCGAAGTTCCTATTTGCAACGACATGTGCGCACCACGGTTACCCATAGTGCTTACGCTGTCCACTCTCACTTTTGAAAATTGCACGATAGGCGATGGATTCCCAATACCAAACGGGCCCATTTTTTCAATTTCAACAGCAGTCGCATACTTAATTTCTTTCTGTGTTGCAAGCACGTCTGGTTTAACTGTTTTAATTAATTGCTCTGGTTTTATGTTCTCGTTTGCATACTTTGTAATTGCAGACACAAATGCATCATACTTTTCTCGAGCGACACTCAAACCCGCAGCCATATCGTGCCCGCCAAATTTTAATAAAAGATCTTCGCAAGAAGACAGTGCATCAAAAATCGAAAAGCCTTCAATGCTTCTTGCTGAACCGACAAGTTCATCCCCGTCCCCTGAAAGCAAAATGGTTGGACGATAATGTGTCTCAATGCATTTGCCCGCGGCAACACCGACAACCCCTCTGTTCCAGTCGTCGTTTTGCAAAACAATTATTTTATTGTCGTAGAGTTTGTCTTTTTCAATCTGCTCTATCGCGTTTTCGATAATGTCGCGTTGCACTTTTTGTCTTTTGCGATTTAAATCTGCAAGTGCTTTTGCCGATGATTCTGCTAATGGTCCATCAAGGTGCGTTAGTAAGTCCACTGCTTTAGTTGCGTGCGCAAGACGGCCAACTGCATTTAGTAATGGTGCAATACCAAAACTAATGTGCGAAGAATTTAATTTCATTTTTGGCGTATCGAGTTGTTTCATAATCGCAAGAAGACCTGCGTTTGTCGTGCTTGGCAAAAGCTGCAACCCCCATCGTGCCAAAATTCGATTCCCATTTTCAAGAGGCACCATGTCCGCAATCGTGCCAATGGCTACAAACGGTAGCATGTCAAGTAAACATTGACTTAACTCTTTTGTGACTTGCTGCGAACCAGACCACGTTCTCGCAAATGCCCATGCAAGTTGGTACGCGACCCCAACACCTGCAAACAATGTTTTGGGTTCTTCATCAATTCCAGGATGAACAAGTGCTGCACAATCAGGCAATTTCCCGTCATCCCTTGGCCGGTGGTGATCTGTGACGATAAGCGTAAGCCCAAGTTCTTTTGCTTTTTCTGCTGCCTCGACTGCTGTAACACCACAATCAACTGAAATGACGAGGTCTATTCCATCCTTCGCGAATTGCTCTATCGCTTCGGGATTGATCCCATATCCCTCGCTCATTCGATCTGGGATATAAATCGGTGGCCCTGGTTTTTTTGTCGCAGTTGCAATGACGTGGTAGAGGACTGATGAGGCAGTAATCCCATCCGCATCGTAATCTCCATAAATCAATACTTTTTTGCCCGCCCTTAAATATTCGCATAGAATTGCTCCCGCTTTTTCGGCATCAGGCAATTCCCTCGGGTCTTCAAGCGTGGAGAGTTTTGGGTCCAAAAACGAGCGATGTTCTTCAGCCGAAATGATCCCGCGGGCGGTAAGAATTCGTGAAACCAGGGTGTTTTCAGTGCTATTTCCAGCAGGCTCTTTCCAAATTCTTGTTAATCCTTGCATTCCTGCATCGTACCTAATATTAAATTATTAATTAATTGAATTCAGAGTCCATTTACGTAGAGACTCATTCTTTTTCCCTTCCTGATGCAACAATTTTGGCTATCATTCGCAAGTTATTGGATTCACAATGTCGACACCAAATCGCTATTCATCTATTCTCTTAATTGGCCCTCCAGGCGTTGGGAAAGGTACGCAAGGGAAGTTGATTGGTGCGATTCCGGGCTTTTTCCACCTCGCAACAGGAGATATGTTTCGTTCGTTGGATAAGGAATCAGAGATTGGGCTTGAATTTACACGATATTCATCGCAAGGTTTACTTGTTCCAGATTTTTTGACTGTTCGTTTATGGCGCCAGCATGTTGAGCAGTTGATTGCTCGTGAACTTTACGCTCCGACAACGGATATGTTGATTCTCGATGGCATTCCAAGAAGCCAACCGCAAGCAGAAACGATGCGGGATTACATTGACCCATGTATGATTATTCACCTCGTATGTGAAAATATCGATGAAATGGTCGGCAGAATGAAAAAGCGAGCAACGGAGCAGGGGCGCCCTGATGATGCAGACGAAACTGTAATCAGGCGTCGATTTGAAGTGTATCGTGAGCAAACTGCTCCTGTTTTAGCGTGCTACGATCAAGAAATTATTTGTGATATTGACGCACTTGGCACGCAGGCAGAAGTACTCCTTCGTATTCTTGCAAAAGTGGTGCCTATTCTTGCAAACCCCTGTTTTAATGGACAGAAGTAAAAAATAGCGTATACTCTTCTATTGCTCTTTGAAAACTTAGGGGCCGACCTGGTTTCGACCGGACAGGGAAGGCAATACATTGCGTAACGTGGAGCATCCTTGCCACGATAAAAGGATGCACAATTTTTAGTTGGCAACGCTAACTACGCACTCGCAGCATAACCTGCGACACATCGTTCTCGACGCCTGATACAGCGCGGTGTGCAAAACTCGGGCTGGTTCCAAAGTGCTTGCAAGCCGCAGAGGAATGAGAAACTTAGTTTGCTGTGGTACGCGTCAGTTTGTCAGATGTAGTGACGCAGTACCGAAATTGAACATCTGACTATTTGCGTAGACGTGTATTGTTGACTGTTTCGGCACGGGAGTTCGATTCTCCCCGGCTCCATTCCATCTCTTCCGCAAATTCTGCACATCCGTGCAGCAATTTGCTTTTAGGGAAAACTGAAATATAAATAACTGTTCGCGGAGGAGTCACAATGGTCGCAACATGCAACTTCTTTATTGCAACACGCCCCATAAAGCAAGAAATACGAGCAATATTACGAAAGCAACTGGTGTTGGTGCCTGTACCAGTCGCTCTGGAAGACCAAGTTCGGGTCGTACTTCGCCTTCTGTTCAAGGAACGCTGGCATCTGCTCATAGCACGCAAGCACTTGGTCCTTTCGTGACCACTTGTGATACGTCAAATAGTAACTGCCACCAAGGGCAATCGACACATCGATCAGCGCCCTAAACGTGTCTGCTGCTTTTGACTTGCCCAACGCTGTGTTGGTCACGAGCAAGTTAAAAATAACACACGCATAGTTTTCTTTTGCCCATGGCAAAAACGTTTCATCGTCTTTCTCAATCATCCGAATGGTTCCGTAGATGTTTGGAATCCCGCTCGCTCGCAAAATGTCAGCGGCTTGTGCCATGAACTCTGGTAATTTCTCCCGCGGTGTATACAACTCACTCAACATCAAACTTACCGGTGCATCAAATTCTATCTTCGCATTGATAAAATCTCGATATCCCTTGTTGTAGGTGCTTAATTGACTCGTATCAGACCAATAGAGTTGTCCATGCGTTGATTGAAAGAATTCGGTGTACGCATCAAACCCTTTCCTTCGGTCGGTGCACGCCAAATATAATAAGTTCAGCCACGTGTCCGTGCTGAGTTGTTCCCTTTCAACTGGAACTGCATCGGTATCGCTTTCTTGTGCATACCACGTACAGATTCCCTTCTTCATAAATGACGGCGATTGCTCGTCAATGTCATATTGAAAATCGCCGTACTTACATCCCTCTGCTGTTGCTTTCTCAAGTAGTGGGACAACCTCTGCAATGTCCACGACTTGCACCACCCTTCGCAGTTTTTCTCGGCGCATAAGGCGCAGCCCCACGGCGTAGATAACACCGAACAACCCATACCCACCAATTGCAAGATTAAATAATTCTGGGTTTTGCGTTCGGCTACAAAAGACCAACTCGCCAGCTGCGTTGATAAGTTCAAAATACTCGATATCGTCGACAATCGGTTTCATGCCCAGCCCCCTGCCATGGGCGTTTGCACTAAGCGTTCCACCTAAACAAATTCCATCGGAACCGCCTTGCTTTTGCCGAATCACCCAAGGGTTTGTTTCGCCTGGTTGCAATTCGCGAAGACCTTCCATCAATTCGGGCCAGCGGATACCTGCTTCCACTTTGACGATGCCGTTGTTTGAATCAAGGCCGATTACCGTATGCAAAGAGGTTGTATCAATCAACATCGAATCTGTTGCGAATTGTTGCTGCCCAAGTGCATGCCTACCACCTGAAATTGAAACGTTCATGTTCTTCAAAACTGCATCTCGCACATTTTTTTGCAACGCTTCAGCCGTTTCTGGTTTTTGTATTTCACGAACCCATGTCGCGTTCATCGCAGCGTGCGCGTCATTGACGAGAATTCCGTTGGCGTGCTCAACAACACGGTCGCCTCGCATGCGACCAGCGCAACCGCTCGCAACAAACCATGGCAATTGGAACGCAATGGCGACCGCACTTGAAGATTTCAAAAATTCACGACGTTCCATGCTTGAATCCTAACTGCTTCGTGGTTGTTGTGTGCAGTCGCACTGTGGCATGCGAGTAATGCTTCGCAGGTGTTTTCCAACGCAATACCCCAATTCATCTGGGTGACGCAATCAAGGGATATCGTTGATTACCTGAGCGTGCACCTGAATTAAACCTTTCTTAGGGCCTAATGGTCTGGTGCATCTGTACCAGACCCCGAACACATAAATTTGTTTGATTTTGCTGGTTTTCTGCTATACTAGGAAACTGGGTTATTGATACTCATTCTCATGGAAGAAGATAAAAACATGGCTAACGGCACAAAAAAACGGTCAGAAGAGATTAAACGCCTCGCAGATATGCCTGACGCGGGAACGCTTTTAAGTTCATCCAATACCGCTGCAGAAGATACGCAACTGCTGAAAGAAACCTTCAACGAAAAGTACAAATGGGGTTTTGTTACAGACATTGAAGCGGACTCTGCACCCCCCGGATTAGACGAATCGACAATTGCGTTTATTTCAGCGAAGAAGGAAGAACCCCAATGGCTTCTTGATTGGCGGCTCAAAGCATACAAACACTGGCTCACGATGGAAGAACCAGACTGGCCACACTTAACATATGTAAAACCAAACTACGATGAAATCATTTTTTACTCTGCGCCAAAGTCGATGGAAAATGCTCCAAAATCGCTAGATGAAGTCGATCCTAAACTGTTAGAAACGTACGAAAAACTTGGCATTCCACTGGCAGAACGCGCAGCGCTTGCTGGTGTCGCTGTCGATGCAGTGTTTGACTCTGTATCAGTTGGCACAACCTACCAAGATAAACTCGCTGAAATTGGCATCATCTTTTGCCCAATTTCAGAAGCAGTGCGCGAACATCCCGAATTAGTAAAAAAATACTTAGGCACCATCGTTCCCTACTCTGACAATTATTACGCAACATTAAACAGTGCCGTCTTTACCGATGGTTCGTTTGTATACATCCCAAAAGGCGTGAAGTGCCCGATGGATTTGTCGACTTACTTTCGCATAAATGCGAAATCGTCTGGGCAATTTGAACGAACACTCATCATCGCAGAAGAAGGTGCCAGCGTTTCATACCTTGAAGGTTGCACTGCACCGATGCGCGACGAAAACCAATTGCACGCTGCGGTTGTTGAACTCGTTGCACTTGATAATGCAAGCATTAAATATTCAACTGTACAAAATTGGTACCCCGGCGATGAAAACGGTGTCGGTGGCATTTATAACTTCGTGACAAAACGTGGTAAATGCCAAGGCAACAACAGTCGAATCACATGGACGCAAGTTGAAACAGGTTCCGCGGTTACTTGGAAATACCCATCGTGCATTTTGCTTGGCGACGATTCAGTCGGCGAATTTTATTCCGTCGCACTTACAAACAATTACCAACAAGCAGACACCGGCACAAAGATGATTCACATTGGCAAAAATACACGAAGTACAATTGTCAGCAAAGGCATCAGTGCGGGTCACGGTCAAAACATTTACCGTGGGCTTGTTCGAATTCAAAAAGGTGCTGAAAATGCGCGGAATTACACGCAGTGCGACTCCATGCTCATGGGCGATGAATGCGGCGCGCATACGTTCCCATACATTGAAGTAAAAAATAGCAGTGCAAAAGCGGAACACGAAGCATCCACATCGAAGATTGGCGAAGACCAACTCTTCTATTGCAATCAACGCGGAATCTCAACTGAAGACGCAATCAATATGATTGTTAACGGATTTTGCAAGGAAGTATTTAGAGAATTACCAATGGAGTTCGCTGTCGAAGCACGGCGTCTTCTTGAAGTGAGTTTAGAAGCAAGCGTTGGATAAACGCTCTGAAGAAAGAAATTATGACAACACCATTACTTGAAATAAAAAATTTGCACGCCAATGTTGAAGGCCATGACATCCTTAAGGGTGTGAACCTCACCGTACATCTAGGCGAAGTACATTCCATCATGGGACCAAACGGTTCTGGCAAAAGTACCCTTGCGTGTGTTCTTGCCGGACACGAAGCGTATGAAGTAACTGAAGGTGAAATTTACTTCATGGGACAAGACCTTTTGAAACTGGACGCTGACCATCGCGCATGTGCTGGCATTTTCTTAGCATTCCAATACCCTGTAGAAATACAAGGCGTATCAACGAAATTCTTTTTGAAAGCTGCAGTCAACGCAATGCGTAAATATCGCGGTGAAGAAGAACTAGATGCTATGGACTTCCTCGATTTAGTCGAAGAAAAAGCAGCATCCGTAAAACTAAACACCGACTTACTAGATCGAGGCGTGAACGAAGGCTTCTCTGGTGGCGAAAAGAAACGAGCAGAAATTTTCCAAATGGCTATGCTTGATCCAAAATTATGCGTTCTAGACGAGACCGATTCTGGTCTTGACATTGATGCGCTTCGTATTGTTTCAGATGGCGTGAACAAACTTCGTTCTTCTGAACGTGGCTTTGTAGTTATCACGCATTACCAACGATTACTCGACCATATTGTCCCTGACTTTGTTCATGTTTTAATCGACGGAAAAATAGTCAAAAGCGGCGGCAAGGAACTTGCGGTTGAACTTGAAGAAAAAGGGTACGTCGCATTTGAAAA
This sequence comes from Phycisphaerae bacterium, assembly GCA_018701395.1. Taxonomy (GTDB): domain Bacteria; phylum Planctomycetota; class Phycisphaerae; order Phycisphaerales; family SM1A02. The sequence goes on along the minus strand of JABIWU010000090.1, from coordinate 105,009 downwards.
TTGCGACACAGGATGTTGCTGCGGATGACCACCATGACTTTTGACAACAAATGTTTTAAAAAACTACATAAAACTGAATCGTGGATGTACACCAATGTTTCAGCTCTTGCGAACATAGATTTTGCTTTGAGCACGACTTTTGTAGACGAACACATCATCCATGGATTTGACGTTACCCCTGCAAATAGTTTTATCGTTTTAATCAACGGCGTCTTTAACGAAGAAGCATCGCGCCTTAGCGATGGCGTTGAAATAAATGCCGCCTACGAACTTGCAGGAACAATTGCCAGCCGTGGCGACAGTTTTATTCCAAGTTTCGAATGCGACACAGTTACTATTACAAATAATCAAGAGAAAACCATTCACATTTTGCAATTAGTTACTGGGGACTGTGCAACTGCTGCCAGTGGTAGCGTTTTCATTCACGCAAAAGAAGGTGAATCCATCTCTGTTGCTGAAACGCACGTTTGCCTTGGTGACAGCGGTCACCTGTTTATGCCGCTCACTGAAATCATGGCTGAGAAAAACTCAAACGTAACCTTAGTCCGTGCAATTCGTGGTTCAAACACCGCATACCAATTAGGACAACTGCATGTTTGCCAGCGTGACTCTAGCGAAGTGCAAACTCATACGATTACGCTTGCGAGCAAGGTGTCTCGAAACGAAGTTTCTGCCTACTTAGACGGCGAACACATTGAATCTAATTTTGATGGCATGTACATGCTTGGTCAAGATCAACAAGTAGACAACCACCTTCGCATTGAACATAATTATCCAAATTGCAACAGCCGAGAATTTTACAAAGGCATTCTTGATGGCAATGCAAAGTCTGTCTTTACTGGTCGTATCTATGTCAAAGAAGGCGCAACTGATACCGATGCTAAACAAACGAATCAAAACATTTTGCTTAGTGATGACGCCAATGCTATTGCTCGCCCGCAACTTGAAATTTACAACGATGAAGTTGCGTGCACACATGGTGCAACGACTGGCGAGATAGACGAAGAAGCAAAACTCTATCTTCGTTCCAGAGGTATTCCAGCTGATGCTGCAGAGTCCTTACTCATGTATGCTTTCTTAAACGAAAGTTTAGAAGATTTGGCTGACGATGGTTTTAGGAAAACACTTACCGATGAGTTGCTTTCAGCAATGCCCGGTGGGGATTTTATTAGGACACTGTAAATGAGTAACACTCAGATTATTGCGGATTCATTTCCAGCATTGCACCAAACAATTGGTGACAAGCGATTGGTCTATCTTGATTCTGCAGCGACCACTCAAAAACCGCAATGTGTCATAGATGCTATTACATCCTATTACGAACATGACAACGCCAACATCCACCGAGGCGTGCATACACTTTCGATGCGAGCAACAACGGCATATGAAAATGCTCGCCAAAGTGTTGCTAACTTACTTCAGGCGAGCCGTAAAGAAGAAATCATCTTCGTACGCGGTGCAACCGAAGCAATCAACTTAGTAGCACAGGCATTTGCCAGACCGATACTTTCTGTAGGCGATGAAATTTTAATTACCGAAATGGAGCACCACTCCAACATCGTTCCGTGGCAACTTGTCTGCGAACAAACTGGCGCATCATTGAAAGTTGCGAAAGTCAATGATGACGGATCATTAAATATAGATTCATTCAAAGAATTGCTCACTGAAGATACGACTATTGTTGCCTTTGCACATGTTTCAAATGCCATTGGCACAATAAACCCAATTAGAGAAATGTGTGCTCTAGCTCGTGAAGTTGGCGCAATTTCAGTCGTTGATGGAGCACAAGCAGTTGGTCATATTCCAGTTTCTATGTCTGATGTGGATTGCGATTTTTACGCAACCTCGGGTCATAAAATGTTTGGACCAACCGGCATCGGCTGTCTTTACGGAAAACATGCTTTGCTTGAAGAAATGGAACCATGGCAAGGGGGCGGGGATATGATTTTGTCTGTCTCGTTCGAAGAAACAACTTGGAACAATGTGCCGTTCAAATTTGAAGCGGGCACACCTAATATTGCTGGTGCCATTGGACTTGGCGCAGCGGTGAAATGGATTGAATCATTTGGTTACGACACGATGATTCAACAAGAACAAGAACTCCTTGCGTATGGCCGAGATGTTTTACGTTCTATTGAAGGCGTTACACTTATTGGCGCATCAGAACACAACGCAGGTGTTATTGCGTTCACAGTTGCCGGCGTCCACCCGCATGATGTTGGAACTATTTTGGATCACGAAGGCGTTGCGATTCGCACCGGTAATCACTGCGCTGAACCACTCATGCGTAGATTTAATCTATCCGCGACCTGTCGCGCATCGATTTGCGTCTACAACACGAGAAAAGACCTTGATCATCTTGGAAGCGCAGTGCAAGAAGCAATAAGGATGCTCGGGTAATGTCTGATTTACGAGAATTGTATTTAGAGATGGTTACCGACCACGCGAAAAACCCGCGGCATCGTGGCAAAGCCAACCCGTGCGATTGTATTGGCACTGGAAATAATCCGTTGTGTGGCGACAAAATTGTTGTCACCGTTCAACTTCAAAATAGAATAATTGAAAGTGTGAAATTTGATGGCGAAGGGTGTGCAATCTCAACCGCATCTGCAGACTTGATGGCTGAAGTACTCATTGGCAAATCTGTTGAAGAAGCAAAAAAAATATTCAAAATGTTTCATGAACTCGTCGCTGGCGAAGGAACCTCTGACAACTTGCCTAATAAATTAGCTGTGTTTTCAGGAGTTCGAGAATTTCCAATGCGTGTCAAATGTGCAACTCTCGCATGGCACACCGTTATCGCCGCCCTTGATGGCGTAGAAGATGTGACAACCGAATGAGCGAATTGCAAGAACAAATCATCGCCGCAATAAAAACGGTAAAAGACCCAGAACTGCCAATTAACATTTATGACCTTGGATTAATTCGAAAACTTGACATTGAAAATGGTGCTGTGCACATTTCTATGACACTCACAACACCAAACTGCCCAGTTGCCGACTTAATGCCAACCCAAGTATTTGAAGTTGTTTCAATGGTTGATGGTGTTACCAATGTTAAAGTAGAACTTGTATGGGAACCGCCTTGGACAGTGGCGGATTTATCGAAGCGAGGGAAATCGGTCCTTGAGTTGATGGACATTGACATTAATCATATGCTTGCAAAAATCGATGCGAACACAACTGGAATTACGATTTCAAGGACAGAACCCAAAAGCGGAAATGACGCGTAAAACATCTGTTAGGTTCACAACACCGTCGCCTGTGACATCCTCGTCACAAATGGGATCACATGCATCTAAGCAAGTTGCATTTTCGCCGCGATACAGTCCACCTGCTTCCCAACATGCAACAGACGCTGTTTGAATACATATATCACGAATACAACATGCACCCGCTGGGCTGTTGGTATCTCGCACCGTAACCAACTCGCCACTCTCCCAACCAATTGCATCCCCTGCAAAAATGCATGCAGTTAATTCTGGCCTTGCGTTTTTACTCCAAATTCCATCTCCATCTTCTGCTTCGTTGAAAGAAAAAACGCACTGGTAAAAAATTGGGGTGCCATTTCGAACATACACTCCTCCTCCCTGTCTTGCTGTATTAAACTCAATCATGCAAAGACGAAACAAAGTCGAAGAATCTTCAATAAATATCCCGCCACCAAGATCGGATTTGCCTCCGCGAATCGTAAACCCCTCAATTGTGCTGTTTGCATTCGCGGTGCATAAAACAACCGCCCCCGTTTGATTCCCCTGAATTACAGTTTCTTCAGCCCCATCCTCACTTCGAAGATACACACGCTTGGAAGCGAGTTGGATGGTTTCTTTCCAAACTCCACGCGACACTACAATTTCATCACCATCGTTTGCTACATCAATAGCAGCTTGAATAGTTTCGCAATCTCTTGGAACATACCAATAGTCACCCGCGATTACGACTGAAGAAAAACACAATGATACTAGGTATATTTTCATTCGAGGGAGCATATCTCGATAATTACAACATCCAAAAACAACTGCGGAATTTCGTTCGCTTTTTACAGGTATAATGTCAACCGTGAATGTTTCACTTACACTTTTGGATATTGACTCGCCGACATCCGCACCGCCTGAAGCCCTGCAAGTTGGAAAACTATTAGATTCACATGGGCGACAAATCAAAGATTTGCGTTTATCTGTAACAGACCGGTGTAATTTTCGGTGCGTGTATTGCATGGGGCCAGATGTAAAGTATTTGCCAAAAATGGATTTGTTAACCGTTGACGAATATGTTCACATTGTTGAAGTTGCAATGTCCCTTGGAATAGACAAACTTCGAATCACCGGCGGAGAGCCAACCCTCTTTCCAAAACTTGACGAATTCATTCAACGAGTAGGAAAAATGGGCTTGCGAGATATCGCCCTCACCACAAATGGTTCAACCCTAACACGTGAAAAGGCTCGGTTGTGGAAAGATTCCGGCTTACATCGTGTAACCGTTAGCTTAGACACGTTGAAACCAAGTCGAAAAGATGCAATTACACGGTCGCACACAACGCTGAAAAATGTCATCGCTTCAATCGATATTGCAAGTGATGTCGGGCTTTCGCCCGTCAAGGTGAATGCTGTCATTTTGCGAGGCGTGAACGATGATGAAGTTGCAGACTTTGCACAATTTGCAAAAGACCACGAAATCGACATGCGGCTCATTGAGTTTATGGCACTTGACGCAGGGCATACATGGAAACGCGAGGACGTTGTCACTGCTAATGAAATGAAGCACCGCATCGAGAAAGAACACACGCTCATAAAAGAAGGCGATTCGCCTTCGAGTACCTCTATGAACTATCGATTTACCTCCGGTGGTGGTCGAATCGGTTTCATCGCTTCTGTTTCTGAATCTTTTTGCCATGGTTGCGATCGCATGCGTATCATGGCAGACGGGACTGTTCGGCCGTGCTTATTTAGTGATGATGAATGGTGCATCCGCTCGCTACTTCGTAGTGGCGCTAGCGATGACAAGTTGAGAACATTTTTTCAAGATGCAGTCTGGGCGAAATCTGCTGGGCACGGCATGGATCGAGACGATTTCAAGCGCCCAGAAAAAACTATGAGCACAATCGGCGGTTAATTTACCACAATGCCCACCAAGAAGCGGCGACTATCAAACAAGCGATAATCGTCACGAGATTAAACCATTTTTCAATGAATGTTTTTGCTCTCTCGCCGATCCACCAAACGATCGCTGCTTCGAGTCCGTATCGAATTGTTCGACCAACAATACACGCGGCAAGAAATAGACCAAAGTTCAATTTCGCTACACCCGCAGCTGCCGTTAAGAGAAAAAACGGAACAGGCGTCAGCGCTGCAACAAAAACCCAGAGTTGTCCACGAACTTCAAATTCATCAACCATTGGTTGAATTTGCTCTTGGCCAATAAACCAACCCGCACCACTTGAGATTATTGAAGCAATAATAAAATATCCAACCATCGCGCCTGCCACGCTTCCCAGAACTGCAAGCATGGCGAAAAGTCCAGATTTACGCCTTTGTTCAAGACACATCGGGATGAGCAACGCGTCTGGAGGAACAAATGGCATGAATGCTTCAACAAAAGCGATGCCAAATAAGACAAATGGCGCTGTTGATTTTGCTGCAAAACTCAATACCCATACGTAGAGCCGACGATGAATTGCCCAATTTGGTATGTGTTCGTGTTCCATCTCTTGCATCATATACGCCTTCGTCAATTACAATGTTCACATGCACCAAGTCAAAGTGAAATATAAAAAACTTCGAGAAACAGCGATGGTCCCGTGCTACCAATCAAAACTTGCCGCTGGGATGGACTTACATGCAGCCAATTCTGAAAACATACCTATTGCTCCCGGAGCAATTGAGATGATCCCTTTGGGTTTTGCAATGGCATTACCCGATCATTACGAAGCACAAGTTCGACCTCGAAGTGGCCTTGCTTCAAAGTTCGGTGTTACATTACCAAATGCGCCTGGGACGATTGATGCAGATTACCGTGGAGAATGTTGCATACCACTCATTAATCACGGCAAAGAACTGTTCATCGTTGAACCGAATATGCGAATTGCGCAAATGATAATTGCGCCAGTTGTGCAAGCAACTTATGAAGTTGTCGAAGATCTCGACGATACGATTCGTGGCGCAGGTGGGTTTGGTTCGACTGGAAGTTAAACCAAACCGTCAATATTCGTTAAGCCAATTGGTTCGCGAGTAAAGAACGGCTCTGCCGTTTCTGTTCGTAATCGGCCTCCGAAATATGCATCTTGGGCTTCAACCCAATCTACAATCGGACGATTATTTTCTGGAATAACAAATTGTGATTCATATGCAACTATCGAATCTCTTTTTTGTTTCGCAAAGCCAGTGGTGTCTACTAAGAAACTCGGGTTTGGAACGATTCGAAGATGGGTGCAATAATAATAAAACAACCAAGTAGGATAAATTGGGTCGCCTGCCAAGTCAATCTTTGTTAATTTTGCATCAAACCGAGCATCTTCAACTATTTTTGTAGTTGCAATGTGGTCTGGATGTGCGTCTTCAAAATATGGCGTAAAAACTATTTCAGCTTGGTGTTCGCGAATAACTGCAGCAACAGCATGGCGGGCAGGAATTGAATGTTCGACATATCTGTTGGGAAGGTTAACCGATACGCGCTTCACGCCGAGAATCTCGGCAGCTACAGCAGATTCTTTTGCTCTTAATTCGGGTGTGCCGTGCGGTGTGGGCTCGCCACTTGTCATGTCAAGAAGTAAAACATCGTGCCCTTGGTCGACCAATTTGGCGATTGTTCCACCCATGCCAAGTTCCTGATCATCCGGATGAGGTCCAACTACGAGTATTTGTGTCATCCGAGTATTTTATAGGGTCTGGTGCACCTGTACCTAAGACAGATGTGCCAAGTACAGGTGTACCAGACCCTATGACGTATTAAGATACGGATATGCGATACAGAATGATAGTGGCATACGACGGAACAGAGTTTCATGGTTGGCAAAAGCAGGTGCATCCAGAGCACCGCTATTTACGTACTGTTCAAGACGTACTTGAAAAAGCCGTTGTAAAGGTAATGCGACAACCAATCGTACTCACCGGAGCATCTCGGACCGACTCCGGTGTTCATGCTCAAGGACAAGTCGTTACATTTGATGCAACAAACAGTATTGACCCTGACAAATTAATCCTTGGTTTCAACTCATGGTTACCAAACGATGTACAAGTAAGGCATGTCGATGTTGTGCATGATGCATTTAATCCAATCAACCATTGCACAAGCAAGGGATACAAATATAAACTTGCGCATGGTTGTAGTAATCCATTACGAAAACCATTATTCGACCGCCGATTCTTCGCGTTCACAGCGTACGCTCTAAATATCGAAAAAATGCAAGAAGCCGCTGAGCACTTCTTGGGTGAACATGATTTCGCTGGCTTTACAAAATTAAATCATGGTAGAAAAACGACTGTTCGCCGTATTGATCAGTGTGAAGTGTACGCAACTGACCACTGGCGTATTTCTATCGATGTTGCTGGTGCTGGTTTTCTTTGGAACATGGTTCGGATAATCGCAGGCACGCTTCTGGAAGTTGGAAGAGGTTACACGAACCCCGAATCAGTCCCAGAAATAATTGCATCTTGCGACCGGAGGCGCGCAGGGAAAACGATGGCCGCACAAGGCCTATCACTTGAATGGGTCGCGTTTGACGATCAATTGCCGAACAAACTTGCCATTTCAAAGAAACCCTGCTGAGAAAAATAATCCAACGCTTCATCGACTGACGCAAATATTTTAGTTGCCGTTTCAGTAATGAATGGTGAAGGCGGCTTAGACGGCTTCCAAACAACGTAGACTTCTTTTGTGTGCTCCCATGCGTGTTGCAATTCTCGTTCAACACCGCTTGATAATCCAGGAACTCCGCCTGGAAGTTCTGGCACGAGGGAAACAATCATGTCAGATTGGTCAATCAATCTGAAATCGCGCATGTAAATTTGGCCATCAATGTCGCCAGCAATGTCTAGGATTTCACGCACCGAAACGCGCATCGGGTCGCCACCCTGCTTACCGCCAAACGCGTGTGCCTCTACTTCAATCCAATCTTTGCCCTCTTTTGCAGCTTCAATACCGCGATCAAGTAACAATTTTTCATCTACATCTGCTGGGTCGAATGAAATGAAATGTTCAGCAAGTGCTGCTCTAAATTGATCTATTTCTTCAAGAATATCCGGCATATCAACAACGTGACTCATCGGAAAACTTGGATATACTTTTTTCAAATTATTTCGCGCAATCAATCTATAACAAGTTTCAGTTGTATCTTGATGTCGACCTCGGCTAAGAACATAAAAAGAATTTCTACAACCACATGCTTGTGCCATAAGTTCGGTTGCAAGGATTTCTTCTTCGCGCCAAACCATACAATCTTTTAAAGTCGCATCAATGTCATGCTCTGCATGCAACCTGTCATGCACAACTTCAATATTATCAACAAGGCAAATAAATAAGTTAGGATTAAAGTCATCCATTTGATCAAAATCAAATGCAGGAAACAAACCATGTCGCCACCTAAACGTTGCGTGCGTATTCATAACAACATTTGGATGCTCTTCAAACGGAGTAGAAGCAGAAACAATATCTTTAATTGCTGCACGACGAAGAGAATGCAAACGGCTCAATGGCAAGTCTAAAATGCGCCCAGCACGAATATCCGGACCCTCTGAATACATCATTTTGCCCACATTAAAGACGTTGATATTGTTACCACGTTCACCGGCAAGATCCGATACTTTTTCCAAGTAGGGCTTCTTGTCCATTCCGATTTGACCTGTAATTACTGTTCTCATACCACTAGTATAACTGACCAGACAGGAAACTTGTATTACTTTTTCTTGCGAGGGAAATATCGGAGCCAAGAAGCCCTCGCTCTTGGAGGTTTGGTACCAGTGCTTCTATGGCTAGACCACAACCTATAGGCCCAAACTGCTGCGATAACTACCATAACTAGTCCCGTCAAACGCACGATGAGTTCAACCGTTGATTTTGCTTGCAAACTATCTGCAATCCACCAGCCTGCAAATAATTGCATAGGCGCTGTTATCAAAACACAAATCGCAGTTGTGGTGATGAATTTCCAATAACTCATATGCATCATGCCAGCGACAGTAATTGTTGTCGTTCGACTTGCAGGAATAAATCTTGAAAGCACAATTACCCACGCTCCACGAACATCAAACTGGTACTTCACTTGCAACATTCGTTTAGGATGGACCAACCGTTTAAACCACTTTTTGTGGACCAACCGAGTACCCAATTTTGAACACACGGTAAACCATATTATATCTCCTGCGATAACCCCAAAATAAGCGGCAAGAAGAGTGGGCATAAGTGGAAGCGCCTCTTGCTGAACTAACATCCCAGCAGGGATAATAATAATATCTTCCCCCAGTGGAATTCCAATGCCTGAAAGAAGAAGGAGTCCAAACACAATCCACGGCCCCATCGTTGGATCAACAAGCCCCATGAGATCGTTTATCCACACTTCCATTTAAATCACCACAATCTCATCCGAACCGATTGCTTTTGGAAGTTCGGCTTCGTTTAAATCTTCCGCGCAAGCACCTGCAAGTGGACTAATCTCAATAATTGCACCGCCTGAAATAGCAACACCTCTTGAACGCAACCAAGAGGTTGCGCGCTCGCGTTGCATATTGTGGCTCGTTTCAGGAGAATCTTGGCCAGTTGTATTTTTAATTGGCGCGAACTCTTCGTCGCGTTTCGTTTCCACCACAATCGAGTTGCTCGCAAGCGGCAGAACATCGAATACAAATTTTTCGAACTTGTACGCATTAGGTGACTCGAGTTTGCAATGTTCACCAGTTTGCAAATTGATGCACGGTACTTTTTTATGTGCTTTGTGCCATGGCAAATCGTCTGCAATGCGTTGCAAAAACTCGACCGTAAATATATGCATCGCGATTGAACCACCGGCGTACACGAGATTGCCTTCGCCATCACATTCGTTTGCTTTGTCTTTTGGCAAATCGCTGTACTCGACAACTTCAAGGTTGCCATTCACTTTACAAAACACGCCAACGCGTTCATCTGGATCAATTTTCAACACGCATTTGCTTGACGCTTCAGCAGAAGATTTTTCTGATAGATGCAAGCCAATAAAGTTTGGGTCAATTGCATTAGCTAAGGGATTATCCACCTGCACATAGGAAAGATATTTTATTCCGCGCGTACTCATTTCGTCTAAACCGCCACTCTGTCGAAGCGCAGAAATTACACCGCCATGCCCGTCTGGGTTCATGGCAATTTTACTCTTCGATTCAAGAAGCATATTCCCATCAGTGTCAACTGCGGGTACTTCACCCTGCGTAAAAATGAAAATGTCTGTCCGATTCAAACCAAAACAATTATTATCAATCAAAAACGAACGCGTAGCGTTATCATTTTCTATGCTCGTCATGATATACCACGGAATGGTTGTTTTATATTTCTTTGCAGCACAAAGTATTTGCTCTGCAATAAGTTGAAACATCGATTTGCCAGTAACGGGCGTCGCGGGGAATGTTCCCTTTGGACCACTCCAGCCAAGTCGTGTACCTTGCCCGCCTGCTACTGTGAGTATGCCAATTTCACCATTTTCTATAGATGCAACCCCCTGTTTTTTATACGTAGCATCCAAAGCGAGGACTTCACATGGCTCTATTTGTTTACTTTTAGCATCTATTTGTTTTGATTGAAGCAACGCGAATAGATTGAAATCAATAGATTGAATTTGATTTGCTACGTTTTCTTTTTCGCTGTCGGCCAACTCGTCCCAAAATGCAAGAACATGCTCTTGATTGAAAGCGACTAGTTGTTCATGTAGTTTACTTTGCAAGCCATTCAAAACGTTGGGTTTTCCGGCGAAGTCCAACCCTCTTCGAGATGCCGAACAATTTTCCCGGTTTGAAGATAAATAACTTGCTCACAAATGTTCGTGCAATGATCGGCGATTCGTTCCATAGCACGAGTCACCGCGAGCAACTCAAAAGCAACGAGTGGCTTTAAGCCGCCACTACTTGTTCTGTTTTGAACATCCATGACTATTTCTTTTCGAAAGCGATTGACTGTATCATCAAAAGATAAAACTCTTACAGCCATCTCTGTGTCTGTGTCTGCAAGAGATTTATTTGTATCCCTTGCCATGCCAACAACACTGTTTGCCATCACTCGAAAAGTTGGCGGAGCATTTGCAATTAAATTTTTATGATTAATTGCTGACTCTGCAACAATGACTGCGCAGTCTGCAATGCGTTCAAATTCATTATTGACTTTTACAATTGTGAGGACACTTCGAATGCTATGTTCATCTGTTGCGCCTAATCGGAGCAATTCAATGCAAGCACGTTCAATTTCAACATCCACTCTGTCAATGATTCCATCGCTATCGACAACGGATTGTGCTTTTGTAATATCGCCGTCAAAACTGGATTCAACAGCTCGTAAAAGTTGATCAGAAATCCGAGCACCTTGGGTGTTCAAATCTGCATACAATTGTGCTAATTTTTTTTGAAACTCTGGCATCTAAAGGGCTCACTAAAGACCGCATATCGGCTCTGTGGGGAGTATACTCGCCACTGGTATGTATGGTCTATTATTTGGAACTGAAACATGATCAAACTTTGTGTAAATATTGACCACGTAGCGACCCTTCGCCAAGCGAGGATGACTATCGAGCCCGATCCGATTCTCGCAGCCCAAGAGGCAATTTCTGGCGGTGCCGACGGAATTACACTTCATATTCGTGAAGATAGAAGGCACATGCAAAATTCCGACTTGTTTCGCCTACGAGAATGCCTGCAAGTTCCACTTAATCTTGAACTTGCTGCCACTTCAGAAATGCTTGAACTAGCTTTGAAAGCCCGTCCCGAGATGGTGATGGTTGTCCCAGAAGGCAGAAATGAAATTACAACAGAGGGTGGCTTAGACATTTGTAGTGATATTGATGGACTAACAGCATTTGTTGATCAGATCACCGGAGAATCAATGCCAGCGAGCGCATTTATTGATGCAAATACAGAACAAATTGATGCGGCGAAACAATGTGGGTTTACCGTCTGCGAAATCCACACCGGTCCATTTGCAGAGGCTGTCCTTGCCAATAACTGCTCTCTGAATTGCGAAGAAGTTTTGCTAGAGATTGAACGCGTGCAAAACGCAGTCGCGTATGTGCTTGAACAAGGGATGCAGTGCAACGCTGGTCACGGTTTAACGCACGCAAATGTCCGTTGCATTGCATCTATCCAGGGCATTGCTGAATTGCACATTGGACACTCTATTATTAGCCGAAGCATTTTTACCGGCATTCAACAATCCGTTTCTGAAATGAAAACAACTATTCAAGAAGTACAACATGCCTGATAATTATTCCATCGCTGACTTGCCTTATAAAATCGCCGTGCTTTGTTACCTGTATGATGAAGATGGGCGCTTGCTGTTACTGCATAGAAACAAAGAACCAAATTTTGATAAATATTCGCCAATTGGTGGCAAACTTGAAGCGTCCATTGGCGAAAGCCCACACGCTTGTGCAATACGAGAAATTCATGAAGAATCAGGAGTACTCGTCGAGCCAAATGACATTCGACTTTCAGGCATGCTCGCGGAAACCGCATTTGAAGGAGCAACGCACTGGCTCATTTTCCTTTATGAAGTGACAAGGACTATTTGCGTTTCGGAAATTACATCTATGGAAATTGATGAAGGCACCCTCGAATGGGTTGCCATTGATGAAATTATGTCTCGCAATATTCCAAAGACTGACCGCGACATTATTTGGCCACTCGTAAAGCAACACCGAGGTGGTTTTTTCGCTGTTGATATTGACTGCAGCAAACAGCCATACACTTGGGAAGTCAAAGAAGAGTGGAAAGCTACCGATGTTTGATGTTTCCGTTTCCGATTCTTTTATCGCGCAACACGCTGTCACCATCGATGGCGTTGAAGAAATTCAGCACGAACATGATTGGAAAGTGACTGCTGTTGTATCAGGCGAAACCCTTGATGTAGATGGTCTTGTCGTTGATTTCTTGCAACTTCAAAAAGACTTGCACGAGGTTGTCGGGGCTCTCGTTGACACAAACTTAAACACAAATGCTGTTTTAGACGGCAAGAATCCTTCGGCAGAAATTGTCGCCATGTATATCGCAACTGAACTTGCAAAACGGGTACCATCCCCTGCTCGTTTATATTGTGTTGAACTCACTGAAGCCCCAAACTGTATTGCTACCTATCGACTATGACTAACGCCCCATTAATGCTTTCTGTTTCAGGTGCTCGCGGCATCGTTGGCGAAACGATGACCTCAGAAGTTGCAAACACCTACGCCGATGCTTTTGCGTCTTTTCTTCATGATAAACTCGGTCGGGTGCCCATGCTTTGCGTTGCAAGAGACAGTAGGCCAAGCGGACCAGAATTACAACAAGCCGCGGCTGACGCTTTCGTAAAAAGAGGTTGCACGGTGACAGACCTTGGTGTTGTTGCAACGCCAACTGCTGGCGTAATGATTAACGCACTGAAAGCAGACGGCGGCATTATCGTGACCGCTTCGCATAACCCAACACCTTGGAATGGTTTAAAGTGCCTTGACGGAGATGGGCTTGCGCCTTCCAAAGAAGAAGCGGAAGATATCATTCGGCGTTTTCACGAAAAAATATCCTTGCCTGCGAAAGACGGTGGCTCACTTATAGTCAATACGCAAGGACACGACACGCACATCGCCAAAGTTTTGGGCATCATTAACCCCGCACCCATTCGCGAAAAGAATTTTCGCGTTGTATTAGATTCCATAAATGGCGCAGGCTGCGAAGCTGGATATAAGATTTTAGAACTACTCGGATGTGATGTATTACACCTTAATGGTGAACCAACCGGGGACTTCGCACACACGCCAGAACCAAAAGAAGAAAATCTTACAGGCCTCTGTGAAGCAGTCGATAAATTTGATGCTGATGTTGGGTTTGCTCAAGACCCCGATGCAGATCGGCTTGCAATCGTTGATGAAAACGGAAGGTACTTTGGTGAAGAATTTACACTTGTTCTTTCTTCATTGCAGTGGCTTTCGAAACATCCAAACACAAGTTGCGCGACTAATTTATCTACAAGCAGAATGATTGACGACGTTGCAAAACAATATGATTGCAAATCATATCGTTCCGCAGTCGGAGAAGCAAACGTTGCAGGAGCGATGAAAGAACACGATTGCGTAATCGGTGGCGAAGGAAATGGCGGTGTAATTTTCCCAAAAGTTTGTTGGGTACGTGATAGTCTTTCTGGCATGGCGCTTGTTCTAGACCTCATGAGAGAACGAAATGAAAAACTTTCAACCATCGTAAACTCTATTCAAAAATATGAAATGATAAAACGAACGATTGACCTTGCTGAACTTGGCGGAATACCTGCTATCGAGAAAGAAATCGAGCGATTAAAAGAAACGTACGCAAATGAAAGACTAGATGACAGTGATGGGCTTCGAATTGATTTTGATGAGGGTTGGGTTCATGTTCGACCAAGCAACACCGAACCAATTGCTCGTGTCATCGCAGAAGCAAAAGATTCACTTACAGCGTACAAACTTGCGAACCGAATTAAACTTTAATACAACTGAGCACGGGGCATAACCGAAGCTGTTAAACGAATTGTTTCACCTTGCCCATCCATCGCGGTTGCGTGTTCGGGGTCAGGAATTACTGCAAGATTTATAGTCACTCGTTGCAACGTGGTACCATTTTCGAATTGCAACAAAAACGGCGTAATTGGTATGCCGCCCGCGTCTTGCGTTACACCGCCAAGCACTGTGGATACCACTCCATCGACATCCATTTCAAGTGTTTCATCAACACTGTTCCATGTAATGCTAATTTCTTGACCACTCTGAGTTGTGATTTCAAGAATATTACTTTCAAGTTCGTCGATCGTTGCATTTGCTGGAAGAGGCCCAAAAGATGAACCCATTCGAATTAGCAACGCAATTCGCTCGACTAATAATCTTGAGGTAAGACGATTTACACCATCTGCAGAAGACCGTTCATATGCATTCACTGAAGATTGAATAGATGCGAACAAGCCAGCCAAAAGAACTGCAGCGATTGCCATGCCAATTAAAAGTTCGATGACTGTAAACCCACGTCTCATTAGGAACCCTCCTGATATGTTGAACCATCTGGAACAATTGTTATTGGCCACGGAACACCATCTGGCATTGGAGCACTTGGATTAGCTCGAAGAGAAACTCTGCCATACCCCGCGAACGTTTTTGAATCGTTGTTGATTCCTTCGTCATCGCCATCTTCTGGGCCAAAGTAACCAAGCGTTGTGTTGAAGGCATCTGCTTCTCCACCGTAATAAAGTGCGCCCTCGCCTGCAATTGGATGGTACGTCGATAGTATCGCACCGTACACGTCAACCACACCACGAAGATCAAGAAGACCACTCACAATTGTTCCTGTTAATTTCACGCCTACTGATTCATTGTTTTGAAAGGAACCAATTTCAACAGACCAACCGGGCATCAATACCGAACTTCGTTCCATCTGCTCGCGATCAAGAGGGTCGATAGAATTTAAAATTGCTTGCAAAACTATTGCATCTGATTGCACTGCAACATCGGGATCATTTGGATTCAAGAAGAATCTAGACTCGCCTGTTATTTGAACTTTGTTCCGCCAATGCGTAAATTCGGAAGGAACATCTGCAGCTATCGAACCAAGAAATGTGCAATCATGAAAGCGTACATTGTTTGAAAGTTCTCTGGTGCTTTCGTATTCCACACCACCAGTTGTCGACGAAAGGTCAGAAAATTGTTCAACGTATCCACCGCTACCGTCTGGTTCCATCGAACCAGTAAAATTCCAATTTGGGTCATCAACATCTTCCGTAGTTTCAACCCAAGTAACGCCAACAAACGTACAGTTTTCAAAAACAGCATTTGTTCCAACTGGAATTCGAACGTTATTAAATGCCATGTCTGTATACACTGGACGTTGGTACCAATCGTATGCGCCATCTGCTTCGAAGGGAACACCCTCCCAAGTATTACTAGCAGCAGGCGTGTACGACCCGGCACCAAGCAAGTTAGATGCGACCTGTCCGGTCGACGTGTCGCCAAATGGCATGCCAGTTAGTGATTTTGTTTCAAACCAAGTTTGTGAACCGGCAAACATATCCGTTGTTAATTCCGCCAAACTCGAAGCAGGCAATTGAAATTGTGACGCAGATGAAAGAAAGTCGGGAACAATTGAGCCCTGAACATCCTCTTGCCAAGAACCTCCGCTTGCAGATTCCCAATCTTCAGCGCCAACAGCGAAACCAATCGAGCCATCTACTTTTGCGTATCTATCGCGAGCATCAATGATGCCGTCGTTCCAGCCTAATTCTTGATCTTTGGTATCAATAATGCCGTCCATGTTCCTGTCGCTTTTAGCGAGGTCAATTAAAAGTGCAAGTTGTAAATCTTGGGTGAATTCATTTGCTAAGCCAGTGTGCCCAGCCAACGCTGCTTGCGATGCATCGAACACCACTGCAATGTCGCCATTGCTGTCGTACCGTGACAAAAACAAATCCATCTCGGTGACATATTGGTCACCATCGTAATCAGTAATTGAACCCCCAACACCAGACGCTTCTGTTGGATGATTTGGTCGCAATCGATTATCTCCATCGACATCGTAAGCAAGAATTGCATTTGCGAATGTTGCTATTTCAGCGTCAAGTAAAACAGAATCAATTCCAGCAAAATCGCTTCGCATTACAAGTGGGACGCCAAAGCCAGAGTTAAGTTCTCCGCTCTGAGTTCCATACCTTGTTCCGATGGGCCCTTCAACAATTACATTTCGACCGAGCATAACGCGTGACATTGCTACGAGAGCGTAGTCAATGCGTTTATCCAAATCAAATTCCATTGAAATAGTTCTTGAAATTCCTAAATACTCGCCTGTGCTTTTAACAAGAATGCGGGTGCTGTTTTGTTGCAGTTCATACTGCAACCTAAAGAAAGTTTCCTCAGTCGAATCAACCGCAATCGGCTTCACGTCCAAAATTAAATCGCCATTTGATAACGTTGGCAATATTGCATCCGCCGAAGTAATTTCAACCCAGTGCGTATCAATTTGTTCAAACACATCTTGCAAACAATGCACAATTCCTAGACCGCTTGGCGATGGAACTATATAACCATTTCCTGGTGACACATTTATTATTCCGTCTGCAGATGTCCAAGTGCCCTTCCATAATTTGTCCGCTAGGGATGCGTCGATTACACCTCTATCTATTACAAATCGATTAACTTCATCTAACAATCTAATACTACCAAATGACAAACCAGATTCAGCCGCTGACTGTGCCTTTGCAATACCAATCATTGCTTGAGCGCTTCGCACATTCGTCCAAGACACGCTTGCCATCCCTGCTGAAATGGAAGCGATAACTGTCAACATGAGTAAAGCTGGGACGGTTGCCCAACCGTTGCGAGTTCGTAGTGGGTAACTATTTTTCATCTTGGTGCAATCCATGGCAACCTCGTAATTTCTTTTCCGTTGTGTAAAACAGAAACTTCTATTCGTACTGTCTCTGAGCCGCCGTCTACAACGACTGCTGTTATGTCAAACGGATCAACACAGCACACTGTTATTTGTTGTTCCCAACCTATCATTCCAATGATTGTTGTTCCCGTTGCATCAATAGGGCCTGTTCCTCCTGCTTCTGAGAAAACAACAGTGTCTAGATCATCTAAGTCATCAATGTCATACGGCAACACTTCGCCAACCTCAGAACCCCAAGTAGCCGAACCAGTAATAGGGTCATTTGCCGGTAACAAAAGTGATAACTCTCTAATTTCAGTCGCAAGGCGCATCCCTGTTGCGAGTTCTTCGGAAGCAACCGCTTGAATGTGCCACGCTTGTTGCGAACCAACAATAGCGACGACTCCAATTCCAATCACCGCTATCGCAACTGCAGATTCGACAATCCAAAAACCCCTACGTGATGTGTTTGATCTTCGGGTCATCCTGTTACTGCCGCGCTCATTTTGAAAATTGGAAGAATGATTGCCATCGCGATAAATCCTACAATGCCACCCATGAAAACAATCATTGCTGGCTCAAGTAAACTTGTAAATGTTTTTACGGCATCGCGAAGAACTCGGTCGTAATACTCTGAAATTTCTTCAAGAACATCGCCAAGCTTACCCGACTCTTCACCAGCAGATATCATTTGCACAACTGGCTTAGGCAAAAGATTAGTTGTATCGAGAATCTCGTGTATTCGACGACCATCTTTTACGCCTGCACCAACATCCTCCCACAACTTAAAATATTGCCTGTTGCCTGAAATGTTTCCGGTTACTTCAAGCGAACTCAAAATAGGAACGCCTGCATTTACTAATTCACCTAAAGTTTGCAACGAGCGAGTTATATACAGCGCACGCAACATTTTTCTAAGTACGGGCAATCGTAATTTCAACGAATCTATAATGACACCGCCGCGTTCTGTTCTGCCTCCTAAGACCAACAAGACAGAAACTAACGAAATTACAATTGGAACAACCCACCAATAGATGACCATCCATGCACTTAATGCCATAAGAAAAATCGTAGGCCATGGCAATATTTCTTCTTTACCAGCGAAGACGCCAGCAAAACGCGGCAAAACAAAAGTCAACAAGAAAATCGTAACAACCGTTGCAAGCCCGCCAATTACGGCAGGGTAAATACTTGCGCCAACAATCATTTTTTGTGTTTCTATTTGCCTTGTTATAATTTTTGCGATGCGGTCAAGCATGTGCCCAAAGGAACCAGACAATTCACTCGCGCGGACCATGTTGATATAAAGCGGAGAGAACAGTTTTGGGAATTTCGAAATAGCATCTGAAAACATTGCGCCAGATTCAATATCTTCGATAATTAATTTTAGAATTGATTTAAATTTATCGTTTTCTACGTGCTCGCATATACCACCAATCGCAACGCGCAAACTGATGCCCGCGCGAACCATAACTGCTAACTGTGTAGTAAAATCAAGAATGTCCTTTTTTGATGGACCACTTCCTGCGTTCATAAATACCCAGATTTTCTTGAGGGTGCTTTCCTCAGAATTATTTATTGGAACGAGCCGTATTATTCGACCCCCTCGATTTTGCAATGCACTAGCAGCGCCAGTGGCTGATTGTGCAGCGAGCTGGCCTATCAACAGATCTCCGCTTTCTTGTTGTAATTCGTAGCGGTATGTTGGCATCCTAATTTCCTTATGCAGCGAGAGTCATTTGTAATCTTTGTGGGTCGGTTGAGTTTTCTATTGCAATATGTTTTTCGACGAGGCCATTGAAAACAAGGGTTGCAATAGATGCATCTCTTGAAATCATGCCTTTACGACTGTTTGTTTCAATAACGTTTGCTATTTCGAATGTGCGTGCTTCTCTAATAATGTTACGCACGGCTGGGTCGCACAATAAAATTTCGACTGCAGGAACCATTCCTCCGCCAATTTTTGGCAAGAGCGTCTGAGAGATAACTGCTTTTAACGTATTTGCTAACATCGAACGGATTTGTGATTGTTGATTCGCAGGGTACATGTCAACTATTCGTTCAACTGTTTGTGATGCATTTACGGTGTGCAAAGTTGAAAGAACAAGGTGACCTGTTTCTGCTGCTGAAATTGCAAGTGAAGTTGTTTCAAGGTCGCGCATTTCACCTACCAAAATAATGTCGGGGTCTTGACGTAGTGCATGCTTCAAACCAGAAGCAAAACTTGGCATGTCTCTGCCGAGTTCTCGTTGTTCGATCAAGCACCCCTTTGAATTGAAAATATATTCGACTGGGTCTTCAAGCGTAATTATATGTCTGTGTTTTGTTGTATTAATTCGTTCTAGTAATGAGGCAAGCGTTGTTGATTTGCCCGAACCAGTATCGCCAGTTACCAAAACTAAACCGCGTGGCAATTCTGCCAGAGGCGCGATTGCAGGTGGAAGATTTAACGATTCAAGTGGAGGAATGCTTGTTTTAACTGTTCGCATTGCGATTGCTGGCATTCCGCGCTGCATGTGAACATTTACTCTGTACCGACAAGCGGGTGTCGACCATGACAAATCAACGTCCTGCTCTTTTTTGAGTGTGTCGAATTGCTGCGGGGTAAGCATCTTTGAAAGATGCTGATTCATTTCTTCTGGGTCGAGAATTGGCTGGTCTACCGAAATCAATCCGGTATCCACTCGAATAATCGGTGGCTCACCAGAAACAAGATGTATATCTGATGCACCTTTTTCCAGTGCAATCGCGAGAATAGCTTCTATATCCATGTAACTTCCATCGGTAGAGGAAGCCGAACACTTCACACAGCAAACTAAACGACTGCACGTGTTACCAATTATTCCAATTATTCAGGCAGTTATTCTGTTTGTTCAATCTACAGCGGGCACTTGCACGAGGCCATGTGCACGAATTGATGCAGAGGGCTTCCAAATGCCAGAAGTAAGTAATGTCTCTGAAAATGCCTTCGGCGGAACATACCCGAGTGTGCCAGACAAGTTCCAAGCAACTTGGTCTGTGCCTAGCACTGAATCTCTCCGTAAAACAACTGGAATCGTATTTGTGATGGATGACCACCGTGGGATTGTTTGCTCTGCTGATGCTAAGCCGGTGTATACCGTCGTGCCGTTTGCAGAAACAACATAGTCGTACTCCATAAGTTGGAGCGGCTCGTCATTTGTATTAAAAATTTCAAATTCAACATCCATTGAAAATGCTTCTGGGGTTGATTGTGTAATCGATGCGCTAATAAATTGCGCCTTGGGCTGTCGAACACTGCAACCAGCAAAGCAAATGAATAGGAGCATGAGAATATTAACACGTTTCATACGAATACTGTACCAGACCACACTGCACCAAACTGCTCGGATTATTGTTTTACAATTGGTATTGAAATACTGCTGTGTGGTTGTTCGAACGAATCTCCAACCATGACGATGTGATTTTCAGCAAGCGGTAACATCGGTTGGTAGTGTGAATATTGATTCCACCAAATTGTCAATGTAACCAAAATCATCATAGCGCACCATGAAGCAAGTTCACTTTGGCGGCGGTGCCGATTTCTGTATAAGAGCGTAACGCAGATAGCGACTGTTAGCCCTTTATAGAGTGCCAATGGCCAAACTGAACCTGTTGACTGTAAAAGCCAGAAAGCAATCGGGTTGCCTTCGCTCATTCCAACAGTAGTCAAATACGTTAAGGTGAGAAATAAATCCGCCAAACTAAGAAGAATAACGCCGCCTAAAAGCCATATAACCCGCTCAGCACGTTGGTCACGTGGGCTCATGTTTGAATTTAGTTGTAGCACCTGAAGTGTCATGGTTCGTTTCTAGTACCCCCATCATCGTTAGTAAGTTCGCCCTTATTTGACATCGAACATACAACACCTATTATTCACACCACATTTCAATTTTCTCAGTATTATTAAAAAAATAACGGAATTATCAGACCAATATCTTGACACTTGATCATTTTTCGATATCAATACACAAAGTAGAACATTGATTATGCACATCGAAACACCCATTATTGAACAACATACAGGATTTGCCTTTAATTCCAACGATTTTGCCATGACATTCCCAAGCTCTGGAACATTACTTCCTTCTTCTGAAACCGCCACCATTGAAAATTGGGGTGACGATGAAGATGAGAATACTATCGTTGAAGTTGAAATCGATCCAGACTTAGAGGATGAAGATGATGAAGATTCACCCACCGATAAAGGCGAAGATGATGAACCATCTGAAGACGTATCCGATGACGACGACGAGTTTGAACAATATTTATTTGGTGAGGACGAAGATTAATACAAGCACCAAGGCGATTCGCTAGGCAGTTGCTACTTTTTCGTTTGAACGGCCATGCTTACCTGCCGCTGATGCAGCCATTGCTTGGCAAAGTGCTTGCACTGGCTCATGTTCACCGAGTTCTTCAAGCAGTTGCTCCATTTTTTGAGCCAGAGCGCCACCGTTTTCTCTGAACAACCGTCGATGTGCTGTTTTCATCGCATCAATTTGCACATCAGAATAACCGCGTCGTGACATTGCCACGATGTTTACTGCGCGTACTTCTGCTGGGGTTCCTTCAACAATCATGTACGGCGGGACATCGCGAGTAATCCGCGCAAGGCCGCCAACATACGAACAACGACCAATCCGTGCGAATTGATTGATTCCAGCACCGCCGCCGATTGTTGCGCAATCGTCAACTGTAATGTGACCGGCGAGCATTACTTGATTTGCAATGACTAATTCACTGCCCAAATTACAGTCGTGCGCAACGTGCGACGCAACCATGAGAAGGTTGTCGTCCCCAATGCTCGTTATTCCGCCACCTAATGCCGTCCCGCGATGAATCGTAACATGTTCACGAATTTGATTTCGATCGCCAATTATAAGCGTCGTTGTTTCCCCGGCGAATTTTTTATCCTGTGGATCGCCACCTATAACGCTAAATGGATAAAAAATATTATCTTCGCCGATATCTGTGTCACTCTGGACTGTCACGTGGTTAAGAAGACGAGTGCCAGATTGGATAGTTACATTTGGCCCAACTACACAGTATGGACCAATATGCACATCGTCTGCAATCGTTGCTGAAGAATCAATAATAGCTGTTGAGTTAATATTCGACATACTTAATCTTGCTCTGCATCAACCATCATAAACCGAATCTGCGCCTCTGCGGCTAGTCGGGAACCAATAAATGCTTTGCATTGCAGGGCCGCCGTTCGAACCCCTGCCCTTATTGTGACTGCCTCAAGAATAAGTTGGTCGCCAGGAGTAACCGGATGGCGAAGTTTCACTTTGTCTAAACTCAAAAGAACAGCTAATTTGCCCGTATGTTCAAGTTTTCTGCTCATGAGCAATCCACCGAGTTGGGCCATCGCCTCCACTATCAGCACGCCTGGCATAATGGGAGTGCCCGGATAATGCCCTTGAAAAAATGGTTCGTTGATGGTGACATTTTTAACGCCAACCGCTCTTTCATCTCCAACCATCTCCACCACTCGATCAACGAGGAGCATTGGATACCGATGAGGCATAATTCGTTGGATTTCGCGAACGTCCATCTCTGAGCCCGAAGATATGACCGAATCTCTCCGTGCTACTTTATCTTGTTCAATAATTGCTTTGCACAATCGACGGTTCAGCGCATGACCAGAACGGCTTGCAACAATTCGTCCTTGAATGAATGAGCCCGCAAGGTATAAGTCGCCAATGATGTCGAGTATTTTATGTCGAACAGGTTCATTGTCGAAACGAAATGCGTTATCGATTGGTCCATCTTCGCCAATGACCAATATGTCTGATGGGGATAAGTGTGTACACAAACCTTGTGATTGCAATGCTAGTGCTTCTTCGTGCAGGCTAAACGTTCGTGCTGGAGCAACATCTGTTACATAACTACCGTTCGCACTGCTCCATGCTTGTGTTTGCTGTGCAATTTGAGAGGAAGCATCGCCATAATCCAAATCGTACACAACTTGAAAGCCCTCTTGATCTGTTGGGAAAGCAGCAATCATTGCACTACCATCTTGGATGCAAATTGGCTCGTGAATCCGCATAACTCGCCTTGGCAGATCTTGTTTTACAGTGCCTGCTTCAATCAACTGTTCAACAAACGGCATGGATGAACCATCGCCGCACGGGACTTCTGGCCCATCAATTCGAATGAGCGCATTGTCAATTCCAAGACCCGCAAGTGCGGACATCAAGTGTTCAACTGTTTCAATTGTCACGTCGCCATTAGAAAGAGTTGTCCGCCTTGCACGATTCGTAGTATTCGAAACAATCGCGGGGATTTGAACTTTGGGCTCAATATCCGTCCTCTCAAAAACGATGCCCTCGCCCGCGGCTGCGGGTGCGATGACTAGATCAGCATCCTTGCCAAGCAACAAGCCCTTACCACTTACAGTGACTGGTCTTGCAACTGTTTGTTGCATAGTACCAACCATTGCGGAGGCTTTATTTTCTTTAGTTTGTTTAGGTGCTTCTGTCATTGATAGGGACTGGAATAATTCCAGGTTGGTGTCGCGTTTTGTTGGATGAGTTACTTGTTTAGCTGTGTAATTAATTTAGGCAGTTTGCGAACTGCAGCCCACTGACGCAATCCTTCTTTTAATGGAACGGCGGGTAAGCCCATCCAAGATTCGCCTGCAGGAATATTGTTCATAATTCCACTTTTTGCCGCTATTTTAGCACCATCTCCAATGACTACATGGGGGACGATTCCAACATTACCCCCGATTTGAACCCAATTTCCGATCACAACTGAGCCAGCAATGCCTGTAGTGGCTGATACAGCGCAGTTTTGACCAATTTTACAATTGTGCCCAATTTGCACCAAATTATCAAGTTTTGTCCCAGAACCGACAATTGTTGATGAAAACTTACCTCGATCAACACAGGAATTAGCCCCAATCTCAACATTGTCCCCCAGTTCAACATTCCCAATATGCGGAATTTTCATAAGGTGTGTTTTGTCTAATGAGGCACAATAGCCAAAACCATCTGCGCCAATGACAACATTCCCAAACAGAATACAGTTTTCGCCAACCGTGCAATCATGGCCAATCACGACGCCTGAATGAAGAATCGTGCCCGCCCCAACATGACTGCCTCGAGCGAGGCGAGCATTGCCGTGAATGCATACACCATCACCAATGACTGCATCTTTTTCTATGATTGTGAAGGGACCAATTCGAACATCTTTGCCAATTTTTGCAGACGGTGCTAGCTCGACCGAATCATGTATACCCAGCGGAGGTTGATCTACTTCAGTTTCAAATAAAGAGAGCACTTCTGCAATTGATACATCTGCATCTTCAACCCAAAGCAATGCCCTAGTTTCACCATCGTGATCTGGGACTTCAATTCCATTTGATACGACAGCGATAGATGTATTTGATTGCTTCCAATCTCGCGAGTACTTCTCACTCACCATAAAAGTGATGTCGCCTTGTTTGCCTTCACTCAAAGTTGAAACACCTGTGCATACAATAGTTGCAAGGCCATCAAGTCTTGCGCCGATCAACTCGGCAATTGAACCTGCAGTATGTTGCATAGGAGCCATGGGAGAATTCAGCGAACTGCCATCTCATCAAATGAAGCGTTCATGTGTTCAATTAATGCGTCTGTGACATCCATTGTTGGGTTTGCATACAACATTCTTCTAGAACTAATAACGGAATCCATATCAACGTCGTCTCCTTCTGGCAGCGGTGCAATCAGGTCGTTTACAAAAACATAATCCCAGCCATTTTGCTTTGATAACTCGGCGCATGCTTTGCGTATGTTCTTATAAATTGAACGAAGTCCCTTGGACTCTTCACGAGCTGCACGAAGGTTTCTATATTCGCCAATGGATTCGTACTCAACTAATTCAAGTTGTTGTTGCTTAACTAGGTCTTCCCATTTTTCTGAGCCTGCCGTGTACAGTTCAAATTCTTGTTCATAATCTTCAATATGTTTTCGACGGCGCAAAAGATCTTCATCAATTGTGTTGATTAGCGCTTGCGCTTTTTCCTGCTCAAATGAACGTTCTTCAAGCGAATTGAAAACTCGACCAAAATCGACCGAGACTGAAACTGCTGGTTTTGCTGTTTCAATTCTTCTCAGTGCTTGTGACTGCAAAGCCATCGAACCGACTACAAGGAGAGCAACAATTGCTACTGTGTTCCATTGTTTTTGTGTTGTTTGTTTCATGTTATTCCTCTTGGCTCAGTTTGAGTTCTTTTCCCATTCTAGGTTCATATGTGTCACAATTTGCTCGGTGATGTCTATTTGATTGCTAGCAAACATAATTCTTTTTACTTCGATTTGTTCGCGAACTTGAAATTCTCTAGACACTTTTGCGTTTGGGTTTACTAAAATTTCCCGCGTGTTATCGCTAATGAGAACGAGGTCATAACCATTTTCATCAGCAACTTCTGCGACTGATTTTTTAATCTTTAGATACAGGTCTCGAAACATCAAAGACCGCTCAATATCAATCTGGGAAGCAGCGTATCGCTGAAAACTAATTGCGGACAACTTTAACTTATCAAGGTTTTCGAGAAGAACGCCTCGATCAGCATCCGCAGCAGATTCTATTGCGACGTTCAATTCTTCAATCGCTTTAAACTTTAGGTTCTTTTCGTCTTCAATGCTTGTTAAGAGTTTACGAAGTTTAACTTCTGAATCGCCTCGCTCTGTCAAATCTGCGGTTACTTGTTCTATATTAAAAGTGACAACAACCGTTGGCGGTCGCATTTGCGATGATGCTGCAACTGCAGCATACCCGACGACGATTGCTATGACTGTTGTCATCGCAAACGCCATTGTTAGTTTTTGTAATTGGTTAGTACGCATATTTTTTATTCCTTCTAAGAGAATTATTTGAACTATATTTTGTATCAAAACGGAAGTTGAACACTAAAACTAAATGCTCTCTTTTTATCAGATTCTTGTTTTACAACTGGAAAACCAAAATCAAATGCTAACGGCGCTTGTCCAAGTGCAGGGATATGCATTCGAATGCCTGCTCCAACGCTTACGCGATAATTGTCAAACCCTGGATTTTCTGAAACTGTGCCACTATCGCAGAAAACAACTGCTGAAAGAAAACGATCGACTATAGGGAATTCATACTGGGCGCCAAGGAAAATCTCCCAGTCGCCACCAATTGAGACGTCTGGGTCACCGCCGACAACTCTTGGCGTACCTTTTGGCGAAATTGTTCGGTAGTCAAAACCACGGAAATTTCTACCGCCTTGATAGAAGCGGTTATATGTTGATGATACGCCATTAAAAATGTAACCAAACCGAGCGTCTAAGCGTAACGTAGACACGCGGTTTAGAAAATCTCTATCCATTGCAAGATAGGTGGTGTACTTAAATTCTGTTTTTGTAAAGTCATAATCGCCGGCAGGAATACCAAACTGTTGAACTTTGAAATTAAACCTTGAACCAGATGTCGGAGCGACGGATGGCTTGAACGTGTTTCGTGTTACGGAAATCCCAACAGCGTCAACAGTGGATGGCCCACGGTCATTAAAAATTTCTACCGGAACGTTATTATCGATATCCGTCAATTTAATCTTGTCTGCTGACATAAAGACATTTGCGTACCAAATGTCGCCGAATCTTCGGCCAACGCTGACTTTACTAAATACAGTCTCTTGTGTGTAATCTGTATATTGTCTTCGGTTGTAACCAGCGCGACCACCGACGCTGTATTCCGTGTCTAAAAACCGAGGGTCTGAAAGACTGATTTCATAATTAAATACTTTGTCGCCGGGCTGGAACGCCATCGAAAATTGTTGCCCTGCACCAACGAATGCTTTGCGTTGCCAAAACTCTGACCAACTTTCTGGCCAATCGGTAACATCGAAATTACTTTGCGTTAATGAAATGTTTCCCATCAATCCCGAGTCACTACCTGCTAGTACGCCGAAATTGACAGAACCTGTTTGACGTTCATCAACTTCGACAAGCAAGTCCCGCACGCCGGGCGTATCGGAATTTTTTGGCTGAATAGTCGGCGTAACTTTGCGGAATAGTTGCGTTCGCTTTAAACGGTCTTCGGATCGAATTGCTTCTTGAATATCAAAGGGATACCCTGGTTTTAATCCAAGTCTGCCACGAATCACTTTGTCTTTAGTGATTGTGTTTCCTTTTATTTCAACCAACCCGACAGTTGTCGGCGCGCCTTCTTCAATCATAAAGACAATGTCAATTGTAACGCCCGGCTCTGCGTGAAACGGGACTGCATTGACCACTTCTTGTTCAATCGAACTCTTGCCGCCGTACATCGTCTTGCGTGCGCGCGTTACTGCTTGCTGACGAGGGTCGACATTAACAATTCTTCCGAGCACCCCGTATGCCTTGTTGATTGCTTGGATTGCAGCACCAACATCCATTTGTCGAAATACATCGCCTTCCTTCATTGGAATTAACCCACGCAATTGTTCTACTGTGAACACTGGCGGGAAACCATTGGCGGTTTGAAATTCCGCAGCAATTCCACCGAGGGTGTATTGAGGGCCTTCTTCAATAACAAAAACAACTGATGCTTCTTTGTCATTTGGACTTAATGGATCTGTAAATGAAACGCGAACTTCTTGGAAGCCACGGTTCACATAAAATCGATGTAGGCTTGAAACATCTTGTTCAATCATTTCTTCGTTAAGTTCACCCCGTCGTAAAAACGGAATCAATGTTCGGGTATCTATTTCCGCGAGTAACTCTTTATTTGCAAATGAATGGTTTCCGAAAAATGAAATGCCATTCACGCGAACTCGAGGACCTTCCATGATGTTATAAATGAGAACTATGGATTCATCAATGCGTTCACCCGTAAACTCATCAACATCCTTGCCGTACTCTTGAATTTCAGAAAAGACTTCGACAAGATAGTTTCCTTGCTCTTGATACATTTTCATAATCGCTCGACGGCCACGATCAATTGCATCTTCATCTCTACCTAACCCAGGCACTACTGGAACGACGGACAATAATTGTTTGTCACCGAGCAAGGTATTGCCAACGACTGAAACTTGTGTGATAATTTGCTGCTCACGGAATGTGAAAAACAAGCGAATTGTGCCGTCTTCTTGCAAGACAACATCTGCAGATATATATTTAAATTCGCCAAGATGCGTCAGTGTGCGAACGTCGTCAGCTACTTGCTTTGCATCATACGGTTGCCCGACTGCCGTTCGAACCAAATTGAGAATGCGCTGTTCGGTGACGCGGTCGAGCCCCTCAAACACAAGTGAGGAAATCATTCGGTCCTCAAAAGTAGAAGTTGCTTGCGAATTCGACACTATGCCCAATAGAGTTATGAATATTGATAGAAGAATGCGCATCCGTGTGGGCAGGATACCCGCCAAAAGAAGCCCCCACAACCTCATGAGCAATGGGAAGTACAATACATGTCAATATAAAAGGCACGCATTCCATGGCACAGACACAAGAACTCTCAACAACCCCTTTCCACGCTTACCACCTCGAAAATGGTGCCAAAATGGTCGATTTTGCGGGATGGGATATGCCACTGCTTTACAACTCGATCATTGAAGAACACCTACAAGTTCGGCAGAGTGGTGGTCTTTTCGACGTTTCCCATATGGGACGATTGAAATTCACCGGCGAGGATGCGTGCAAAGTTCTTGATCGGCTCTGCACGAGACAAATTCACGGAATGCAAGACGGCCAAATCCGCTACTCGATTGTTTGCAATCCGCAGGGCGGGTGCAGAGACGATGTTCTAATCTACAAAATCAAAGATAACGAGTACCTCATGGTGTGCAACGGTGCAAATCGAGAAAAAATCTTGTCTCACATTGATGAAAACCGCAGTAATTACGACTTCAAGTTAAAAGACGAGACAGAATCAACCGCAATGATTGCTCTCCAAGGCCCAAAAGTGATGGAGTTACTCGGTTCAGTTTCAACTGAGATTCCAGAACTTAAACGGTATCGATTTACCACAAAGAACCTCCTCATCGCAAAAGTACTCATTTCCCGCACTGGATACACCGGCGAGGATGGTGTCGAAGTCATTTTGCCTTCAAAGTTAGCGACAAAAGTTATCGACATGATGCTCAAAAATGTAGGCGACGTGCCAATTGTGAAGCCAACTGGATTAGGCGCACGAGATTCACTTCGACTTGAAGCAGGAATGCCACTTTACGGACATGAATTAACGGAAGAAATTGATCCACTTTCCGCTGGCCTTGCCTTTGCGGTAAAACTTGACAAAGGTGATGGTGAAAATGAAGCCGAGCCATTTATTGGGCAAGAAGCGCTTCGGGCAATCTCTAAAAAGGGCTCCGGCATAAAACTCGCCGGCTTAAAACTTGACGGCAAACGAAGTCCACGACAGCACATGCAGGTACTACACGATGGCGAAGTTATTGGTGCAGTTACAAGTGGTTGTTTGAGCCCTACTTTTGGCTATCCGATTGCAATGGCGTATATTCCTAGTGATTTTGCTGGCGAAAGCGTTAACCTCGACTTTGGAAAAAACCAAATTTCAGCAACAATCGTACCGTTGCCGTTCTACAAAAAATAACACTTACTTTTGGGACACTCCAAAAAATTATTCGCGTAAGAGTCGAATTTCGTCGCGAAGAATTGCAGCGAGTTCGTAATTTTCATTTTCGATTGCTTCAGCAAGCCGTTCTTTTAAGTCCACACGTTCAGATCTTGGTAACTTTGGAACAAGCGCTTCTTTCATTCCCCGAAGTAATTGTGTCTCGTTGGATTGCTCCCAACCTTCGCCAAGGATTTGCCTTAATTCTTCGATGCCTTTTTCAAGCGCAGCCATCGCCATTGAAATATTATCTTCTTCCACAGCCCACTCCGCTGCAGCGCGAGCGCTAAGTGCAATGACCGCTCCGCGAAATTGCTCCAACGCTTCTTGGTCATTCTTATCATTCGCGTGGTACTTGCACAAATCAAACAATTGAAGATTTTCATTGCAATCTCTAATTGTTTCTTTCCACCGACCAATAGCAAAAAGCGCTGCTGACCTGTGTGATCGTTGCACACCTTCCTCGCGTAACCGTCGGCACATATCTGGTTCAAGCCCACCCTGCGTTCCTCTACTTTCAAAAAGTGCTAGCAGGGATGGACACCCATCTTGTAAAACCCCGTCAGGGCGACCCGATAACTCCATTTGGATAATGCCTAACTCAATTCGCAGTTGAAGTACTTCACGACCATCAGCAGCTTCTGCAACGCGGACATTCAGTCGCCCTGCCTTGTAAGCCCAGTCCCTAAGAATTCTAGAAATGTCATCATTCGGCATAGGTAGCACATCTTACCCAGTGTGTTGAACGAGGATATGGTTTGTTCTGTTTATGCCGGCAAGAAAATAGTTTCTTGTCCTTCTTGCATTCATTTAAGGGCGAAATTCGCCGAATCCAACCTTGGGTTTAGAAGTTATGCAAAATAGGAGACCAGCGTGAATCTTGAATTATATTTACAACAGATCAATGAAGTTTCACTTCTTTCGCCAGAAGAAGAAAAAATGCTTGGATGGAAAATCATCAATGACAGCGATCCTGCTGCCAAAGAACACATGATTCGAGCAAACCTTCGGCTCGTTGTTTCAATTGGGAAACGATACCTTGGCCGTGGGCTTACATTAGGCGACTTGATAGAAGAAGGGAACGTCGGGCTTATTAGAGCCGTGGAGGGTTTTGACCCAGCACATGGCGCTCGGTTTTCTACGTATGCATCGTGGTGGATTAAACAATCCATTAAAAGGATGCTCAATAACGCTACGAAACCGGTGCACATCCCTGCATACATGGTTGACTTAATAAATCGATTTAGAGAAACTTCAAATCGTTTGCACGAAAAATTTGGGCACATGCCTTCAAATCAAGACCTTGCAACAGATATGGACATTCCGCTTAAAAAACTAAGCACGATTAAACGAGCAATGCGCGTTTGTTCGGGAAGAACTCCCCGGACTATCGGTGGCGAGCCAATCCTTCTTTCGGAAGTGTTTGAAGACCAAAAGAACAAACGCCCAGATGAACTAGTTGAGCAACGTGAAACTATCAAAGATATTATGGGATATTTAGGACAACTTGACCATCGTGAAGCGCGAGTTATAAGGTTGCGTTTTGGACTGGAAGGTCAAGACCCATTAACCTTAAAAGAAATTGGTGTTGTCACTGGGCTTACTCGTGAACGCGTCAGGCAAATTGAAATCGATTCACTTAGACGGCTACGAGAACGAATGCAGCAAGGAACTCCTATTGCAAAACGTCGAGCTTCGTAACTGGAGCATCTAGAGTAATGTTGGTGTACTTCGCTCTTGCTACTGCATTGTACGTCGCAAGTGTGTGTTCCCATCTCGCGTTTTCTGTTGGTTGAATGAGAACAGGATGTGCATCAGTGAATAAACCTGTCACATGAAATTCATCTATTTTGTTCGAGCGCAAAAATTGTGTCAACTCTTCGACCGTAGCAACAGAATCCCAAGGTCCTTCAATTTGAATTCGAACATCCCGTTGCCCATCCCCTGCAGATTCCACAACAATTACGAGTGGTTCGTTGTCTAGCATGATTGTTTGCCCTGCATCGCGCGCTGGCAAATCCATTGGAAACGATTCTTCTGCAGTTTTAAACTCAGTAGCAACCATGAAATATATTAATAGCAGAAACACAACATCAATCATCGATGTTAAATTCAAACCCATCGAACCAGCTTTTCGGCGTTTGATAATCATGGCTTTTCACCGTCGATTACAAGTTGCAGCCGTGGCGTTGTTCCTACTTCTCGAATTGCTTCGATAACTTGGTGAATATACCTGTATTTTGTTGCTCTGTCTGCACGAAGATGCACTTCCTTCGCACCGCCTTGCAACCGAGTTGACACAATCGCAGTAAGTTCATCCAATGCCTCCCAAGCAATTTCGTGCCCACCAACTACGATTCCGGCGACGAGACCACCTTCCTTTGGCACTATGTTCACGACTACTCGTTTTTCTAATTCTGCAATGCTTGCAACAGCGTGCTCTGGCGCTGGCAAGTCCATCGAGACTGCGTCCCTGTCAACAATTTGTGAAACCACTACAAAAAACACAATGAGCAAAAAAGTAACATCGATCATCGGTGTCATATTTGCGTTAATTGTTGAAGATGGGTTTCCTCGACGAGCCATTAAACTGCCTCGACTGTTTGAACGGGTTTTTCCGTAGTGGTCTTGTCGCCTGTTTGAGTACTTTCGCGGGTACGTGCTCGGGGTCTAAAACTATTTAAAATTTCTTCCGCTTCAATAGTGGCTTCGACAGTGAGTTCATCAATTTTATTTCGGATTACTGCGTAACCAGCAAGCGCTGGAATTGCCACAACGAGTCCCCAAAATGTAGTCGTAAGCGCAGTTCCAATTCCGCCAGCAAGTGCAACAGGATCGGCGCTTCCACCTGAGGCGACGATTGCGCCGAATGCAAGAATCATCCCGTACACCGTTCCGAACAATCCAATCATTGGGCTCACTTGACCAAGTACATTAAGCAGTTCAATTCGCCGTAGTCGTTTTGTTGCTAACTCATCTGCTGTTTGTTCGAGAGCACGCATCATCGCTGGAAAACCAAACTTAGCTTCGCGAAATGCCGCGACTAAAATTCGACCAAGATAACTGTCGTCCCGTGATGCGATATCAATTGCGTTTTGAAATCTTTTCTTCTTTATATTTGAACGAATGTTTTTTACCAGTTCATCTGGCAAAACAGTTGGTCGACGGTTCGCAAGTGACAAATGCACAATCAAACCTATACCGCCCATTGACATTACAAGCAACAACCAGGTCACTGCACTTCCAAGCAATTCCAACGAGCCATCATTCCGGCGTGATACAAAAAATGCTTCCGCAAAACTATGCTCACCACTCTGCGCGAATGTAGAGGTTGCTGTGCCTGCAACTAGCAGCGCTGTGAATTGTATTAATCTCCGTTTGGCATCCATGCCATATCTCCTTACTTTCCTACTCTACCACGCTCGATAAAAGTGTACCCATCATCTCCACCATGTATTTCTGCAATCTTCCGCATTGTTCCCGCAACGTCTTGAGAGAGATACTGAATGCAGTTAATTTGCACCTTTCTGAGTCCATTACGTTTATCCACAGGGTTTAATTTATTGATTGCTTCAAGCAATTCGTCTGCTGGCACTTCGTACCTTCCAGCCCCAGTTATATTTTCACTTAATAAATAAATGACATCCGGATGTAATCGCATCGCTGATTTAAGTGCAATGATTGGATTTGAACCGCCGGCGGGAATAACCTTGCCACTCGTGTCAATCCAATGCATTGCCTTGTTAATGTTTTTTGCCGTTGCAGATACAAGTTCGCCTTTTGGCGGAACTGCTATTGCTTTCTTCTGTTGAAAAAACAGAATTCCAAATTCCTGTTTCGGATGCAGCGTTCGCAACGAACGTTCTAGTTCGCCAAGTACCGTAGTGAGATGCAATAACATTGAACCTGATGCATCTACAACATACACAATTCGCTTCGCAGCAACAGCGTCGAGACCCATGAACTTAACTTCCGCTTCGGGTTTGCGAACCGCTCTTTCGGGAACTTCCCCCGTCGTTGCAATCGTATGCAACACCGCCAGTCCATCCTGAACACTTTCTAGTGGTTTTTCTTTTCCAGCAACTTCAACCGGCTCTTGTTCTACTTCTGCTGGTTCTTCAATCACAGGTTTTGGAGGAAGAACCATTGGCAGTATTGCTTCCTCTAACACGGGTTGTTCATGCCAAGTAGACGTTACAACTTGGGGTGGCTCCCCTTCATCACGAATAACCGACCATGTAATAAAAAATGCGATGAGTGCTACACCAATATGTACGCCAATAGAAAGTGTCCATGCAACTGGGCCACTAATGTCATGTTTCTTGCGTTGGTTACTTTCCATCTGTTGGCGTACAGATTACACGAGAATTCCCGCGATTCACTTTTACATGGCTTTTTTTAATAAAATTACTTTTCTTCAGCGACTGAGGATTTCGCATGCTTCGCATCGATGGACACACTTCCTGGTCCTCCAAAAAGCAAACCAAGCGAAAGCGTGAACAGACCAGCGCCTGCAAAAAGTTGTAAAAAACGATGCGAATCTAGTGGCCAATCAAAAGGATTCGTCGAGAACATCCCATGCATAAGCCCTGAAATTATATAAATTGCCATGCCAGTTGCTAAACAAATTGCAAGCGCAGCTAGTCGAGTGAACAAACCAACGAACAATAAAACTCCAGCAACAAGTTGTGCAACTGCTGCTGTCCACGCAATGAAAACACCCCAACCGCCTAAATTTGGCCATTTATTATGTATAAGCCACACAATTCGATTAACACCTCTTGTTGTGTCTGATCCTGCTTTTGTAGGTTTTGAGATTTCACTCTCGTCTGTTGCTTCTGAACCAGCTAACTCGGCAGTATCGTTGACCTCTGCAGTAACTACTTGGGTAACCACTTTTACCTGCATTGAACGGAGCCCGTCCGCCATCGCTGCATTGATTTCAATTTGACTGAAGCAGTTAACCCAGCCAGAAGTCAGCATTGCTGCTGCGATAACTATACGAGCGAGAAGTGGCATTATTGAAGTTGTTGCAAAGTTAGTCATAAAAAAGTCTTTGGGAAAGTGTGTTTCACCATATCATATCCGCTCTGCACTACCCAGCGGGCGTGGCGAAATTGGCAGACGCGCCAGATTTAGGTTCTGGTGGGGTAACACCCGTGGAGGTTCGAGTCCTCTCGCCCGCATTTTCTTGGAATTCTTGACCATGACACTTTGGAATCCAACATCTTGGCAAGACAAAAACACGGCACAACAGCCAAATTACGCAGATTCTACCTCACTAACTGCTACTGTCGAAAAACTGTCCTCGCTTCCACCCCTTGTGTCCTCATGGGAGATTGAAACGCTCAAATCTCAACTAGCTGATGCCGCCAACGGCAAACGATTTTTGTTGCAAGCGGGAGATTGCGCTGAGCGCTTTGCGGATTGCACGCCAGAAAGAATTACAGGGCAACTAAAAGTGCTTTTACAAATGTCTCTGGTTCTCGTGCATTCAACGAAGAATCGAGTCATTCGCGTTGGCAGACTTGCGGGGCAATATGCAAAACCACGTTCGAGCGATGTCGAAACGATCGACGGCGTAACGCTTCCAAGTTACCGAGGCGACTTAGTAAACGATATTGAATTTTCTGAAATTGCACGAACGCCAAACCCAAACAGATTGCTTCGTGGTTTTGAACGTTCCGCTATGACCATTAATTTTGTTCGTGCACTCATCGATGGTGGATTCGCCGATTTGCATCACCCAGAATATTGGGACCTTAGTTTTGTTCAACACTCTCCAAAAGCGAGTGAATACCAATCCATCGTTGCCTCAATCGCAGAAAGTTTGCGCTTCATGGAAACGCTTGCTGGCGAATCTGTTGGTGCAATAAATCGTGTTGAATTTTTCACGAGCCACGAGGGATTACATTTACATTACGAACAAGCACAAACTCGCCAAGTCCCTCGGCGCGATGGTTGGTACGACCTGTCGTGTCACTTCCCGTGGATTGGTGCGCGGACAACTACCGTTGATGGTGGTCATGTTGAATTTTTCAAAGGAATTGCAAATCCAATTGGAATTAAAATTGGAACGCATGAAGTTGACATCGAACAATTGTTTGATATTCTTCACCCAAACAACGAACCTGGTCGAATAACGCTTATCCATAGATACGGTGCAGATAAAATTAGTACTGAACTTCCAAAACTAATTGACGCTGTCAAAGCCACGGGGAAACAATGTCTGTTTATTAGCGATCCGATGCATGGAAACACAGAACGAACAGAAGTAGGCATTAAAACAAGAAACTTCGATTCTATCCTTTCGGAACTTGAACAATCAATTGATGTTCACAAACAATCTGATTCGATTCTCGGTGGCGTGCATGTCGAAGTCTGCGGGCAAAATGTAACCGAATGCACCGGCGGAGCTCGTGGATTAGATGAATCTGGTCTTGGCGACGCGTACGAAACACTCGTCGATCCAAGATTAAACTACGAACAAGCGATTGAACTTGCAATGCTAATTGGCCAAAAACTTGGCAAATAAACTGCACGCTTAACAAATTAATTTTTAAGCAACTGCTTCGGGAACAAGTGCCAAGGCAACCGTCAGACCTGAAAGGATGTCTGAACGGAGCCGTCTTTGTGGATTGCTTTGAAGTTTAAACATAGAATCCTTAGTGCAAACTTGCCTATTCTACAGGAACAGAAGTTCATGCAGTACAATTCGCTCCTATGTCGCCGAAAGATGAATCTATTGTAATTTCTGGAGTAGGACTAATCACCTGTTTTGGTGTTGGCATAGAACCACTTTGGAAAGCGATGCTTGAAGGTCGCACAGGTTTACATCGAATCGAACGATTCGACCCAAGCGGTTTTACGTGCCAAGTTGCGGGCGAACTCGACGAAGATTCGTTCAAAGTT
The DNA here is from genome assembly GCA_018701395.1 of Phycisphaerae bacterium. Classification (GTDB taxonomy): domain Bacteria; phylum Planctomycetota; class Phycisphaerae; order Phycisphaerales; family SM1A02. The sequence goes on along the minus strand of JABIWU010000090.1, from coordinate 67,937 downwards.
AAAAATATCGTTCCAAAAAGTCACCGAAAAGCGACAAAGGTTATGTGTAGAGATACCGAACTCGCCGTCGGCGCCGCTGCGGATGCAGTTCAAAGTGCTGGGTTAACTACCGCTGCAACCAGCGATGATCCTCCAACTATCGAACCAACAAGCGTTGGTTGTCATATCGGCGCGGGTTTAATTTCTGCAGAACTAAATGAATTAAGTGGAGCACTTGTCACGAGCCAAAAAGAAAATGGTTCATTCGACCTTGCGCATTGGGGAAGTGAAGGCATGCAAAACTTATCCCCTCTATGGTTATTGAAATATTTGCCAAATATGCTTGCATGCCATGTCACCATTGTGCATAATTGCCAAGGGCCAAGTAACACCATTACTTGTTGCGAAGCGTCAAGTGGTCTATCAGTTGCGGAATCGCGTCGGGTAATTCAACGAGGCGACGCGGTTCTTTGTCTTTCCGGCGGGGCAGAAGATCGAGTCAATCCTCTTGCACTTTACCGACAGCATTGCACGGGCCGACTGACAAAAACAGATGGCACTGGTGACATGAAAACGGTTGTAAGTCCATACACAACTGATGCTAATGGCACCGTTGTAGGTGAAGGCGGTGGCATTTTAATTGTTGAATCTAGCACATCGTGCAACAACAGAAACGGAACACCGTGGTGTACTGTTGAAGGAATTGGTTGCCGACAATCGTTCGCAGACTCACCACTTGATGCAGATCCACACGCCATAACTTCTGCTGTTAACAAAGCGCTAAACGAAGCCAACTGCATTCCTAGCGACATTCAAGTCATTATTCCACTTGGTTCTGGAATAAAACAAGTTGACGATGCCGAGCGCGAAGGATTAACAAATGTATTTGGAGAATCACTTTCTTCCATTCCAACGATTACTACCATTCCGTACACAGGAAATTGCATGGCGGGTAATGGTGCCATTTCAATCGGCGTTGCGGCAATGGCAATTAAAGAACAAAAAATTCCTGCGCGTCTTGGTGGTACAGAAACTCCGGGCATACAAGCAGAGCGTTGCTCTCAAACTGATCTTGCTATCAACAAAGTTCTCGTTATTACACCGAGCGAAGGTGGCCAATGTGTCGCGCTCGTTCTTGGGAGAATCAACGCATGACACGAGTTGTAATTACAGGCATGGGTTGGATTACTCCGCTTGGCAATGATTTAGAAACTGTTTGGAAGCGAATGTGCAATAGCGAATCTGCCATTGCAACAATTGACCGATTTGACGCTTCAAGTTTTCCAACGACATTTGCTGGACAAGTGAGAACATTCGATTGGAAGCAATACGTCAAAGACGCGTCGGTTCACCGAGCACCTGCGATGAATTCACAATTTGCTCTTGGCGCATCACGCCAAGCGTGGGACCAGTCTGGTCTTGGAAATTTTGAAGGTTTAAATTTAGACCGAGTCGGCATTTATCTTGGCGCCGGGGAAGGCGTTCTTGATTTTTCAGCCCACTCGTTGATTGATACGCATTCCTGGGATGTCAACGACGGCAAAATTAACCCTGTCGAATGGGCGAATTACGCATCGGAAAACTTAAATGAATGGGGTGAAGTTGAGCAAGAACCAAACATGCCTCTCTGGCACGTTGCAAAAGAGTACGGCTTGCAAGGACCTTCTTTTAACTGCCTCACTGCTTGCGCAGCAAGTACCCAAGCTATCGGCGAAGCAGTAAGTGTTTTGCAAAGTGGCGATGCCGACGTGATGCTTAGCGGTGGCACACACACCATGTTGCACGCACTTGGAATTACTGGCTTCAATCGATTAACTGCCCTTTCCACTTTCGATGGCGACCCAAAGAAAGCCTCGCGTCCCTTTTCAAAAGACCGTGGTGGTTTCGTCATGGGCGAGGGGTCTGGCATGTTAGTTTTAGAAACCTTAGAGCACGCGCTTGCGCGAGGTGCGACACCGTTGGCAGAAATTGTTGGATTTGGTTCAAGCGCTGATGCATACAGAATTACTGATTTACATCCTGAAGGCCGAGGGCCTGCAGCTGCAATTCGCAACGCACTCGAGCAAGCAGGCATCGATCCAACCTCTTCTATTGATGGGAAACCACCAGTGCAATACATCTCTGCGCATGGCACGAGTACACAAGAAAATGATTCCATCGAAACGAAGGCCATCAAACTTGTCTTTGGCGAAAATGCACCAAATGTTCCTGTCAGTTCAATTAAGTCAATGATGGGGCACTTAATTGCAGCAGCAGGTTCAGTCGAACTCATCACATGCGTGATGTCAATTCAAACTAATATGCTTGTTCCGACAATCAATTTAGACAATCCAGACCCTGACCTTGATTTAGATTATGTACCAAACATTGCGCGCGAATCGCAAGTTGATTGTTGCATTAGCAACTCATTTGGTTTTGGTGGCCAGAACAATACGCTTGTACTTAAGCGATTCGTTCAAGAACATTAGGCGTTAAAACTGCTACCACACCCACAAGTGTTGGTGGCGTTTGGATTCTCAAAAACAAATCCTCGACCCATTACTTCGTCTTTAAAATCAACGGTTGTACCATTGAGATAAAGATAACTTTTAGGGTCGCAAATGACGTGGACCGTTTGTGGATTACCTTCAATTTCAAAGTCGTAATCCCACTGCTCATCACCCTCTTTTTTAGACTCAGTTAGATCTAAAATGTAACTGAAGCCAGAACAACCGCCACCCTTCACGCCAACTCGAAGATGCGTTGTTTCGCAATCTAACTCTTGCTGGTTCATGATGTTGTTGATTTCTCTTGCTGCTGATTCTGTAACAATAACTGCCATAGGTAAAACTCCTGAAAATATATTCCAATATGACATTATAACAAGCAAGAGGGTCTAGTCCGCCTGTATCCGGTACAAATTTACGAAGTGCAAGTGGGCCAGACCGTATACTGCACCAAATGAAGGTTGTTACAAAAACTGCGGAATTAAACGCCTATTTCGGTTGTGCGTTCGTGCCTACCATGGGAGCTCTACACCATGGGCATTTCTCGCTAATCAAGGAAGCAAAACAATCTGGCAAACCAGTCGTGGTGAGCATATTTGTTAACCCTGAACAATTTACTCCAGACGAAGACTTGGATGAATATCCAAGAAACCTTGAACAAGATTGTGCTTACGCAGAAAGTGTTGGTGCAGATGTTGTATTCGCTCCGAGCGTCAAGACGATGTATCCAAATGTGCCCGAAACAGTAGAACTTCCACTAGCTGCAACAAGACCACTTCTTGAAGATGCGTGCAGACCGACGCACTTTCGAGGTGTTTGCATCGCCGTTGCACGATTGTTTGATCTTGTACAACCATCATTAACTGTGTTTGGGCTTAAAGATTACCAACAGTTTCTTGTCATCAAGCAACTCATCGACCAAGAAGGCGACCGCTGGAAACATTTACAAATAAGAGGTGCTGAAATTATTCGTGACGAGGATAATCTTGCAATGAGCAGCCGAAATGTTTACCTAACAACTGACCAACGGTCGCAAGCACTTGGTTTACACAAAGCAATTCGATGCACGACCGAAGAAGCGATGGCCGATATTCTAGATGACCACGGGCTTGAAATTGAGTACGCGGTCATTCGAGACAGTAGTACCTTGCTAGAACCTGTCGATGGACAGACAACACGGGCACTTATCGCGGTTCGACTTGGAAATATACGTTTAATTGATAATGGGATAGTTAACCAATGAAACGTGTGCTTTTATATGGCGGTTCGTTTGATCCACCTCACCGTGGGCATGTGACCGTTCCACATCAAGCAATGAAGCACCTTACATTCGATGAAGTGTTGTTTGTTCCCGCTTTTCGATCTCCACTCAAAGATTCAACGCCAACCGAACAACACCATCGACTTGCAATGCTAGAACTAGCACTGGAACAATGTGATTGGGCTTCTATTTCTACCATCGAACTCGACAGAGGTGGAATGAGTTACACGATTGACACCATCGAAGCCCTACGTAATTCATATGCTGAACTACGATTATTAATCGGGTCTGACCAGTGGGCGCAATTTTCGAAGTGGAACCGTTGGGAAGACATCGTGAAACTTGCAAACCCCGCAATCATGCCAAGGGTTGGTTTTGAAACTAATGATGCAACTCTGTTGCCAATTGACACCCTTTCTGCAACTTCAACTGAAATTAGAGCGATGCTCAACCGTGGTGAATCCATCGATGCACTTGTTCACCCCCGAGTTGCTCAATATATCGCACAGAACAAGCTATATATGTAAAATAGTGGGCTATGACCACCGCAACAATTACACGAATTGGATTTGTCTCGCTTGGTTGCCCAAAGAACCTTGTGGACAGCGAACAGATGCTCGCCACCTTGGTGGATGCGGGCTATGAACTTGTTGCTGACCACAACGAAGCGGATGCCATCATCATTAACACGTGTGGTTTTCTCGAAGCATCAAAAGATGAATCTGTTGAAGTAATTAACGAAGCCGTCGCATTAAAAGAATCTTCAAATGTTAAGCGAGTCATCGCGGCCGGATGTCTCGTGCAACGGTACCGAGCTAACTTGCTCGAATGGTGCCCTGGGATTGACGCGTTAATTGGCGTGTTCGATCGAGACCACATCGTTGATGCAATGCAAGATGACAACGAAAAAGAAAAAGCACCGCAGTGGATTGAAGCAAACGCATTGCTTGCTGCAAGAGCACGTGGCATCAAAGATGCTTCTGGTTATTTTGAAGATGATTCAAACCGAATTCAATTAACACCCCGCCATTGGGCATACCTTAGAATTAGTGAAGGATGCAATCAAAATTGCTCGTTCTGCACCATCCCTTCTATCCGTGGAAAAATGCGCTCAAAACCTGTGGACAAAATTGTTTCGGAAGCTAAAAAGTTACTTGCCTCTGGAGTTTTCGAGTTAAACTTAATTGGTCAAGACACGACAAGTTTTGGGTACGACATCAAGTACGAAGCTGGACTAGTCGGCTTGCTTGAAGCGCTTAACGAGACTGTTGCTACCGCAGGCGGCGGTTGGATTCGGCTCATGTATGCATACCCCACTTTCTTTACACAAGAAATGATTGATGCAATGGCACGATTACCACACGTTCTTCCTTACATTGACATTCCGCTTCAACACGCAAGCGATGCGATGCTTGGTGCAATGCGAAGAAATGTTTCTGCAGAAATACAGTCCAACTTACTAGATGACATTCGAACAACTATTCCAAATGTCGGCATTCGAACGACAATGATTACTGGTTTTCCTGGCGAGACAGAAGAAGACCACCAACAATTACTCGCTTTCATTCGAAAACATTCATTTGAAGCAATGGGTGTTTTTCAATACTCAAAAGAAGAAGGCACAGTTGCCGGAACAATGGAAAACGACGAATCGCTCCGCGTACCTAATGAAGTGAAACAACAGCGGGAAGAAGAACTCATGCTTGCACAGCAAGAAATTGCTTTTTCGCGAGCGGAATCCGCGGCTTCCAACGAAGAACAGCACGAAATTCTTGTCGACTCGTACCTTGGGGAAACCGGCGAAGGCGAAATTCATCTGTATCAATGTCGAACGAAACAACAGGCACCTGATGTTGACGCATGCACCATTTTAATGGCTGAAAATAAACAGATAATCGGTTCATTAATTCGTTGCACTATTACAGATAGCGACGGCTACGACTTAATTGCACGACCAACAGAAGAGTTAGAAAAGGTTGTATCGCTCCCATTGCGGTAAACTACTCAATCCCCCTCTTATGTTCATTAGAAACTTTTCAATCATCGCACACATTGACCACGGCAAAAGCACACTTGCCGATCGGTTATTGCAAGCCACAAAAGCTGTAAGTGAACGCGAGGCCAAAGCTCAATTACTTGACTCGATGGATTTAGAACGTGAACGCGGCATTACTATTAAAGCGTCAGCGGTAACTGTTCATCACACCTATAAAGGCGAAGAGTATCAACTGAATTTTATTGACACGCCTGGGCATGTTGATTTTACCTACGAAGTTTCTCGCGCCTTAACTGCTTGCGAAGGCGCCCTCATAGTTGTTGACTCTTCACAAGGCGTAGAAGCCCAAACTGTTGCAAACGCATATTTAGCAATTGCAAATAATTTAGAACTTATTCCAGTTGTAAATAAAATTGATTTGCCTTCTGCAGATCCCGAAAAAGTTGCAATGGAAATTGAACAAATACTTGGCTTGCCTGCAGAAGATTGCATCAATTGCTCTGCAAAAACAGGCGAGGGAATTGAAGAACTGCTTGATGCTATCTGTGAAAAGTTGCCTCCACCGAAGCCTTCTGTCACTAAAGAAACGCGTGCCTTAATTTTCGACTCTCATTACGATGATTACCGCGGTGTCATAGTTTACTTTCGTATATTCGACGGCTTGCTTACCAAAGGTGACAGAATTCGAATGATGGGAACAGATCGAACTTTCACCATTACAGAACTTGGGCGCTATACCCCGCAGCCTATCCAAACAAACACTATTGGAACGAGTGAGGTTGGCTACATGGTGGCGGCGATTAAAACGCTTGACGATGTTCGAATAGGTGACACGATTACACTTGATGCACACCCGGCTGAAGAAGCGTTGCCTGGGTATGAAGAACCAAAGCAAATGGTGTTCTGTGATTTTTATCCCGCGTCAAGTGAAAGCGGTAGTAAGAAGACTGAATTTGAAACACTACGGGAAGCGATTGAAAAATTACGTCTTAACGATTCAAGTTTTACTTTTGAAACACAACACAGTGAAGCGCTCGGCTTCGGTTTCCGTTGCGGTTTTCTTGGTCTATTGCATATGGAAATTGTGCAAGAACGACTTGAACGTGAAGGTGGTGCAGAAATAGTCCAGACGGCTCCAACCGTTAATTATCAAATTGAATTAACCGACGGAATAATTGTTGACATTCATAATCCGGCGGACTTGCCAGACCCCTCACAAATTAAATACATTCGTGAACCAATTGTAAAAGTCGAGATCATTTGTCCGGATGAGTCCATCGGCGATCTCATGCGTTTATGCGAAGGCAGAAGAGGCATTTTTAAAGGTCAGCGATTTGTATCCGAAGGTCGGCAAATGCTTGACTACGAGTTACCGTTAGCTGAAATTATCTATGACTTCTATGACAAACTAAAATCAATTACCCGTGGGTACGGAACCATGGATTATGAAATCATCGAGTTCCGTGTGGACAGGCTCGTAAAAGTTTCCATTCTTGTGAATGGAACTCCAGTAGAGGCGTTAAGCGTTATATGCCACAAAGATAAAGCAGAAGTGCGAACGCGAGCAATTTTATTAAAATTACGCAAACAGATTGACCGGCACCAATTTGAAATTGCACTTCAAGCAGCGATTGGCGGTAAAATTATCGCTCGAGAAACAGTCAAAGGTTTCCGGAAGAACGTAACGGCAAAATGTTACGGTGGAGATATTTCTCGAAAAAGAAAATTGCTTGAGAAACAAAAGAAGGGCAAGCGTCGTATGAAAGCCGTTGGCAATGTTCATATTCCTCAGTCTGCATTTTTATCAGTTCTAGAACAAGGAGATTAACCTAACATGAATAATCGAATAACACAACTTTGGATTGGCGCCTTGCTTTTTGCGGGTGTTATTACCACTTCGCTCATAAGCAACGACGACACTGGGATACTTGGCCCTGTTGACTCGCTTGTTCTTTCCGGTTCAAACGGTGACGTAACTATTAAAAATAGCGATGGCAGAATGTCGTGGGGTAAAGAAAAAACCAGCACAATTTGGTCTATTGGCTTTATGGAAACCGGCAAAGCACTTAAGGTATTACTCAAAGCCGACCACTTCAAGGAATCGCGAGAAGACCTAAACGCTGAAATTGAAGATAATATTTCTGGAACTCGCGAAGCTCTAGACGAGTTGACTAAAGAAGCACAAATGCTCACGCCCAGCGACCCAAACTTTGGCGAAATGCGACAACGATGGCAACTGCTCTATGACGAGTTTACTCAGATGCAACAACTTGCAGCTGAAGCACGAGGCGCGCTTTATTCTGAACAAATGCAAGAGTCTTACAAAGAAATAGTTGAGGCCGTAAATGTAGTTGCAGAACGCCTTAGCGTCGACATGGTCCTTCGGTTTATTCCACCAGATGATGAATTTGAACAGGGGAATCCCGACTCAATCATCATGCAAATTCGTTTACGAAGTGCACTTCGTGCGCCAGAAGGTTTAGATATTACTGACGAGGTTCTCGCTGAACTTGGGATTGACGAGTAATTGCAACTCGGAAACTTTCAGATACAACCTCTTTGACTTTATTCATGCTCGGGCAACTATCTCCCAGAAGTAGTTGCATGGAAGTTATATTTCTACCAGCGAGACCGCAAGGAACAATTAAATTGAAGTGTTCCATGTTTGGATTCACGTTCAGCCCAAATCCATGCATCGAAACCCAACGGGAAACGCGCACGCCCATTGCGCAAATCTTTGCGTCGCCTACCCAAACTCCCGTCGCGCAAGAATCACGATGCGCTTCAATTCCAAAATTACCAAGAACTTCGATGATGGTAGATTCTAAAAAGCGCATGTAACTGTGTATTCGAAGTGACAACGCATTCAAGTCACAAATTGGATACCCAACGAGTTGCCCAGCACCGTGGTATGTAATATCCCCACCCCGGTCAGTCACGCAAAGCTCAACCCCTGCTTCTTCGAGTTGTACTGCACTGGCGAGCAGATGTTCTTTGGAGCTGGGCCTCTTACTCATCGTGATTACTGCTGGTTCGTGTTCTAATAAAAGCAAATGAAATGGTGTTGGGGTCGATTCTCTACTTTCAATCACTATCTTCTGCAAATCTCGCTGTTTCTCCAACGCTTGCATGTATGGAATTTTTCCAAGATCTTGAATATTAAGTTGGCACGACATCGTTATTCTTGAGATGATACCCGTACTGTGCTTGAGATTCATCCGACATTACAATGCATACCAAGGATTTACTTTTTCGAATGAGCAATTTAGAATTTTTTGTATTAGGAAGTGGATCCTCTGGGAACTGTAGTTTGCTGCAAGTTAACGGCAATTGGGTCATGATTGACTGTGGTTTTTCAATGAAACAAACTAAAGAACGGATGCGAACGCACAGCGTTCAACTTGAACAAATTCAAGATGTAGTCTTGACGCACCTGGACCGTGATCATTTTAATCCAGTTTGGTGTCGTTCCTTTTTACTGCGAGGCATTCGTGTCCATATGCACGAAAGCCATGTACCAAGGGCTATCCGCGCAGGGCTAGATGCATCGTGCATCTGTGCCTTCAAAAATCATTTGGAAATACATGGTACAGATGTTGAAGCTGTACATTTTTCGCATGATGTTCTTGGCACCATTGGATTCATATTTGACACTGGTTCAACAAGATTCGGTTTCGCGACTGATCTTGGTAGAGTGCCGCAAAACTTGCTTGACTGTTTTGTAAATCTTGATGGAATCGCTTTTGAATCGAATTACGACCCAAGAATGCAAGAAATGAGCAACCGGCCCGAGTCTTTAAAATCAAGAATCATGGATGGTGAAGGACATCTCTCAAATGAGCAGGCACTCGCTGCAATCTGCCATATTGCCTCTAAATCTGACCTTCAGCAAATTGTGCTTTTACACCTCTCTAGGCAGTGCAACTCCCCACAGATTATTCGTGATTTATACCAAGACAATCTTGCCCATCTTTACAATTCTGTAACGATAACCTGTCAGGACAGGTGTTCTCGCCTGCTCTCAATAACAAATAACGTGAAATCAACTGTGTAAACTCTTTATTTGCAACAGGTTGCGTAATTAGAATAGCGACGTATATTTCACGAAAAACCAAATGAAAAGAGCCTCTCAATGCCGATATGTAGGTTGCTATGGCAACAACTGCAGTACGAACACAGGGTCGGCGCTTATCAGGGCCTTCATCATTAACCTCCGCCGATCTTAAATCAAGAATTTTGTGGATTTCCAGTGCTGTAATTGCGCTTTTTGTGACAATTGCACTTTTGTCGTTTGATGTTGGAGACGCACCATCACACGTCGTCGCAAACCACAACGATCCAGTCTCAAACTGGTGCGGCGCTGTTGGAGCGTGGATTGCATACTGGACATACCACGTGCTTGGTTTTGGCGTCTGGGTGCTCATCGCTGGGCTAAGTTGCTGGGTCACCCTTGTGTTTCGCGGGACAGAAATAACACACACAGCAATTCGTGCCCTTGGTTTTCTCATTATGGCAATTGCAATTTCTTGCTTCCATGATCTATTATTTCCAAATATCGGGTCGCTTGCAGGAGCAAAAGCGGGGCTGATTGCAAAAACTATTGTGACACAATTGACTGCGTCCTTTAGCAACTTTGGTGCTTTCATCATTGTCTTTGGTGCATTTTCCATAGGCCTTGTTGTTGGTGCAGAAAAAATAGCATTCGCAATTCCACATTTCATCTGGAATGCACTTTTACGAACAACAAAAATACGCACACCAAAATTTACAGTTCCTACATTGCCATTCATTCGATTCGAACGCGGCGCCGTTCTTGAACAAGGTGAAGAAGTAGAAGAAGAGTGGGAAGAAGGAATTGCAGAAGATGAATACGAAGATGATGAATACGAAGATGATGAATACGAAGATGATGAAGAAGAAGAACCTCGGAAACGATTAACTGCAACCGAACTGAAGAAGAAAATGGCGAAGCTTCCAGTGCGTGTTGCTTCTAATGGAAAAACTGCAAAAGATTCTGACATTCAACGGCCAGATAATTTCGCAGGGTATATATTTCCATCCCTAGATTTACTTGAAGATCCAAAAGAAAGTTTTGGTGATTCAATAGAAGAACTAGTTCGCCAACAAGCGGTTGAACTTGAAGAAACATTACAAATGTATGGCATCGATGGCGAGGTGGCGGGCATTGAAGCTGGACCGACCATCACCCTGTATTCCATTGAACTTGCGCCTGGAACAAAAGTTTCAAGCATCAACGGAGTAGCAAGTGATATTGCGCGAAGTTTAGGCGCTCCAAACATTCGCATCGTTCCTAACACTGCAGGTCGAAAAACCGTCGGCATTGAAGTTCCAAATCTCGAACGTGAAACTGTGTGCATTAAAGAATTGATGAGCAGTAAAAAAACTGACAAAATGAAACTACCGATGTTTCTTGGCAAGGATGCTTCTGGCGAACCGATGGTCGAGGATTTAACAAAAATGCCACATATGCTTGTTGCAGGGACAACTGGCTCTGGCAAAAGCGTTTGTATCAATTCGATTATTGCGGGTTGGATGTACACCAAACGACCTGATGAACTTAAACTTATTTTGGTCGACCCGAAGATGGTTGAACTTAGTCAGTTCTCGGATATTCCTCACCTTGCTTGCCCAGTTGTAACTGAAATGAGCCGTGCCGCTGCCATTCTTGAGTGGGCGGTTGCAAGAATGGAAGAACGATACCAAATATTCCGCAAACTTGGCGTGCGTGATTTAGTTGGGTTCAACGAATTAACAGAAGATGAAATTTACAACATTTTCGACCCGCAATCCGAAGAGGAAAAGGCGCGCATCCCAGTTAAACTTCCATATATTGTTTTCATCATTGATGAACTTGCAGACTTAATGATGACTGCAAAAGATGTTGAGCAATCAATCGTGCGAATTGCTCAAAAAGCTAGAGCGGTTGGCATTCACTTAATCCTCGCGACCCAACGTCCTGAGGCAAAAGTTGTCACCGGTCTGATTAAATCAAATATGCCTTGCCGTGTTGCCTTCAAAGTTAGTAGTGGGATGGACAGCCGTATTGTTTTGGACACAAAAGGTGCTGAATTACTTCTTGGTAACGGTGACATGCTTTACATCTCGCCCGGATCAACAACTGCAAACCGTTCACAAGGAACATTTGTTTCTCCAAAAGAAATTCGCTCTGTTGTTAAACATTTGAAAGAAGTTGCTGCGCCTAACTTTGAACGAAGCTTAGTTCAGATTAAACCTGGAGGTAGCTTAAATGTAGATGCTTCTGGCGATGTACAGGAACGAGATGATTTGTTTGATGACGGGGTACGAATCATGATTGAATCTGGCAGAGGTTCTGTGTCGCTACTTCAAAGGCGCATGGGAATTGGATACGGAAGAGCGTCACGCCTCGTTGATCAAATGGCTGTTGCTGGCATTGTCGGTGAGCACAAAGGGTCAGTTGCCCGTGAAATCCTAATTTCACTCGAAGATTGGGAAGAAATGCAACATCTTGAAGCGGAAGACGAACCGGGCTTGGAATAATTTCAAGTTCAATGCCCAATTTGTCTGCTATAGGACTATTGCTCGGCGGTTACTTCAAGTAACCGCCGAGTTTTTTTCTTGACTCTGATATCCTGCACAGCATGACTGAACTCTCCCAATTGAAACAAGCAGCGCAAACACTTCTCGAAGTAACAGAGCAAATTAAACTTGGTGGTGGCGACAGGGGCATAGAACGACAGCATCGTCATGGTCGATTAACCGCCCGCGAACGAATTGAAAAACTCGCTGATAAAGGCTCGCCACAATTTGAATGCGGTCTTTTATATGCGCACAACATGTACCAAGAATATGGTGGTGCACCATCAGCAGGAGTTGTAACAACGATTGCGCATGTTGGTGGAAAACAATGCATGATTATTGCCAACGATGCAACAGTAAAGGCTGGCGCATTTTTCCCAATGACTTGCAAGAAAATTATTCGAGCACAAACAATCGCCGAACGTGCACGACTTCCACTTTTGTATCTTGTAGACTCTGCAGGTGTTTTTCTCCCACTGCAAGAAGATGTCTTTCCAGACACAGATGACTTTGGAAGAATATTCAGAAACAACGCAGTATTTTCTGCAAAAGGCATTTCTCAAATCGCTGCCATAATGGGAAACTGCGTTGCGGGTGGTGGGTACTTGCCAGTACTTTGCGACACACTCTTAATGACAGAGGGGAGTGGGCTTTACCTTGCGGGACCGGCACTTGTCAAAGCGGCCATCGGTCAAGAAGTTGGCAATGAAGAACTTGGCGGCGCAGAAATGCATGCGGAAATTTCCGGGACTATTGATTTTTTAGAAGCAGATGATGAGGCGTGTATCAAGCGGCTCCAAGCGCTCATGCACAGCGACATGTCCATACTGCCAGTTGCAGAGCCGCCCTATGAGGTTGTTGCGCCAGCGAAGAAAGCTACAGATATCGATTCGATTTTCCGATGCGATACTCACGAACAATATAATATGAATGAACTTTTGTCTTGCATTGTCGATGATGAAAGTTACAACGAATACAAATCAGAATATGGTCAGTCAATGGTATGTGCGTACACACGCATCGGTGGTTGGCCTTGCGGTGTTGTTGCAAACCAGCGGTGCATGACGCAAAAGAAAATGCCCGGCGGCAAGGCGGGTCCATCTACTTCTGCAAACATGCCTGCAGTTATTTACACTGAAGCAGCAGACAAAGCAGCGCGTTTTATCATGGATTGCAATCAAAAAAGAATCCCGATCATTTTTGTAAATGATACAACTGGATTTATGGTTGGTCGTGACAGTGAACAAGCGGGCATCATTCGTTCCGGCGCAAAAATGGTCAACGCGATGAGTAATTGCATCGTTCCAAAAATTAGTTTAATTGTTGGTAGCAGTTACGGTGCTGGACATTATGCAATGTGTGGCCGCGCTTTCGACCCGTTCTTAACAATTGCTTGGCCAAATGCAAAATACGCAGTCATGGGCGGTTCCGCCGCTGCGAATACGCTATTGCAAATTGATCTTGCGGCAAGAAAGCGTCGCGGCGAAGAAGTTGACCCAAAAGAAAGCAAACAATTACTAGATGCAATTAGTGCTAGTTACAACGAACAGCAAGATATTTTTTACGGTGCAGCAAGAGGCTGGGTAGACAGAATGATTAATCCAGATGACACACGAGAAGAATTAATCCATGCTCTGTCAATCGCATCTACTTTTGAAATTGCAAAAGAATATAAAACCGGCGTTTTACAAACATGAAAGTTTCCCTTGAGGGGAAGTCGATTCTAATAACAGGCGCAAGCAGTGGCATCGGCGCTGCAACAGCGCATGCGTGTGTTAATGCTGGAATGAAATGCATTATCTCTGCGCGAAGAGAAGATCGGTTGAAAAATCTTGCGACGGACCTTGGCGAAATGTGTACGTATATTGTCGGAGATGTTACCGAGCAAGGCTTTAACCAACACCTTCTTGAGGAAACTGGTGATGTGTACGCACTCTTTGCCAATGCTGGTCACGGTCTTGATCAAAAAATGCTTGATTACAAGCCAGACCAAGTCAAACACTTGTTTGAATTAAATCTATTTTCTGCAATTGAACTTGCATCGCTTGCCGCAAATCAAATGGTGAAGATCAAAAGTGGGCATATCATTTTTTGCACGAGTTGCCTTTCAAAATTTGCGACGCCAAGCCACGGTGCGTATAGCGCAAGTAAATCGGCACTTGAAGCAATCGCAAAATCGTTTCGAATGGAAGTTAAGGGTGACGGCATTTACGTAAGCACTGTCCACCCGATAGGTACAAAAACAGAATTCTTCGACGAAAGCGCACAACGAAGTGGCAAAAAAACGTCTGACTTTGCTACTCAAACCCCGTCGTGGTTAATGCAATCGCCCGATAAAGTAGCTAACGCAGTCGTGCGTTGTTTACAAAAACCAAAGACTGAGGTTTGGACAAGCGTAACGATGCGACTGTTAAGCACAAGCTTTGGCGCATTCCCAAGAATTGCCAACAGAATTCTTAGCAGAGTTTCGTAATGTACTTCCTGTTTTATGGTTGGCTAGTTACTACCGAAACCGATTAATCCTCTGACCAAGGACGTATATCAATTGACCACTCTTTTGGATTTGGCGTTTCAATGTTTAATAATTTTTTGTCGTCATCACTTAACGCATCAACATGCACATCACTAAGGCGGCTAACTCGTTTCGTCCCGTCGTCCTCAACCGTGCGTACTGCTACTGGCAACCAATTGGATGGGTCGTAATACAAATCGATGTATTCCCATTCACCCTCCGTTTTAGGAACAAGGTGCAAACCGACAATAGCATCATCTAATTTTGACAATGAGCCCTCACTTGGTTTAGCAATCCGCGTCACTGTAAATTTTGAAAGAACAGACTCTTTTGTTTGTCCTATGGGTAAGGGGATTGGCCCGTTTCCAAGTTCAAATGGATCAATATTTTCAGAACCAGGCGCGACAAGTTCTCGTTTGATGAATTGTTTATTGTCGTGATCAACCTCTGCCATCCATCTGCCTGAAAAGATGTAGTGCTTTAGTTTTTCTTCACGCCTTCGCCCAATAATTAGTGTGTCAAACAAAATTGCTGCTTCGCGAGTATTAGAATCAGTTTTACGAAACAATACTCTACCAGTTCTAATTTCCCGTCGGTTTAATATAGGATCTGTTCTTATGTAAGAAATCTTTGCAGTCAGTGAAGTGACATCTGCTTTTTCAATGTTGTCGAGGATTTTATCAACAGAATTAGATTGCGCAGGAATACATGATGAAACAAGCGCAAGCAAAAAACCAATTGCGAATTGAATTAACACGATGTCATCTCGTGCATTAACCCGCGAAGTTGTTCGCGAGCATCTTGTAATTGTTCATCATTTTCGGTGAGAAAAAGAATTCGATCAACTTTTTCCATAAACTTTTTTCGTTTTTTAGGAAGAGTGTCTGTTAGATTATCAAAGACATCCGCAAGTTTGATGAGCCTACCCTGCCATGGACCATCGGCGAGTTGCATGTCATACTTCGTTTCTCTTTCTTCTTCTTCGAGCCGCATGTCCTTGGTCATCGCTGCAACATAATTTGCAACGTTTCGTCCAAACTCTTCTAAGATTTCATCGTAATCAACATCGCAATCTTCAATTGTGTCGTGCAATAGAGCACCAGCAATTATTTCTGGATCATCAAAACCAAAAACAATACTCGCTGTCATCGCAACCCTAAAACAATGTGAAACATATGGTCGCTTATCGTGACGGGTTTGGTTGCGGTGTGCTTGCGCCGCAAACGCTGCTGCATTTTGCCAAAGTGCTTTCATTCGTGCTTTCCTCTTTGTACTAACGCAACAGCGTGCACTTCGATTGCACCCTCTTTGCTTGTGCCTTCGAATGTTTTTCCTTTGATATTTACAGGTGCACCGATTAGTGATTGAAGGGTTGCGCAAATTTGCTCTCTAAACGGAGAAATTTTTGTCGCGTCGCAAATAACGGTGATATCGATGTTTCCGATTACCCACCCGCTTTCAATTGATCGCATGACCGCTTCGTTTAAAAATTCAGCTGAGTTTCTATTTTCATTTTCAGAAATAGTATTTGGGAATAATGTGCCTAAATCTGGTGCGCCAATTGCTGAAAGGATTGCGTCTGTAACCGCGTGCATTACTGCATCGCCATCACTGTGTGCGATTGGTCCAACCGAACAATCAAACAATACGCCTCCTATAACCATCTTTTTGCCTCCATCGGTTGGCGTGCCTAATCGGTGCAGGTCATATCCGTGTCCAACTCTAATATCCATTTGAGTATTGTACTCCCCTGAATCGAAATGCCGATGTACCATGACAACTATGCAACATATCAAAAGCACAATATTAATCGCGATTGCCGGTTTTCTACCAAGTTGCCAAATGTACACGCCAGGTGGAAATCCATTTACCAATGGCCCAGATAGCGCGGCGACCTACCAATCGTCTGAGGAATTTCCAAAAACGGTCACTTTAATCGACACTCGAAGTGGCGAGCGCTTGTTCGTCATGGAAATACCAGTTGGCAAGAAACTCGTTATCGATTTCGTGACGGATTCCGGCGATAATACGGTATTAACCCCTGATTTGATGTCCTGGGAAGTATTTTCTGACGATGTGACATACGGCCCACTTTCTAATTCAATGACCGTACCCAACAGATGGTCCCGCCGAATCGATGTCACAATGCGCGATTCCAGCGAATATGCAAACCCAATCGCCGATCGGCCTTTGCGGGTTGATGAAGTAAACGATCAACCAGATTGGTGGACTGCAGAGGGCGGTAAAATGGATAACTCAAACCCTTCTAACGGATACGACCCGTAATTCCATTTGGGACTTTCCCAAAGCACACAGAGCGTGATGACTGATGGTGGCTAGTTGGTTACAATGAGGCAATGACCACGGTGCAAAAACATGACGCAGATGCTGTATCGCTTTCTGGATACATCATTGACCCCATCTACAACCCTAAAAATGGCGATATTGACCCAAATATCGGCCTACCAGGGCAATTCCCGTACACCAGAGGTGTCCATGAAACCATGTATCGGTCGCGTCTCTGGACTATGCGCCAGTTTGCTGGATTTGGTTCAGCCGAAGACACCAATCGCCGTTTCAAATATTTACTTGAAAATGCAAAAGGTGGAAAAACAAACACAGGCCTTTCAACTGCTTTTGACCTTCCTACACTCATGGGGCGAGATAGTACCGACCCCTTGTCAGCTGGTGAAGTTGGCCGTTGCGGTGTTGCGATTGACACCATTGACGATATGCACCGTTTATACGCAGACATCCCGATCGACAAAGTAACAGTCAGCCAAACAATCAACGGTCCGGCTTGTGTCATTTGGGCGATGTATCTTGCAATGGCAACAGAGCGTGACATCGATTGGAACTCGCTAGGCGGAACATTGCAAAACGATATTCTCAAAGAATTTCACAGCCAAAACGAGTTCATCTATCCACCAGAAGCTTCTGTAAAACTAGTCGTCGACACGATTGAATTTGCAACAAATAATACAAAAAAATGGAATAGTGTTTCCATTAGTGGTTACCACATCCGTGAAGCGGGTTCGACTGCAACGCAGGAATTAGCATTTACACTTCGTGATGGGATGGAATATGTTGAAGCGTGCATGAAGCGTGGTCTTGATGTAGACACATTTGCTCCTCG
The DNA here is from genome assembly GCA_018701395.1 of Phycisphaerae bacterium. Taxonomy (GTDB): domain Bacteria; phylum Planctomycetota; class Phycisphaerae; order Phycisphaerales; family SM1A02. Next base: position 49,988 of record JABIWU010000090.1, on the reverse strand, counting down.
ACTTTCATTCTTCTTCAACAGCCACAATGAATTCTTTGAAGAAATTTGCAAACTTCGTGCCGCAAGAAGAATTTGGGCGCACGCTATGCGTGACCGATTTAGTTCAAAAAATGAACGTTCATGGCTAATGCGAACTCATGTTCAAACCGCTGGATGTTCGTTAACTGAACAACAACCTCTCAATAATATCGTCCGCGTTGCTTACCAAGCAATGGCTGGAGTTCTTGGAGGTTGCCAGAGTTTACATACTGATTCAATGGATGAAACGCTTGGTCTTCCAACTGAAACTGCTGTTCGAGTTGCACTTCGTACTCAACAAATTCTTGCGCATGAAACTGGTATTCACCGAACAGTAGATCCACTTGCAGGAAGTTATTTTGTCGAGTCACTCACTGACCAAATGGAATCCGATGCAAACAAACTTATGGCAGAGATAGATGACCTTGGTGGCGTTGTGCAAGGAATCCATAAGGGATATTTCAGGCGTTCGATTGCAGAAGCATCGTATCGGTTTGGACAAGAAATGGAAGCCGGCGACCGAATCGTTGTTGGTGTGAATGCATACCCTGATGGAAATGACGACGAACAAGTAAACCTGCTGCAAATTCCACACTCGGTTGAAACTAATCAGTGCGAACGTCTCAACGATTTCATGAAATCGAGAGATGATGATGCTGCGATGGCGGCACTTGACACCATTCGTGAAACTGCTCGCAGCGATCAAAACGTAATGACCAGTTTGGTTGAAGCGTCACTAGCGCGGTGCACACTTGGCGAAATGGTGCAGGCAATGGCCGATGTATTTGGTCGCTATGGTGGCGGGCCTGAGTGGTAAATATGGCATACCAATCACCAAAAGGTACGAGAGATTTTTTTCCTCCTGATTTAGCTGCGCTTCAACATGTTGAAGCAGCTTGGCGAAACGCATCCATCAACGCGGGCTTCGATGAAATTGAGGGTCCAACTTTTGAACATTTAAATTTATACACTGTCAAAAGCGGCGACGGAATTGTAAACGAACTTTTCAGTTTCAAACGAGCAGGTGGTGATATTGATTATGCTCTTCGACCAGAGTTTACCCCTACGCTCGCAAGAATGGCTGCAGCAAAAGGACGTTCACTCACACTTCCAACAAAATGGTTTGGCATTCCCAGCCACTTCCGAGCTGAGAGGCCACAACGAGGCCGCCTTCGTGAATTTAAACAGTGGAATGTTGACCTTCTCGGTGTTGATAATCCCTCTGCGGATGCAGAAGTAATTGCAACTGCAATACGAGCGCTGGCAAATCTTGGGTTAACACAAAACGACGTTGTAGTACGAATAAGCCATCGTGATGTTGTTGTAAGCATGTTGGAGAAAAGCGGCGTTAGCGCCGACAAAATGCAAATCGCATTAACGTTGCTTGATAAACGTGAAAAAATGGCGCCCGATGTCTTTTTGGCGAAAATTAAAGAGAACGGCTTCGACCTTGCTTCCTTTACGCAATTTGATGGCGAAACTGTTGTAGACCACGAAGAGTTAACTTCTTTACAAGAAGAATTAATTGCTTGGGGAATTTCAGAGTGGTGCAAATTTGACTTCAACATTGTTAGAGGCCTAGCGTATTACACAGGCATCGTTTTTGAAATTCACGAATCTTCTGGTGACGAACGAGCAATCGCCGGCGGTGGAAGATACGACAAACTTATTGAAATGTTTGGCGGACCATCAATGCCCGCCGTAGGTTTTGGGATGGGCGACGTCGTCCTTTCGCTCGTCTTACGCGACAAAGGATTACTCGGAGATGGCAGTGAATTCCTGCCACGACCAGACGTTTTTGTGATCAGCGCAGGTGGCGATGCGGATAAACAACTTGCGCCGACTATCACGACTCTTCGTCAAGCTGGATTGCACGCAAGAATGACGTACCGCGCAACTCGAAATGTTGGCAAGTTGCTAACAGAGGCCGCTAAAACGAACACACGATTCGCTGTCATTCTTGGCGAAGAACTTGAACAAGGCAATGTGGTTATCAAAGACATGGATTCTGGCGACCAAACTGAAATTGCGCTCTGCGATATTATTTCACACATTAAAAAATAAAATGGCACGCAGAATCCTCATCATCACTGCTGTGAAGGAAGAAGCAGACGCAATCGGAAACCCTAGTGGCACGTTTGTTGTTGCGGGTGGAATAGGAAGAACAAACGCGGCGGTGGCAACAACTGCTGCAATTATGGCGGACGGTCCTTTTCAATGGATTATAAGCGCAGGCATTGCTGGCGCACTTCCAAATGGCGGCGTGCAACTGGGCGATATTGTTGTTGCAAATAAATGTGTCTACGCTGAAGAGGGTCTGGAAACACCAAGTGGTTTTCAAAATATGGAAGAGATGGGCTTTTCCCTAGGTGACTTTAAAGGCAATGAAGTGCCTGTTGATGATTGGATGTTAAAACGATTGTCAAACATCGGAACCGTGGCACCGATTGCAACAGTAGCGACTTGCAGTGGTACGAACAAACAAGCAGAATGTATCGAAGCGAGAACTGGTTGCGTTTGTGAAGCAATGGAAGGTGCCGCCGTTGTACACGCCGCGAAAAGAGTTGGTGCATCTGCTATTGAAATTCGTGCAATTTCAAATACAACTGGCGACCGCGACTCGCAACAATGGGATGTCGAACTTGCACTGAGAAACCTTAGCAAGGCAGTCAGTGATTCTATTCACGCCCTTTGGAGCGAATAGATTTAACTGATCTTGCGAGTTTTGTTTTGAATTCCTTTAGCATTTCGTTAAACGCTTGCTCCTGTTTCAATTCGAAGTCTGGTAGGGATTTTGGTATCCATTCTTCAAGCACTGCCTCAATAACTATGTCATCATCTGGAATTCCAAGAGCATCAACGAGTGTCCTCCACGCAGAAGGGTTTTCGTCAGGAGCGCTGATCTCTTTCGCAATAGTTAATGTCATCGCGAGCACATTTGCTTTTGATGGATCCCACTTTTCATCTATCTCAAAATACTTTTTTAGTCGTTCTCGGTCACTTCGAGCACTTCCATGAAGACCAAACGCATCCGCAATCGGAATTTTTTCTATAGCAATTGAAATTTCGTGCCATTTGAGCATAGAAAATAATTTACCTGCAATAATGGACGATGCAAAACGAGATTGCATGCTCATGTGCCCGATGAACTCAGCAAGCGTTGCGCTATCTTCTAGTGTCCCACGAGCGGCACAATCAAGGGCGAGCGAATAAAGAGGTGCAATCCACCCTGGGGTTGCTGGTGTTTCAGCAAGCGTAATTTGTGTTACTGGCATCGAGCATGCTTTGGCGAACAATCGAAGTGGTTCTTCAACTACTGTAAAATTGCCTTCGGCAATTGCTTTCTTTCTTTCTACTGCATCAAGAGCGTTGTATGCACACACGGCTTTTAAAAAATACGTTGCTGAATTTGGGTTACGAAGCATATCTATTTTGGTTCGAAGTACCTTTTTAAAATCAGTAACTAGTTTTTCGCCTGCAAATGTGTTTTTCAGCAGGTTCTTTGCGGTGGGACACAGAGCCGTTGCCAAAAATCCCAACTTCCCATCTTGCAGTTCCTTGTCTAATTGATCTGCAGCTGCAAGTGCTACGTCCTTGTCTTTTATTTGAAAAATCTTTTCCATTTCTCCAATCGCATACGAATATCGTTCAATTTCTACATCCATATCTAAACTCGTTGTATCAATTGGCTGGCCTGTGATGGATTGGAAGATAGCAAAATCTGGGCTATCCGTTTTGTTCAGCCAATTGAGTATTATATTTTTTTCATTTGAAATATTCTCTCGAGCCCCAAATGGGTCGAAATCTTCAAAATTATTTACGGAAGCAAGAACAGTTTCTACGTATTCCGCTTCAGTGGCTGAATCAATAACAGTCGTGTCGGATGTTGCTAATTTGAAACTGGAATGAGCGACTAAGGAACCAATAAGCAAATCAGATTCTGCACTATGTTGTGTAATTCCAATCATGGCATTCATTTCTGTCAATGCAGCTGAAGTATTCCCAAGATCCAATTCGCCACGCATTGAATAATGAAGCATTTTTTGCACTTCACGCAAATGCCCAAAGTGTGGCACAAGTAGGTCGAGACCTTGAGAGTATTCGAGTTGCCAATCACACTGTTCACTCGAAGCAATGGAGCGAGCCCTCTCAATAAGCGGGGTCAGTTGCACTCGAATCGCGTGCGATGCGTCGCTCCACTCTTCGTTTTCGTAATACAACATCTCAAAACCATCTTCATGTTCTATAGATGGAAAATCATAGTTGCTAAACTCGACAAAAAAATCCCGCCACGCATCTGCAGCGTTTGGAGGCTCGACAAAACAACAACTTACTATACATGGAAGTATTGTTGCTAGTACCATGCCCAACATGATTGCAGAGAGTATCCCAATAAGCAAGTGAGAACGTAATGGATTGGATTTCTATAGTAATACTAGTAATTTTTGTTTTGTACGCATCAATCTGCGTGCTAATTACCCTTGTTGGTTTGCCTGGCACGTGGTTGATGGTCGCAGGATCGCTAGTGGTTATGTTATGCAACCCTCTTTGGAGTGACAATTTAATTTGGAGTTGGTCCGCCATTGGAATTGCGTTTGGTCTTGCCGTCTGTGGTGAAATTTTAGAAACAGCTGCCGCTGGTCTTGGTGCAAAAGCGGGAGGCGGCACAAAACGTGGCATGGTTGGCGCCATTTTAGGAAGTATGATTGGTGCGTTCATTGCGACCTTTACAATTCCTATACCCTTGATTGGCACGCTCATTGGAGCCGTGCTTGGTGCATTTGGCGGTGCCCTTGTTGGCGAACTATTGCACAAAGAACCGGCAAGCGCGGGCAGTCTTGCGAAGTCTGCAACAGGTGCAGCAATAGGAAGAGTGCTAGGCATTCTTGGAAAATCTGGGATTGCCGCTATTTGTTTTTGTGTGCTTTTGATTGCACCGTTTTTCTAAATCATGCAGTCAGTCGTAGTATTTCATCGAAGGTAGTCAAGCCATCAACAACTTTTGCGAATCCATCATGACGTAAATTTTTCATGCCTCGTTTTATGGCGAGATTTCTAAACGAAGTTATTGTTGGATTACTCGCAATCGCATCGCGCAATTCATCGTCCATGGTTAGTAACTCATACACACCAAGACGACCAGAATAACCACTGCCTCGACAAGCTGAGCAACCAACTGCGTGCGGAACTAGTTCACATTCGTAACCAGCTATAAGTTTGGATTCTTTTTCGGTTGGCGCACGCATCGTTACACACTTTGGGCAAACACGCCGAGCAAGCCGCTGTGCAAGAACCCCGTTTACTGCAGAGGCAACAAGGAATGGTTCAATGCCAATATTAATCAAACGTGTCAATGAACTTGGAGCATCGTTTGTATGCAGTGTAGAAAGCACAAGGTGGCCTGTCATCGCTGCTTGAATTGCAACGCTTGCAGTTTCCATATCGCGAATTTCACCAAGCAAAATCACATCAGGGTCTTGTCTTAAAAGAGCACGAAGTGTACGTGAAAAAGTCATATCTATTTTGTCATGTACTTGTATCTGTGTAATACCCGAGAGCTCGTACTCAACAGGATCCTCAACCGTTGAAATATTTAATCGCTTACGGTCCATCTGTTGAAGGGATGAATACAGCGTGGTTGTTTTACCACAACCAGTTGGACCCGTGACAAGAATAATTCCGTGCGGTGAGGCAATTTCGTTTTTCCATGATTCTAACGCTTCAGGATGAAAGCCAAGTTCATCTAAACCAATGCGGATGTTACGATCATCAAGCAATCGCATAACTACTTTCTCGCCTTTTGGAGTTGGAACAGTTGAAACACGCAAGTCAATCGGACGGCCAAGAACAGTCGCTCTAATTCTGCCATCCTGTGGAAGACGGCGTTCTGCGATATCAAGATTAGCCAATATTTTTATTCGGCTGACAACTGGCCCGTGTAAACTTTTTGGCGATTGCATTAATTCATGCAACACACCGTCGATTCGAAAACGCATACGTGATACATCATCGCCCGATTCAAAATGAACGTCTGATGCATCCTCTCGAACTGCTCGTGTAATCATTTCACCAACTAAGCGAACAACAGGAGATGATCCTTCATCTGAGGCCGCTTCTTCTAAATCAATTACTCCATTTGTTTCTTCTATAGCATCTGAATATAACTCATCTTGTTGATCAACCGGGTCATCTTGTTCGCTATACATATCTTTATCAAGTTGCTCAATAATGCTAAGTATTTCACTTTTAGTTGCCAACATCTGTCCAACATTTTGGCCTATCTCCAGCCGTACATCATTCGTCAAAAACAACTCGTCAACAGATGTTGATGCGATGTACCTGTTGCCTTCTATGCAAATCGGCAACACGGTGTGCTCCTTGCACCATCCCAAACCCAATCGTTCTAGCAACTCTGGAACGAGGTTCTCCATGCTAATTTTTGAAAAGAAAAGATTCGAAATATCGGCAATTGCATGTTGAACTGTTACTTCGTCAATACCTGCATCCATTAAAAGGGTGTCGATTGAACGATTTCGAGATTGGCGTTGAAGTCGAGCAACAAATTGTTGCCCATCCTCATCTAGGCATCCTCTCTCTACTAAAAGATTTACCAATTTTTTTGAGTGAGATTCAACCGGTTGTATTTTTATAGAGTCAAGTGGTTTCATAGAATTCATTCTCCGTTTGCAATTCGCATATCCCGCGAAATATAAATTGTTCGCTGCATTTCTTTACAGCCAGCCAATTCGATGATTGCGAAGTCATTTCCTAATTCTTTAATTAACACTACAATCTCACCGCCCCGTATTGGGACGTCATCACCAATGCGGTAAATTTCGCCATTGATATTCGCCAGCGGATTGCTACCAGTCATTACTGATTGCAATTGCAATTGAGACACTGCATAATTAACTTCAGCAATATTATTTTGCAATGTCGTATCTTCAGCGATTAACTGTGTTTGTTTGTCTTTCTCAAATCCAAATACATACGAACTTTGTAACTCTTTTTGCCATGCCATTGGAGTTACTGACTGTTGAGTAATAAATAATTCTGACTTATTTGTCCACTGAATTAATTTTGATGCTGTCTGATTCACGGAATCTTCACTATACACTTGCTCCATCAAAACGCCCGCATCGTAATTGTCCGCAGATGCCGGGGCTGGAACTAACACTCGCATCATTGAAAGTTCGATAATTACAACGATTGTTGCCGCGCCAACAAATACTGTGGCTGCTTCGTATTCTTGAATTAGACGTTCAAATAGTTTTATCATTTTTCTTCGCCGACTCCAAATGCGAGGTTTACAACAATTCGCGCTTCAACATTTTCGTCATCAACCCTGCGAATTGAAATACGATCGATTCTTGTCAACCGTTGCATTTGTTCTAGGTGTTGGACTAATTTATAAACACTTAAAAATTTACCGCTTACATTAAAGTCGACTGGGAGAATTTTATATCTACCTTCTTCGCGCTCACCCGCTGTTGTGACAGACTTTACTATGAGACCAAAATCAAGTGCCGCTTCAGAAGCCGATTCGAGCCACTGCTCAGCATTGTGGGAGGTAGGAATTCGACCAAATGCTTTGTTGTTTGCAATGGAAAGAGACTTTGAAAGATTTTTCATTTTTCTATATTGCGAATTCACTTCATCATAATTAATTAATTTATTTGTGCGGTCTTTAATTTCATTCGCTGCCCCGTGCATTGCATTATTCATCGGTCGATATGCAATCGCCCAAGCTGAAACCGGTACTGCAATAAGCAACATAACTAAAGCCAAATATCGAGTTGGGACATTCATTCTAAACTCTCCATTGCTACTTGTTTCTTTTCGCCAACTTCCATTTGAATTGAGAAATTGCGACTATGTCCATCTGCATCAAGTTGTGCATACAGCAACGAAACATTTATGAAATGTGGCGATGATGCTAATTGATCTATATAAGAAGAGATGCTTGAATCATTCGGAGCAACGCCAAGAACCATGACTTTTTCAGAGAAAATGACTTCTTCATTTTCGCCAGTTCGCTTTCTTGTTTCTACACGCAAATCATCAAGACGACTGCCCGTTGGTAAATTTTGAGTAAGCTGCCACAACAAAAGCGAGCGAGGAATGCAGTTTGCTAAATATTTGATTTCATCTGTCTCATCAATTGCATCTTCTATTTCTTTCTGAACTCTAACATATGCACTTACTCGGCCCTTGGCATCATCCCAACGAGACGCGACGCTTTCGCGATCTTTTAGAATGCCTCTCCAGCCAGTTAAGGTTGTAGCAAAAGCTGCAGCTGTTGCAATTGATACAACTGCAACTAATAAAATGCCAATGCGAATAACGCGCTTGTCCGCTCGTTGCGCTTGCCATTCGTGTGGAATAAAATCATCAAATGGGTGCTTCATGCTGCTTTCTCCGAGTAACGCATACAAATGCCAGCAACTGTTGTCCACGCTGGACCTGCTGCATAATCTTCTGCACCCTCTATCCATGCTGAAGGGTCGGCAATGAAACCTGCGATTCCTAGACTTGAAGCAATTGCTGCACAACTATCGGTATTGCCTGCTCCGACGCCAGTAAAAATAATGCGGTCCACTGCGCGATTAGGAAATAACGCATCATGATGTCGCAAGCAACTTGCAATTTCACATTCAAGAAGTTTTTCGATAGAACCACCACTAGCTTGCATTCCTTGCAATCCGCGCGGTTCGTTTTCATTGCGACGTTCGCTTTCGTTGTTAAGCAATGTAATTGGAGTAAGCGAAGGAGTCGCTTCCCATTTTGCTTCGTGCGTTTCTGCTTTTATTTGAGTATCAAGATGGTGCGCAAAAACGCAATTCGCACCGTGAGCAATCATTACGATCGAGGATGCTTCGTCCATATCGATGAGAAGTGAAGTAATTTTTTCGTCGCCGTCTCTACGATACAAACTATCGAATGCGCGCAGAGATGCATACAGTGGAACTGTTACGGAAACCACTTCGCCTCCTGCAGACTCAATAGCATCAAATGCCTGTCGTACAACTTCCCGCTCAATCCCAACACAAAGTATTTCTTGTTTTGGGTTTCCAGAATCACCGGTAGTCGTTATGCACAATTTACGTATTTCAGAATCGCCCCAACGAAGATCGTGTTTCACGAGTCGTTCTCGTAATTCTAGGTCTTCGATTTCAAGCGGAACTCTAATGTGTTGTACGAGCACACTTTCACATCCGATACTTGCAACACAACGTTTCCCTTTAAAAGAATTCAGTGCGATTCCGATTGCATTTTTATCTATTGCTGGTACTTCAACCGCACTGTGTAATGAGCGCGCTTTCGTGCCTTTTATCTGCATCATACGAACCATGTCCCTGCCAAAATGCACTGCGATTGGTTGAGATGAAAGACTGCGTGTTAGCCATTGAGGTAATCCCATGAGAGATTAGGTCGGCTTATGCTGTGCTGTTCTACACAACAAAGCAGGCCAAGCGTACCGGCTGTGCCGGTTAATCCCGTTAGTCAACCGTTTATTAGGGCTTATCTAATAAAACGGATTCGTCCGAAGTCTGGAATTACCGGTATACCGAAGTCAATAAGTGCCGCTGGCCAATACACACTCCACGCTTTACCGATCAGTAAATTGCGATGTACTACAAATGGCGCATCGTCAATTTGAGTTGCAACAAACTCATCAGGATTGCCCCATAACCGGCCATCAAGAGAATAGGCGCTGTTGTCGCCCGCCATCATGAACTGATCTTTTCCAAGAACAGCCAACTTTGGGTATGTTCCAAATGCTGGAGTTCCTGCTTTAACAAGAGATTCGTTGCCGCTGGCTGTTGGATTTTTCGTTGCAATAGAAGGCAAAGGCGAACTTCGATAATACAAATCGCGATCAACTTGCAAACGAGTAATTGCAAGCGGCGATCCATCAAATTGCAAGGTCAGTTTTGCATCCTTGCCACTTCTTGTTGCAATATCTTCAATTGGAACACTGTCTACAACATTCGCTGCAAAACGCAATCGTTCTTCCGGACTGAAATTATAAAGAAGCGTACCTATTCGTTCGCCATCTATATATAACGACATCATTTGATCAGCATGCCAAAATTCAACACGGGTTGGTATATTGTTTTCAAAACAAGTACAATCAAATTCGACTTTTTGAACAAGTTCGCCGCTCAAAGTTCGAACTACTAACGAACTTGAATCGTTTGATAATAGCCATTGAAATTGATGCCCAATCGCTTGAAGTGTAAAACTTGCAGTGATTTTTTCTGACTCGGGTGTAATTGTTGCCGACACTCGAATATCTGAAACGGGCTTTTGTCGTTGTTTCGGCATGAGCATGTTGTAGGATGACCAATCGTCGATGTGTATTTTATTTTGGTCCCAAACAAGTGAACTTGGCTCGGAAGTATTGCAAACCCACATTCGATTTTCGTAATTCCATGCACTTTGCGGATTACCTGTCCAAGGTGGACCTCGCCAAGGCCGTGAGAGCGCTAGCATGTCTGTTGGTATTGCGTCACTATCTGAGACTCGCATCCAGAGAGCTCGTTGGACATGTTCTGGTTTTCTCTGAATCACAAAAGCATCATCCCCGCGTTTTGCAAAAATATCTCCGTCTGCGATCCATAGCGTCTCTCCTGGAAGCCCAATAAGACGCTTTATGTAATTTGCCGAAAGGCCCTGCGTATCCGTTGGGTTTTTAAAAACGACCACGTCAAATCTTTCTGGTCCAAAAAATGGAAATAGTGTTTTAAGAACAACTACTCGATCGCCTGCCCTTGGCTCTAACTTTTTTGCTTCTGACATGGAAAGTGGAATATTCCTGCCAAGAAGAGGATCGGAAAATTTATCCGGTGATACAGAGCGCCTTGGATCAAAACCAACTGGAAAATCTTGCCCAGTCTGATCGCTGTGTTTAAGTAAATGTTGACCGAGTAGCGTCGGTGCCATTGAACCCGTTGGAATAACGAAACCCTCTACAACAAAACCTCGAAAAACCATCGCAAGCACAAACGCAACGATTAATGATTGCAATGTTTCAATTACTCCGGATTGACATTTTCTTTCGTTTGTTGTCATTCATTATGCCTTATCGGGCTTTTCGCTTTTGTTTCTTTTGCGAGAACGCCTTCGTCTTCGTCTCTTTTTCTTTGTTGCCGAAGGGGCCGCATTACCCTCAACATTTTCGTCTTGTTTTTGATCCTTGGGCATGTCCTTATTGGAATTTTTAGAACGATTTTTTCTACGATTATTTTTTGGTTTAGCTTCTTTGTGATCAACAACTTCTTCCCAAGGACGTGGGCATGTCTCTGGATCGAGTAATTCTTCAATCGGCACAGCGATTCTTCTTCTGTCATTCTCAAGCTCAACCATAACTAGCTGCGTTAAAATTTTGCCATCGATAACTATGCCGGGGCCTTCTGCTGTGCCAACTCGCGTTTTCTTGTGCGGTAAGTTTTTTTTCAACTCACGATACGTTTGGTCTTCATACCGAAGACAACACATCAATCGACCGCAGCGACCTGAAATCTTTTTCGGGTCTAACGTTTGTTTTTGTTGTTTTGCAGTGCGCATCGAAACTGGAGAAAGCACTTTCAAGAAACCCTTGCAACAGCAGTGTTGACCGCATTTTTCATAGTCTGCAACTAAACGCGCTTCGTCGCGGGTACCAACTTGTCGCATTTCAATTCGTGTTGAATATTTTGATGCCAAGTCAGAGACTATCTTTCTAAAATCAACCCTGTCTTCACTCAGATAATAAAAAGTTAAAAGTTCTTCCCCAAGAATTGGCTCAACATCAACAATTTTCATTGAGAGCCGATGTTCTTCGACTAACTGCCGAGCACTTCGGATTTTTTCATCAATCGTACTTCGGAGCATGTCCATTGAATTTAAATCGTCTGTTGTTGCAATTCTGATCACTCGACCATTAGTATGAAACGGAAAGTCCTTTCCGCCTGAATTTTCGATGTACTCGAGCATTTCTTTTCGGCTGATAGATTTGCCACACCCAGAGTTTGAACATGTTGTTGTCAACATTTCTACTAATTCGGTGCCTCGGTGTGTTCTTGCAACAAGTTTAGATCCGCATCCAGCTTTAATGCCACCGGCTTGTTTATACTCACCGATTAACTTAAGTGCGCCAAATTTAACCACAATGGTTTCTGGTGCTTCTAATTTATCGAATTGTTCTTCAAGTGTTAATGCATCTCGTCTGGATGGATCTGCATCTTCCTCAAATACTGGTAATGGAACTATTTGCATAGAGCCTGGGGTGGAGTTTGACATAAGGAATCAATCTATTTTTATCGCGTTATTTTACAACAAGCAGCCGAAAAATCGTTGCTTATTGGTTTTCAATGTCGTCAGGAAGGTTTATAGCTCCATCATCCGCCTGACCAGAAGATGGGTTTGAACGCGATAGCTCTGAGATTGTATCGTCTTTTTGACCATGTTTTAGTTCGTGTAACGATTTTCGTTTCCGTTTTGTGAATAACAATCGAATTGGAATTTCGCTAAAGGGAAGTTCTTCGCGAAGTCTATTCATTAAATACCGCTCGTACTGCCCTTCAAACATTGAAGGTTCATTTACTACCATTGCAATTGTGGGCGGTTTTACCGCAATTTGAGAAACATACAGCAATTTTGCAATGGTTCCAAGTCTTGAAGACGGACCTCTGTCTTGCAAAATCTTTTTAATAACTGCATTTAGTTTGCCAGTTGTTTCTCTATGTTCAGATTGTGTTTTTAGGTTAAATGCCATTGTCACAGCATCATCAATCCCCTTGCCTTCCGCCGCACTAATGAACACAATTGGCGCAAAATCTAAACCTCGTAATTCTTTGGTTAAATAATCTAGATAATCTTCTGGACTAACTGAATCATCTACTAAATCCCATTTGTTAACAACGATAACCGTTGGCTTAAACTGCCTCTGCAATTCCATAGCCAGTTTTTTATCCACTTGCGAAATACGGTCCGTTGCGTCAATTAACAACAACGTAACGTCAGCACGTCGAATAGATTGAATCATTCTTCGATAGGCGTAGTATTCGATGTCGTCTGCAAAACTTTTTTGCTTCCGAACTCCAGCGGTGTCAATTGCCGTAAACGATTTTCCGTCTATTTCAAACTGCACATCGACAGAGTCGCGAGTCGTCCCTGCTATTTCAGAAACGATAACGCGATTTTCTCCCGCCAACGCATTTGTCAAAGATGATTTCCCCGCATTACGTTTGCCAATAATTGCAAGTTTCATATCTGGGTCGTCTGCGAGTTCGCCGGTTAAGCCTTCGAGACGGCCCCACAAAATATCGGTGAAATATCGTATCCCATGACCGCTTGTGGACGAGATGCAAATTGCTTCACCCAGACCAAGCGCTGCTGCTTCATGACCATGTGCTTCCCAAGAACGAGAATCTACTTTGTTTGCAACTACGAGTATTCGATCGCCAGCACCCGATTTGCGTAACATTTCTGCAACCGTTTCATCAAGGTGGGTTATGCCAGATTGCGCGTCGACGACATAAATAATGATGTCCGACTTATGCATCGCCTCTTTAATTTGAAATTCAATGTCCTCAGTCAAATCTCGAAGGTCTTTGCCGGCATCGTCAATATGATTTCCGTCGACTACATACACTCCCCATCCACCCGTATCGTGTATTTCAGCAATTCGAGATTCTGTACCCTTTGGTGTCCTAGATGGCGGATCAATTTCAATAACCGCGCTCACGCGATCTCTTGTGACCCCAGGAGTTGGGTCAACAATAGATACCCGCCGCCTTGCGAGGCGGTTTAATAGACTGGATTTGCCGACATTTGGCCTTCCGACAATGGCTACTCTAGGTAAAGACATTCCGTCTATTGTACCAACAACCAAGCAAGCTCTGTAGATTGCTTGCATTCGATATAATCGCCATATGGCAGGTCAAGAACAAGGTTTATTAGTGGTAATTTCAGGCCCTTCAGGGGTTGGAAAGACAACAATCGTCCATCGAGTACGAGAAGCCTTTGATGCTGTCTTTAGCATTTCAGCAACGACAAGACCTAAAAGCGAAAAAGAAATTGATGGGACAGATTATTTTTTCATTACAGAGGCAGAATTCCAAAAAAAAATCGATGATGATTCTTTTTTAGAACATGCTGAAGTATTTGGTTGCCATAAATACGGAACGCTTCGTAACCAAGTGGATGATGTCTTACGTGCTGGTCGTGTCATCCTACTTGACATTGATGTTCAAGGCGGGATGCAAATTCGAGACAACATGAAAGAGTCCATTCGTATTTTTATTCTTCCACCAAGCGAGGAAGAATTGTTGCGTCGCCTTGAGGCGAGAGGCCGGGAAGATCTCGATTCTATTCAACGAAGGTTCCGCGAAGCACAACAAGAAATAAAACTTTCTAAACAAAGTAATGCTTACGAATATTTCATAACAAACGACAATTTAAAACTTGCAGTTGAAGAAACTGTTGCGATTATTAAAAAGTCTCGAAATGAAGCAGCCAGTTCTTCATGAGTTTTTGTTGTTCGACAGTTGTAATCAGCATTGCGCAGATCACTTCAACCGTCCCTGTTGAAAGTATTGCTGCAAATTATTCTTCTCCAATTATTCCACGAAATGGCGTGTTAATGGTGCAGTTAATTTCTGAAATACTTGGCGATAATTGGCCCACCGTTATTGACGTAACAACGGAAGATGGCGAAATCTTGCAAGGGCACGTTGCATGGATTGAATTAAATAACGACAACACAAATTGGGCAAACTCACTTTTTAACATTAGGCCCATTTTGCCCGGCGATGATACTTCCAACATCAACCCAAAGGATAATTCTACAGGCCCAGTTCTGCTTGTTGATCTTCAAAACAAAACCGAAGGTATTATCCGTTTTGGTGGAGATGCGATTGATCCTGTCTGGATGGACCTTCCTAGCGAACTTCCAAAACTCGACCTCACTGAAATCGACACTTCAAAAACAATGCTAGTAGCTTTGGCTGACGATATGCCGCAGTGGACACCACTTGAATATTGGAGGTGGGTACTCATTGCCTCTCGCAAAGGAATTTTGCCACCACCGCTTCCATCGGCAAACGAAGTTAGTCGACTTGCTGCGTTGCAAGGAGAGCAATTATGGAGAATCGGTTTCGATAGATTGGCAAAAAGCAGTCGTGGCGTTGCTGCCGAATGCAGAGATTTACTTACTAATACAGCTAATGACAACGGACATACATTTGCTTGTTGGAACACGCACTCCGATTCTTTGCAACGGCTGCTTTCAATTATTCTCGATTCAAAGGCTTCTTCAAGGCAACTAGCAATGCGAGCATTGAATTGGTGTTCAGAACAACAAGTTTATATGCACTGGCTAGAAAAAGCATATGGAAATGAAATTGAACTTGCTATCGCAAACCCTACGCATGAGATTGGTTTTATCGCACTGAAATGGAGAGAAGGAAACGACATTCCACTTGTCACCGAACTGCCAACAAAAGCAACTACGCGAGTATTGCACCATAGGATTCATACAATGGACCTCTCTGTATTTGGTCCAACTACTATTGGTTCGCAAATTCAATGGCTAGATATGCAGATTGGAAACCGGTCGCTATCTGTACCAATTGTTCCAGAATCTATAACAGCCCTTCCACCAAGCGTGCAACTGCAAACGCTACATCCAGTTTGGAATTTACAAACAATACACACGCAAGTACCTGTAATTGTTTCGAACAAGAATAAAACGACCGTGCAACTTCGGAAACTTCAAAAAAAATGGGAAGTCTTTATTACGTGCGATGGTCTTCCAAAAGAAAACACCATTGGCATCGAGGGAATAACTCTCTTCCACCCAAGTACTGGTGGAGAGTTATTTATCCCGCCCCAAGGCGACGTAGTCACTTCAAATATACCACTAGATACAAACGTGTCTCAATCGACATCGAGCACAAGTTGGACGGCCCGAATTGAGCTTCCTGTTGCATGGATTAAAAATGAAACTTTTGCATTTTCTATTTTGCGTACACATGGCGATTCAAGCCATATTGAAACTGGGCCATTGCCCTGTGTTCCATGGAATATACAACCATCATCAATTGTTGTGGATCTTTCTGAGTGGGATAATATAAAACGATTCCCAACACATCCAGTTAAATAACAGCGATACTTAGAACTTAATATTTCCAAAGATGCCGAAAGCGCCGGCAGGGTCATAATCTTCTGAAAGAACTTGAAGACTCGCTTGGTTTGTTATTTCGAGAGACCCACCGTACATAATGCCAGCGAATATTGTTACGTCAAATGTTGGAGAGGCGTGATACGTTGCTCTAAAGGTTATTGGAACTGAGCTTGCTTCCCCTGCACCATTTGGTGCAAAGCCAGAACTGTCAAGTTTAAACCGACTATAACTATAGGAAACACCCGCGCCCAGTGTCCAGTCTTTTCGCGGAGTCCAAACAAGTTCCAAGCCTGTACGACTTCCAAAACGAGTGGAAATATCACTGGTTAATCGTAGATCATCCGACAATTTCCATTCAACAACAAAGATAGGAAACACTCGAGCATCGTCTAAAACTTGATCAAGAACGCCAACTCCAACGCCGAGTGTCAAGTCTGAAGAGTATGAATGGATTACTCCAACCGTTCCACCTAGCACTGTGCTATGTGATGCTGAATCTTCGTAACTTGCCTTTATGATCCCGCCAACAAACCACTGTGTTTTCTGGTTGTACTCATGAAACCAAGTAGCAGATGCATCGATGGTTTCGATTGAACTCCACGGATCAATAAGACCCATGCCAGTTGAGCCCGAAAAATCCCAATCGTCACGTTGGTATTGGAAGTGCCACTTTAGGTCATCGCTGTCAGATATTGGTGTATCAAATCGTAATTCAAAACCAAATTGTGTAACGCCAACTTCACCACCGTTATTTACTGACGCATCAAATTGATGCGCATAATGTAAGTCAAGGGTGAACTTTTGCACTTTTTGTGGTGCATCGGCTTGGGTTAACAGAACGCAAATTGTTGCTACGATTTGAAACATGTTTTAATTCTCAAGTTGTTGTTGGTAAGGTTTCGATTAAGCTCGTCAAAATATCGTCGCAAGAAACGGCTTCCGCCTCTGCTTCAAAGTTCAAAATACATCTATGTCGCAATGCAGGCAGAATAACTTTTCGAATGTCCTCAATTGAAACTTCTTTTCTTCGTTCCAGCAGAGCATTAACTTTACCCGCAAGCACCAATGTCTGCGCAGCTCTTGGCGAAGCGCCAAACCGTAAAAACGATTTTACTTGCGGTGTTGCGAGTTGCTCGTCTGGGTGCGTTGCGAGAACTATTCGGACTGCGTAGTCCTGAACTTCGTTTGAGATTTCGACTTCCCGAACCACTTTTTGATATGCGATAATTTTTTCCGTATCAAGAACACGTTGCACTGCTGGCGTCTTGCCACTTGTCGTTCTGTCGATAATTTCCATTAATTGACTTCGTCCAGAATAACCTACATGCAACTTAAAGAAAAACCTATCGAGTTGTGCTTCAGGCAACGGATAGGTTCCCTCTTGCTCAATTGGATTTTGCGTGGCCATCACAAAAAATGGTTTCTTTAGCAAATGCGTTTCCCCGCCAACTGTAACTGTGCGCTCCTGCATTGCCTCCAATAGGGCAGACTGGGTTTTTGGTGTTGCACGATTTATTTCATCTGCAAGAACCATTTGTGCAAATAATGGGCCCTTGCGAAATTCGAATTCGCGACCCTTTTCAGATTCAACAACAACCGTTGTGCCTGTAATGTCTGCTGGCATTAAATCGGGAGTAAATTGAATTCGAGAAAAATCTAAATCTAAGGCATCACTCAATGTTCTAATTAATAATGTTTTTCCAAGCCCAGGAACACCTTCGAGTAGTGCGTGACCTCCGGCAAACAAACAGATTAGTACGCCATCGACAATTTCTTCGTGCCCGACAACCACTTTTGCAATTTCTGTGCGCAACTTTGCATAATCTTCGCTAAATGAATTTGCTGCGGTGTCAAGCGCTATCGTTTCTGTTGACATGTGTGCACGATACCATCAAACCAAATAAAAAGCCCACGCTTCACGCATGGGCTTTTTGATAGTTTTACACTGTTGTGTTATTCCGCTTTTTCGATCATCCAATATTCAATATCGATTTGTGTTTGTCGACCAAACACTGTAGCAAGAACTCGAACTACACCCTTATCTGGGAATATTTCGTCAACTGTACCCTCGTATCCCATGAATGGGCCATCTTTAACATTGACATGATCACCCTTGGCAAATTCAAGTTTGACTTCAGTGACTTCCTCGGGTGCCTGTGAGTCATACAACATTTTATCTACTTCTTCGTCAGACATTGGAGTTGGCTTACCAGCCGTGCCGACAAAATCGCCTACTCCAGTTGTTTCTTTAATGATGAAGAAAACATCTTGGGAAATGCGGGCGTCAACAAGTTTCATTTCAACAAAAATGTACCCAGGGTACAGCTTTGTTTCTGTGATTTTCACTTTATTATTTTTTGAAAGCGTCTTGGTCTTTTCAGTTGGAACCATGATGCGGCCAATGAGGCCTTGCACACCTTCGATTTGCACTTTCTTTTCTAAAGCATTTCGTACAAAATCTTCTTTGTTCGATGCAACGCGAAGCACAAACCAATTCATGCCCTCTTGTGTTTGAGGAAGCTCTTCGTTGCTTGGCTCTTCGGTTTCTTGAGCATCCTCAGCACTCAAATCAGTCGTGGTTTCAGAAACGGTTTCAGTGCTAACTTCTAGAGTCACTTCTGGAGTTGCTTCTAGAGTCACTTCTGGAGTTGCTTCTGTATTATTTTCTGTCTCAGTCATTACGTTCCCTTCCCTTTATGAAGACTGGAGTACGTCAATCCATTGAAAGAATGCGGAAAATGCTAAATCCGCAACCTTACAAAAAACGGCGATTAAAAGAGTCAATAAGATGACGAGGATTGTCGAACCAAAAATTTCACGGCGAGTAGACCAGTTTACTTTTCGCATTTCGCCTTCAGTGGCAATCATGAAATCGATGAACTTTGGTTTTCGACCAATAAGTTGGTATCCGATTAGGCCACAGATTGCGATAACAATCACTGAGATACCGCCCTGAACATACACTGGCTCAAGCGTGCCAAATCGAACGGCTGCAAGTTGATCCCAAAGCCAAATAACACCCATCATGACTAAAAGACCAAAGCCAATTGCAGACATTAGCCTTACCCAGTAACCCTGTCCTTGTTTGTAAATGCCTACGCTCATGTTGTTCTCGTATTTCTCTGTTTTCTAACCAAACACGCCGGGAGTGACTCGAACACTCAACCTGCGGATTTGGAATCCGCTGCTCTGCCAATTGAGCTACCGGCGTCCTTACGCCTACTTCATGCAAAAGCTAGAAGCAGGCGCGTTATTTATTTCCGCTTAATCTTATGAAGTGTGTGCTTACGAAGGCGTGGGCAATACTTTTTAAAACCCTCTTTTACCTTTTCGTCAATGCCGCCCTTCACGCGGATGCTTGTTCGATAATTAAAATCACCTGACTCCGTACATTGGAGCCAAACATATTCTCTATCTTTTGACTTGGCCATTATTAAACCTCTTCTCGTTTGCTTATGGAGAGGGCTATTGCCCTCTCCATAACAAACGAAACATTAAATAAAGTTACTCAACAATCTTCGTTACAACACCTGAACCAACAGTACGGCCACCTTCGCGAATCGCGAATCGAAGGCCTTCTTCCATTGCAATTGGCTTGTCTTCAAGGTCAATTGCCATTTGAATGTTGTCACCAGGCATGCACATTTCTGCACCACCCATTAAGTCCAACTTACCGGTTACGTCAGTTGTACGGAAGTAGAACTGAGGTTTGTAACCACTGAAGAATGGAGTCGCACGACCACCTTCTTCTTTAGTAAGAATATAAACTTCGCCTTCGAATTTTGTGTGAGGTTGAATTGATCCTGGCTTACAAAGCACTTGACCACGTTCAATATCGTCCTTGTCAACACCACGAAGTAGACAACCAACGTTGTCTCCAGCCTGCGCATCTTCAAGAATCTTTTGGAACATTTCCACGCCAGTAACTGTTGTTTTAGCCGTTGCTTCGTTCAAACCAACGATTTCAACTTCGTCACCAACTTTTACAAGTCCACGCTCGATACGACCTGTTACAACAGTACCACGGCCCTTAATTGAGAACACATCTTCAACAGGCATTAAGAATGCTTTGTCTACTTCGCGTTCTGGTTCTGGGATGAAACTATCGCAAGCTGTCATAAGCTCATCAATTGATTTGCAAACTTCGTCATCTTTGCCCTCTGATTCAAGTGCCTTAAGCGCTGAACCGCGAACAATTGGAATATCGTCGCCTGGGAAGTCGTAACTGCTTAGCAAATCACGAATTTCCATTTCAACGAGTTCTAGTAGTTCTTCATCGTCAACCATATCGCACTTATTCATGTATACAACAAGTGCTGGTACACCAACTTGGCGAGCAAGCAAAATATGCTCACGTGTTTGTGGCATAGGGCCATCGGTTGCTGCAACAACAAGAATCGCGCCGTCCATTTGAGCAGCGCCTGTAATCATATTCTTCACATAGTCAGCGTGACCTGGACAGTCAACATGTGCGTAGTGACGTGTGTCTGATTCATATTCCTGGTGACTTGTAGCAATGGTAATACCACGCGCTTTTTCTTCAGGTGCGTTGTCAATTTGATCAAACGCACGAGCGTCGCCTAGTCCCTTCGCAGATTGGCGAGTTGTAATCGCAGCAGTAAGAGTAGTTTTCCCGTGGTCAATGTGACCAATCGTGCCAATGTTCACGTGGGGTTTATTTCGAACAAATGTGTCCTTAGCCATCGTGAGTTCTCCGTTTCAAAAGGTGGCAGTAACTATTGTTTACACATAGTTGACATACCAACCAGCCATTTTCTTCTGCCGGTAACAGTACCGACACATAATCTCTAATTGTTGTAGACCGTCTACAACAACGCATCATTACCTAAGCCGCCGACGGGAGTTGAACCCGTGACCTCACCCTTACCAAGGGTGCGCTCTACCACTGAGCTACGGTGGCAAATTGGGAACCGTCATGCAACATCGACCATCCTTGGCCGCTCAACGTGTACTCCCTACACGCCTCCGAACCCCCCCCAGGGAAACCCCGCAATGTTCTCCCGAATTGTTCCGAGAATGAACCACCCCTATTTAAAAAGCCGCCCTAAAGGACGGAAGGGAAAGTGTAACGAAAACCCACAAAATCGCAACCCCTAAACAGAGAGATTATTGTCAAAAACCCTCTATAGGTGCAAAAATTGGGGCAATACTCAACTTTGTGATACCGTTACGGTAGACTTTTTCTTTTATCAAGTTGATGGACACGAATACCACGGCCAAGCAACGATGTGTCTGTACCAGTGGATGGTGGGTCTTCCGGTCCGCGCTCTGTCCATGGGGCCATGCGCTTAGTTGAACCGTCAAGCAAAAGTATCTGACACTCACCTTTATAACGATAATCCACTTCACCAGCTGTCGAGGCATTTGGATCAATAATTGCACCATCTGCATCGGCACCAAAATCATGCACCCATGGCTCAGGTTGCTGCGAAATAGTTTCGCCGGCAACCGAATCAACAAGATACAGCGAGCGAGAAGGTGCGTGAATCATCGAATAAGTGTAGTACCTATCTATGCTTGAGGTTTGTTCGCCGAATGGATCTTGGTCTACTGCACTGCGAGCGTCAAAGAAATCATTTGCCGCAAAGTAACCCGGTAACCCCGCAGCAGGACCACGGGTGTTGCTGAATGTTGAGCGGAATGGGTTATCGAAATTTTCATGTATATCGTAAATATCATTGTCGGGTGAATTTGATTCCCAAATAAGGTGTGGCTCTCCCTCTTCCTTATCAAGCAGACCAAACGTCCTGTGTAGGCCGTTCTCTGTCCACAAAAGATCCGCCCAAGTACCTTGGTATTGACCTCGATCAAGCGAATCGAAAGGATTATCATCCTCGGCATGTTCATCCCTGCGAACAGAAATTGGAGTGCCCGCATCTGCCTCGTGGGAAAAATCAAACTGGCTCGGCAACACTTGATTGTTGTTTTCCCCGGACCATAGGTTCATCCACTCGCTAATTTGCTTCAGCTTTACAACCGTCTTGGCTGAATTTGCCGCACCTCGCCCACTATTCACTGCAACAAGTAACATCGCTGAAAGCAGAGCAATAATGGTGATTACAACAAGTATTTCTATGAGCGTAAATGCTCGTTTTTGATAGTCAGACATTTGTATGTTCCACACTGTACGCAAGTAGCGTCGAATTGGCTCGTATTATCCTAAATTCATTGTCATCAAGAATTCTGCGTTGGAATTGGTCTTAACCATTCTTGTTCGCAACATTTCCATCGCTTCAACAGGACTCATATCACTGACAACCTTGCGTAATCGACCGACTAGTTCGTGTTCCTTAGGATCAAGAAGTAATTCTTCTCGGCGAGTACCAGACGCTGCAATATCAATTGCTGGCCAAATGCGCTTCTCAACTAACTTTCGTGTGAGGTGCAACTCTGAGTTACCCGTACCTTTAAATTCTTCAAAAATTACTTCGTCTGCTTTTGAACCAGTGTCAACAAGTGCTGTCCCGATAATTGTTAGTGAGCCACCGTCTTCAATATTTCTTGCAGAACCAAAGAATTTCTTTGGTCGAATAAGTGCTTTTGAATCTACGCCACCAGTACCAATTTTACCTGTTGAAGGCAAGCCGTTGTTATACCCACGCGCAAGTCGTGTAATCGAGTCCATCAATATGACAACGTTGTCGCCAAATTCAACCATCCGACGTGCTTTCTCCATAACCATTTCTGCAACTTGAATATGGCGTGTCGCTTCTTCATCAAATGTACTTGCTACAACTTCAACTGAATCTGGAGTCGACCGTTTAAAATCTGTCACTTCTTCTGGACGTTCATCGACAAGTAAAACAATGACGTGAACTTCTGGGTGATTCGTAGCAATTGCTGTTGTAAGTTTTTGCAACAACACTGTTTTGCCTGTGCGAGGTGGCGCGACAATAAGCGCGCGCTGTCCAAACCCCATAGGAGCAACCAAGTCAATCACGCGTGTTTCAATAACATCACCTGTTGTTTCTAGGTGAATGCGATCCTCGGGATGCAATGGAATTAAGTTTTCAAATGTTGCAATGTCGTGAACTTCTTTTGGATCTCGACCGTTAATCGCCTCAACACGAAGCATCGCAAAATACGTTTCGGTTTCTTTTGGAGGGCGGATTAAGCCACGGATTTCCTGCCCTTTTCGTAAACCAAACCGTCGAATTTGAGATGGGCTTACATACACATCGTCTGGCGATGCAACATATGAATACTCTGGGCTTCTCAAGAAACCGTAGCCATCTGCCATAATTTCTAAAGTGCCTTCGCCTATCATCAATCCTTGACGAGTTGCTTGGGCTTTTAGAATTTCAAAGACTAGTTTTTGGCGAGGCATCTCTGCCCAGTTTCCAACTTCTTCTTTCTTGGCTACTTCGCCAAGGTCTTTGCTTTTCATGTGCTGAAGCGATGAAAGGTTAAAACCTTCCTTCTTTGCTTTTTCATATTTTTTCTGAGCCGCGGCGGTCAGCTTTGTATCAAGCGACGACGCTTCCGCTTCAAGTTCTTCGTCCGATGGTACTTCGCCCGGCTTCAGTGACATTGTTGACATGCCGCCATCTGAACTGCGATTGCCTTTTCGTCTTCTGCGTTTCTTAGCCATTACTTAAATTCTCCTCGCCCAAAAGTTGGGGGTTCTTTTTAATGTTCACCATCCAAGATGAAACAAGTTGTTTTTTCTAATGTGTAAAAGGGGTTTGAGTTAGCGACAATCAAATTCGTCGCCTGTTATTCATATCTTCAAGAAGTTGCTTGACTTGGCGGTGCACCGCGCCGAGCTCGCTCTCATTGATAAGTACATAATCGGCTTTATTTCGCTTCGTGTCAAGTGGCAATTGTGCTGCTTCTCTTCTATTGAGTTCTTCAGCTGTCCAATCGCGTGTTTTTTGCACACGATTTAAGCGTATTTCCCTCGATGCTTCAACATAAACAATGATTTCGCAAAGCGAATCCAGCCCCGCTTCAATCAGCAATGGAGCGTCAATCACCAATCCTCTTGTTCCTTCTGGCGCGGCGGCGAATTGAGCTTCTTGCATTTGCCGAGCGCGGGGATGAATAAGATTTTCAAGTTTTTGCAACGCCTCATCATCTTCAAAAACAATATCTGCAATGATGGTTCTGTCTATATGCCCGTCGATGTTCAATATTTTTTCGCCCCACCATTCCACAAGTGTATCGCGAACTTCAGAATCTAATAAAACTGCTTTTGCATTTTCGTCCGCATTTGCAACTATACAGCCGTGTTCTAAAAAAACAGAAGCAACTGCGCTTTTGCCTGAGCCGATTCCACCCGTGAGCCCAATGATTGGCGGCTTGCGTTTCATTGAACAATTCGTGTCCAGGTTGTACCATCGGAACTGTCTTTAATTGCAATGCCGATCGCTAACAACTCGTCTCTGATTTCATCTGCTCGTGACCAATCTTTATTCTCCCGTGCTGAAAGTCGTTCCTCAATAAGACAATCGATTTTTGAAACATCTAAACTTTCAGTGCACGCTGTGTCGCACAAGTTTAATACGCCAAGTATAGAATCCATTTCAAGAAGAGCGTTGTATTCATCTCGAAGCGTTGTACAACCACATCCAGATTTGGGCACAGAATCTACTACATAATTAGAAACCGCTTCGCTCAAAACTCCGATTGCACCTGCAACGTTTAAATCTTCACACATCGCAGACTTAAAATTCTGCACAGTAGTTTGTAGTGGACCATCACCATCTATTTTCACATCGCCGTGTTCACACAACCATTGCGCAAGTCGACGCCATCGGTCTACTTGACGTTGTGAGTCTTTTAAACCTTGCATCGTGAAATTCGCGTTTGACCTGTAATGCGTTCGAATAAGCTCTAAACGAATCGCTGCGGGCGTTGCGCCTTTATCTACAAGATCTCTCAAAGTATAAAAATTGCCTTTACTCTTACTCATCTTTCCGCCATCTACAAGTAGAAAGCGGGTGTGAAACCAGTAGTTTGCAAATGAATCACAACCCGTTGCACAACACGATTGCGCAATTTCGCATTCATGATGAGGAAAAATGTTGTCTTCGCCGCCACTGTGAATATCAATTACATCGCCGAGCAACTCGGTAGCCATTGACGAACATTCAAGATGCCAGCCAGGATATCCATCGCCCCAAGGGCTTGGCCAGCGCATCACATGCATAGCATCGGGCTTCCACAGCATAAAATCTGCGGGGTTACGTTTTACAGCTTGCGTTTCTTTTGACACCCTTCCGCCTTCGCCGCTTCGAAGTGCATCAATCGTATTGCCTGACAACTCGCCGTAATTTGGGAACGATGCAACATCAAAATAAACCACACCGTCCGAAGCAACGTAAGCGTTGTTTGAACCAACTAACGACTGCACCATTGAAATCATTTGTGGAATATAGTTTGTTGGTCGTGGCATTAAGCTCGCATCGTTTTTTGCGTCATCCACAATTCGCAAGCCAAGAGACTTTGCGTCTTCAATAAACGCTTGTGCATAAAATTCTGCAACAGCGAGCGGGTCGCCTGGATCAATATCTACATCGCTTGGTAATGTTCCAGATTTTTTTGCTTCTTGCAACCTAACAGTTGCTACTTCCATTTTATCTTCGCCGCCACCATCAGCCAAATTGTCCTGGGTCATGTGACCCACGTCGGTAATATTCATAACCTGCTTCACATCGTAACCGATGCTTTCTAGTGTTCTACGCAACACATCGGCATTGAGGAATGCTCTGAAATTTCCGATGTGAGCATAATCATAAACAGTAGGTCCACATGAATAAAATGTGACTTGTTTATTTTTCGGGTCAAGCGGAGTAAAGAGTTCCGTTTTTCGGGTGAGTGAGTTGTACAGATTTAATTGCATGGGTGGTACGATGTTGACCTAACTATGTATTCCAAAGACTACGATAATTTTTTTGATGACCGCGCGGTGCTTGTTACTGGTGGTGCAGGGTTTATTGGCTCGCATCTTACACAACATTTGGTGCAACTCGGTGCAAAGGTGCGCGTGCTTGATGATTTTAGTTCTGGGCATCGTACAAACCTTGATGGACTTGATGTTTCCGTTGTAACTGGATCTGTTCTTGATACAAATGCCATTACTGAAGCAGTCGATGGCTGTTCACATGTTTTTCATGAAGCTGCCTTTATTTCTGTTCCTGAGAGTTTTGAGAACCCAGACAAATGCTTCGAGATAAATATCAAAGGCACAAGCAACGTCCTCAAGATAGCTAAAAAAGAGTGTTGCCAGCGAGTCATTTTTGCTGCGTCTGCTGCCTGCTATGGAAGCAACCCTCAATTACCTAGCCTTGAAACTGATACTATTTCTGCAGAGTCACCGTATGCACAATCAAAGGTCATGGGCGAACAACTCATGCGCGATGCAAATCTCGACACCGTATCATTGCGCTACTTTAATGTCTTTGGCACTCGACAAGATCCACATTCGCAATATGCCGCTGTTGTTTCAGCATTTGTAAATGCTATCTCCTCTAATCAAAAGCCAAAAATTTTTGGAGATGGAAAACAATCTCGCGACTTCACAAATGTTTCTAATGTTGTTCATGCCAATTTACTTGCCGCCGCACATCCTTCGCCATTGTGCGGCGAAGTATTTAATGTTGGAACAGGAAAAATGCTCTCGTTGCTTGATTTAGTAGACGCCATGTTTGATGGCAAGCCAAAACAAATTGACTTTCAGCCTAAGCGAACTGGTGATGTTTTACATTCTTGCGCAAGCATAGACAAAATCACTTCTGTTCTGGGTTACGAAACGGTTGTAGATACAGCAGAATCGTTACGATTACTAGTCAATCCCACGCTGGGGTAATAGTGCCTGTTTCCTCATCTGCTTCTATGCAGATGATTAACCAATTGTCGCCCGATTTTGTTCCATCTGTCGGATCAACATCGCCCCAGTCTGGATTAAATAAATTATCTGGACCAAGCGGTAAGCCGTTTAATGGTTGGTATGCAATGCCCTCTGGAAAAACAGAGTTAACCGTTCTAACTGAACCATCGCCACTAACTACAACGCCAATCCAAACAGATTCAGAACCATGGAATTTTAATGTGTTGCTGTTTGTGTAGGCAGGTGAATCTTGCACACCGTTTTCTGGCCCTCTGTTCGACAAAATTATGTCAGAAGAACTTGAACCAGAATTCCATTTCAATCGAACCCGTTCTCCCCAAAGCGCTTGGTGCGCGTATGAATTGTTTGCAGGACTTGACACTGTGCTTGTAGAAATATCGCCTTCGAAAAGTTCATCCCATAAAACCGTGTTGCCATCAATACTGTCATAATCATACGCTAGTGTGTTTGCATTTATGTCTAAAATCGAAGTGTTTGATTCGACCGGACTTATAAGTGTGGCAGTTGTAAAATAATTTCTTCCAAGCATCAACGACATAAGGTTTGCTGTTGTGTCTGAATAATCATGGGCAATATTTTCGTGATCGCTTCCAACAACACTTGGCAATGGCAAATCGCCCTCGTTCGAAGAAGCGTACAAAAGCATAGCGCCATGAATGCCACCAATTTGTGATTTGTCTTTCGTTGTTCGCGCGGCAGCCATTGCTTTGCCCAGGGCAGGAAGTAAAAGTGCGGCGAGTAAAGCGAGTATTGAAATGACAACGAGCAATTCGATTATTGTAAAACCGCTCTTTTGACGAACTTTTTGATTAGTATAATTGTTCATAGCCACAAGAGGATACGCCATTAAGGCAAAAAGTCATAGTGGCTTACGCCAATTTATCGCGGGTTCGTCTGATTACCGCGGGATTGCCATTGTAAATAGTCCAAGGGTCAAGATCACGCATCGCTACAGATCGAGCACCGAGAATAGCACCTTCGCCAACGGTTACGTTGGGGCCTACAAATGAACCTGCTGCTAGCCAAACATCATTCTCTATTGTTATTGGCAAACGTAATAAGGGCATATCCTTGTCGTTGTAATCGTGCGTTCCGGCGCAAAGATGTGCATACTGTGATATGGAAACCCTATCGCCTATTAAAATTTTCCCAAGGGAATACACGATGACTCCGTCGCCCAAACAACTATTTCGCCCCATCTTTAGATTCCAAGGGCATTCAATTTTTACTGTTCTACGAATGATGCAACTGCTGTCGATTTCTGCGCCATAAGATTTAAGTAAAAAAATTCGCCATGCGCTCCAAGTATGAAATGAATATCTAAAAAAAGTTGCCTGCACAATAGCCCACAGCAAGCGCCATATTTTTTCCTGTAACGTGTAGGAGCTGATATG
Source organism: Phycisphaerae bacterium (assembly GCA_018701395.1). Classification (GTDB taxonomy): domain Bacteria; phylum Planctomycetota; class Phycisphaerae; order Phycisphaerales; family SM1A02. The sequence goes on along the minus strand of JABIWU010000090.1, from coordinate 21,532 downwards.
TCGGTTCTCGGTCATTGTTTATTCCCCATTTGTTTTTTATATTCAAGCATTTTTAACGAAATGAATATTTCATACGTTGAGACGAGCATGCAAAATCTGAAACCATTGACGCCATCCAAAATACCACGACGAATAATAAACATCCAGAAAAATCTAAATAACCATTTTGCGGGCAGCCATGGATAAATGTTTTGTTTTACCCAACGGCGTCGCTCTTGAACATTTCCGAAAAACTTTGCATCAATTGTTATGCCATGCTTCTCTGGCTGAATAATAATTTCTCTTGCTTCAATCGTTGAATAACGATTGTGTTTTTCAATGTAACACTCAAGGCCGCGTCGGTCAAAATGCTCCATGTGCCCTATTAGTTTGCCAATTTTCCCATCGACAATCATGTGTTCGTGCACATCTCTGTCTTCATAAAAAGCTTTGCCGCGTTTAAAAAAACGCACGTTCCAACTTGGATAATATCCACAGTGTCGGATTCGTTTTCCGAGAAAGATAAAATATCGATTAATATTAAAAGCCGTCTCGCTAATTTCACGTGCTGGCTTGGATGCAATCGCAAGCATCTCATCTTTTAATAATGGCAAAATCGTTTCATCGGCATCTAAAAAATAAACCCATTCTGCGGATAGTGGAATATTGTCAAGCGCCCAGTTTTTTTGTTTTGCGTAACCCAACCATGGCTGACATATAACCTCTGCGCCCGCCGCTTCAGCAATTTCACGGGTTTTATCTGTTGAACCCGAATCAACAACCCAAACTTTATCCGCCCACTCCATTACGCTTGCGAGCGTGTGCGGTAAATTTATTTCTTCGTCTTTAACCGGAATTATAATTTCAATGTTTGAAATTGACTTATCGCGTGGCGCAACTATTTCGTTGACATAGAGAACGCGCTCGGCCCGTTCCACTGCAGGTTCACCTGTGCAAACTTTCCACTCGGGCAACCGCCCATCTACCAAGCCCCTTGCGCCAACAACAACGCCTTGTTCAATATGTGAGTTTGGCATCACTACAGTGTCGGTAGCAACCCAACAATCTTCTTCTATCGTAATTGCGCCTTCCAGTTTCGTTGTGCCAGATGTTTTGCAATCTCCGCAAACCGTAAGAAGCATAACGTACTGACTGATAGAAGATCTGTCGCCAATACTCACGGTTTGTGAAGCTTGAATAACAACAAAGTCGCCAAAAATTACCAAATCGCCAATTGTGACATTCCAAGGCTTGTCAATAGAAACGCTTCTGCGAATTCTTGCGTTGTACCCGAGTTTCATGCCGAACATTCGTAAAATAGTTCTTCGATACAGGTACGCATTATGCGGGCTACATTTAAAAACAGTACGGCCAACAGTCTTCCAAATTAACTGACGAATAGAACTCACTCGAGAACCCTTGCAGGATTTCCTAATAATTCAACAGCGTGATCGAAACTTCCATACACACTTGCTCTTGGGTGGACAATAGTTTTAGGCGCAAGGGTGACTGTTGGAGCAATATAAGCATCCACACCAATAAAAGTATCGTCTCCAATTGTTATTGGTGGACGAGTTAGTGGGAACGTTGTGTCTTTCATATCATGTGAACCAGCGCAAAGATGTGCCCGTGTATCAACTCGAACTCTGTCGCCGAGGGTGATTATTCCAAGCGAATACAAAATTGAATGTTCTGAAAAATGACAGTCATTTCCGATGATAAGGTTCCACGGAATGGTGATTTGTACTGTTCTTGCGAACGTACAATTCTTCCCTACTTTTGCGCCAAATAAGCGTAGTAATACAGAGCGGAAAAACGGGAAGAAGGTCCAAACAGCCCAGCCAAATGTTCCCCAAAGCACTCTGAGGAATAGTTGAACTATTGGCCAGGCAGTACGCCGAGTTGGTGGCGCTTTTTGCATTGCAGAAGTGCGGTTTGAAAGGTCTAAATTTTTCTCATTATTATCCATAATTTATCCAAATCACTATCGGTAGTTAAAAGTCTCAAAATCACATAATCGGCACTATTGGGCGGAATAATCCGCTTTTGAGTTTTTTTAAGATATATGGACGTAAGTACATACTATTTTCTGCTTGAAATAGTTCGTAATTATTAAAAATCATCGTTGTCTGCCAATGGACCAGTGCAATTCTGGTCTTTTGAGTGCAATAGCGCCTAAAACCATGATGGCAATTCCTGAAACTACAGCTCCAACTAATACAAACAAGGAATATGTCCAAGAACTGGTCTGATCCCAAGTCATTTGTACGAGTAATCCAACAGAAACGCCCAATATCAGCGTTAATATCGCTGTGTAAAGCCATGATTTCAGCACATTTCGGTCAATGAGGATTGGAACATGCCTTCGAAAGAGTGCCAACAGAATGCAAACTTGAATTACCCCGCAAATCGCCGTCGACCATGCAAGTCCCGTTATGCCAAGCGGTGTCCAAATGAGCGTCACATTGAGGAGAAAGTTCAGACACACACAAAAAATTGCCACTTTGACGGGCGTCATTGTGTCATTTTTGGCGTAATACCCTTTCGTGACTACCTGTGTCATGGAATAAGCCCAAACTGCAGGTGCGTAGCCAAGCAAAATTGAGCCTACAAACATGGCGTCGGACGCAGTGAAGTTTGCTCCTTTAAAGACGACCATCGCAAGCGGGTCACGAACAAATAACAATCCTGCACTTGCTGGCAAGCCAATAAAAATAACCGTACGCAAACCCCTTCGCATCGTTGATGCGAACAGCGCAGCATCGTTTACTTGTTTAGCAAGGAGTGGATAAATTGCAGTGGCAAGTGCAATTCCAAATACGCCAAGAGGTAATTGATACAGCCGTTGCGCCCATGTTAAGGAAGCCATCGCGCCATCACCCAAAGGATATACAAAACCAAAAAACGATGGACCAAATAAGTTTGACCAGTTTGCTACTACGCCATCTAGTAGCGTATTAATTTGTAACGTTCCGAGCCCAAGAACCATTGGAATCATGTTTCGTAACATTTTTCTAATGTCACTCTGGGCAGATTTCGTTTCTTTTGTAAACCAAGCATGTTTACGAAGTGCCAAAAGCGACCAAACAATTTGAACAATACCTGCAAGAACAACTGACAAGCCAATCACTACCATGTGATTAAATGGATTATCAAAGAAACTTACAAAACCATACGCCGCTGCAATCATAAAACCATTGAGGATGATTGGCGCAGAAGCTGTCGGGCCAAATGAATCGTGCACGTGCAACATAGCACCGAATATTGCCACTAAACAAACGAGCGGCATATACGGCAACATAATCATTGTTAATTGCAACGATGCGCTTGGCTCTTGTTGCATTGAGATGAGCAACCATAAAGCCAGTTCGCTCAGAAGCGTTATCGTTCCAAGAAGTAAGACAAGTTTTGCAACGGTTAATGTCGCAAACGCTTTTGCTCGTTGTGGATTTTCGCTATGGAGTTTTGAATAAATTGGAAGAAATGCTGCAGAGAGCGCACCTTCCCCGAACAGTCGCCTAAACAAATTTGGTATCAAAAACGCAAAGTAAAAAGCAGATGCGAATGCACTAGCCCCAAAAATTCTTGACATCGCACTGTCACGTACAAGCCCCATACACCTTGATACAAGAGTAAGGACGCTATTGGTCCGCGTGTTCTTTTCAAGATTATCGTTGGTTGTCATGTTGCACGATTCCATGCAATGCGAAATCCAACAACAAGAATTGCAAATACGATGACTGAAACATTAATAGATGCATTGTTGAACAGAAAACCAGTCATACTTGCAATACCAATCGTCCCAATCAACCAAGGAACCATACTTTTTAGAAGCACTCGAGACTCGATTTGCAAATTCCCTTTGCAGATAATTGTGCGCAATACACACAAAAGCCCCGTTAAAAAAGCTACACAAAGAGCTACTGAAGAATATTGTTCGTCAAAAAACTCCCGAAGAAAAGACCAAATACTCACAAATAGAATGGCGGTAACGATGAATCCAATAAATCCAAGTTGATACCAGTTTTTGGGAACAGCAAGAATTGCTGTAACCTCCTCTTTTATTTTTTTTGTGGATTCTTTCCCAAGCGCTCCTGACCAATACATAATTGTGGCTATACCTAATTCGCCTGCGATTAAATCTTCAAAACTAAACGTACGATTTAATGGGAGTAAGTCTTGGGTAATTTCATCAACAATCGCCCATACTGCTAGAACCAGCCAACATAGCAACGGAGACTTTATCCACTCTGTTCCAATAAGACAAAATGCAAGCATTCCAAAACAGATAAAATGAAGGAGTTTATCTGGCGACACGAACGTTGGATTATCCGTTGGTAGTGGCTGGGGCAAGTGAGTCGCTGTTGCCAACAATACAAACCAAATTAAAAAAACAATTCGCCAATTGCGGACAGCTAGTTCATGTGGAATCATTTTCTACTTCGGTTGGAACTGCTTTTGTTGATGAAACAACTTCGATGGTTTTGATAGTTTCGATGGTTACTTCGCGTGTCATTGCCATCACACTTTCCGCAAGTTTGGCGTAATCTTTAGCGCCAGCACAATTAGGTTCATAATCAAAAATTGTTTGACCAAAACTTGGCGCTTCAGCAAGTTTTACGTTGCGGCGAATCGGCGGATCAAAAATAACGCAGTTGCTCCATGGGACATTGCTCTCGCGGGAAGAATCGAAAAACTGTTGCAAATCATCCACAACTTCTCGAGCGAGTTTCGTGTTCTTCTCGTGCATGCACAGCACAATTCCGGTGACTTCAAGACCTGGGTTAAGTCCACCAACAAGCATCTGTACTGTTTCAAACAATCTACTTACGCCTTGTAATGCTAGAAAATGCGTTTGCATCGGAACGATGAGTTCTTTGGATGCGACGAGTGCGTTAATAGTCAACAATCCAAGGCTCGGCGGGCAATCAATCAAAATAAAATCATAGTCATCTAAAATTGGAATGATTTTTTTTGAAAGTAAATCGTGTCGGTCTATTTTAGATGCCAATTCCGATTCTGCCGCAGCAAGATCTACTTCACTCGTAACGAGGTCAATATTTTCTCGTGCGTTTACAAGCGCGTCAGTAACCGTTATAGCTTCATCCATGAGTAAATCGTAAACTGAAGCAGCTGTCTCATCGATGCCAAAATGCAACCCGAGATGAGTTTGAGGGTCAAGATCAATCACGAGCACTTTATTGCCTGCCGCTGCGAATCCAGCAGCCAAATTCACTGTCGTCGTTGTCTTGCCAACGCCGCCCTTTTGATTCAATAATGAAATGATTCTCGCTTTACTCACGTGTTCAGTATATATAGAACTGCAAATGAATTAACCCCAGGTTAATTAATTTTGCCACATCCAGCGCATTGCGGAAGATTCTTTGCCGATGATGTCGCGTAGATAGTGTGCAAGAAGTCGATTCGCACGGTGAAGTGCCTCGGGCTCGGTAGATTGAATCAAATTGCCTTCCTCAAGCATGCGAAGAACATTCACCGTTTCCTTTCGAACCCGAACCCGATCAATTTCGCCGGTGTCTTCGACAACCCCGCCAGTTTGAGAGCTAAATGCAACTACAGTTTCATTTTCGCAAACTGTTTCGAGCGTTGGCTGGTAGCCTGTTTCAACGAGAAGTGCCCATTGAAAACGAAGGAGAGGCCAATCAATTTCATGACCATCCTCCATCCGATTTAACGCTTCAAGTAAAGAGTCGTAAACATTTGTGTGTGGATCTTGATCAGTCAACATTCTTCCAACGAGATCGACCATATAAATTGCTCCACGATTAACCGCAAGATTATTTCTCGTTGTCCACCAAACATGTTCTAGTTGCCATTCGGTTAATGTCCCAAGGTCACTATTTGTTTTTATACGTGCAACTATACTTCCACGAGTTAGCGGATCAAAGCCACCAGAAAATGCTCCGTTATCTCTTTTTGATCCTTTTGCAATCCCGCGAATCAATCCGTGCTCTTTTGTAAGCAGGCTTACTGTTTGGCTTGTCTCTGAATAATCCCAACAACGTAAGCAAATAGCTGTGTCGAAGAGAATTGCCATCTTACGTATGTAGCGTCGCTGTTTCGAATTTTGGAATCCAAGGAAACGCTTCCGCTACTACCTGCAAGTCTTTTATTGTGAGTGATTCGATAGTTTTAAGCTCGTCTTCTAATGAAACATATTCGCCAGAAGTCGTCAACATTCCACCGAGCCGTTGCATGCGACCTGCTGGTCGCTCACTTGAAACAGCTGCAGCCGTTCCAGCTTTTGCAATTACTTTGTCTAAATCTTCTTGAACAAGTGTGTTTACAACGTTTGCCATTTCATTACGCATAATATCTGCAACTTGCTGCGCGTTGCTTGGGTCACAAACTGCATAGGTAAGTTGTTCACCATATTTATCATTCGTGTCAACCGACGCTGCTGCTGCTTCGGCAAGCCCCGTGTCTACCAACGCCCAATGTAAACGTGAACCATCACCGCCGCCTAGAATTGCAGCAAGAGCAGATGCTGCGTGTTTTTGTTCGCTTTGAAATGAAACACTTGGCATCATCATTAAATGGTAATGCTGCTGCAAATCAGGCATATGCTTTTCAAACATGCCTTCGTTTCGAATTACTTTTTCATAAGATCGCTTAACCTTGGTCGGTTCCCATCCGCCACACAACGCTTGAATTTGTTCCACCATTGCATCAAAGTCAAGTTTGCCTGCCAAAACAACTGTTGTGTTGTCTGCGCTGTAGCGATCTGAGAAATATCCCGCCAATTCATCCCGCTTCATGTTGTTTATTGTTTCGGGTGTTCCAAGCACTCGGTGACCAAGCGGACTATCGCCGTAATATTGCTCCATCGCACTTTCGTACAAAACCCAAAACGGCTGGTCATCGTACATTGCGATTTCTTCAAGAATCACTTTTTTTTCGTTATCAAAATCTTCTTGGCAAAGAGATGGGCGCAAAATATCGGCAAAAGTTCTGTGAATTGAACCCAACACTTCGGGCAGCCCTGCGCCCCAATAAGCAGTCATTTCTCCAGAAGTAAATGCATTGTGTTCAGCGCCAATATCGTCGAAAGCAAGATCAACTTCTTCGGCACTCAATGATTCGGTGCCTTTAAACATCATGTGTTCAAGAAAATGACTAACCCCCATTAATTTAGATGTTTCATCTCGTGCACCTGCTTTAACGAAAAAACCGATCGCTGCGGTAACTGCAGAATCTGAATGTTCCGCTGCAATTCGAAGACCATTGTCTAAAGTTGTTTCAGAAAAAATAAAACTCAATTGTGAATCATTCTGTTCTCTGTGCCAAGGGCTGCTTCATGAATAGATTCTGCCATCGTTGGATGTGCATGCATTGTTGATGCAATGTCTTCAATTGTTGCTTCAAGTCGAATCGCTAAACCAATTTCTGCAATAAGTTCGCTAGCGTCGTGACCAATAATATGTGCGCCGAGAATTTCGCCATAAGGTTTACTTGCAATAATTTTTACAATTCCATCTGCTGCGCCAACTGCAATCGCTTTCCCGTGTGCCTTCAAAGAATATTCGCCTTTGATGTAATCAACGCCAGCGTCAATAACTTGTTGTTCTGTCATACCAATGGATGCAATTTGCGGGTTGGTATAGGTGCAAGCGGGAATTGATTTGTAATCAACACCAAAGGTGTGATGTCCGGCCATTCGTTCAACACAAGTCACGCCTTCTTCCGATGCAACGTGCGCAAGAAGCGGAGGTCCGATTATGTCGCCGATTGCATAAATGCCTGCAACACTTGTTTTATACGTTGGTTCATCAACCTCTTGTGCATCGGTTTTAATAAACCCGCTATCTAATTCAATTCCAAGCGAATCGTCAAAAAGACCATCACAGCGTGGTCCAACGCCAATTGCAACGAGAACTTTGTCACCTGTAACACTTTCTGTTTTTGTCTCATCATTAACATCAGAAAATGTAACTGTTGCACTATCGCCTTGTACTTCAACCGATTTAACCGCTGCGTTCGTGTGGAATTTCATCCCTTGTTTTTTGAATGCGCGCTCTGCTAATTTGCTAATGTCTGCATCTTCAATTGGAAAAATACGGTCAACCATTTCTATGATTGTTACCTTTGTTCCAAAAGCGTTGTACACATAAGCAAACTCCATGCCGATTGCACCTGAGCCAATAATGACGAGAGATTCTGGTCGCTCTTCAAGAGTCATTGCATGAGATGAATTTATAATTGTTTTTCCATCACACAGAGCAAACGGCAATTCTTTTGGTTTAGCGCCAGTTGCAATTAGCACTCTGTCAGCAGTTACTGTTTCAATTACATTTTCACCGTTGCCGTTGTAATAATCTCCAGATGGAGTTTGTACTTCAACAGAGCAAGGTGTGATGCCGTTGTTTCCAGAAACAATATGAGCGTGGCCTTGAATGTGTTCAATATTATTTTTCTTAAATAGGTACGCAACACCCCCATTGAGTTGCCCAGTAATTTTTCTACTGCGGCCAATAAATGTGCTCCAATCAACTGTAATTTCACCAATATTAATGCCCCACTCTTTCCCGTGGTTAACCGCTTCATCGTAAATTTCAGCACCATGCAATAGAGCTTTGGAAGGGATACAGCCCCAGTTCAAACAGACTCCTCCAAGTTTGTCGCGGTCAATGCACGCAACCTTTAAACCAAGTTGCGCGGCCCGAATTGCAGCAACATAGCCACCAGGGCCAGAGCCAATAACAAGTAAATCAAAATGACGTTCTGAAGACAAAATAATAACCTTCCTAATAATTGGGGAAACAGTCTTAAAATGGCATTTTATCATAGCCAAAACATACTGCTGAGGCATATAGTAACTAATTGTCATATATAAACTTACGTTGTAACCAAAACCTGATTACTAAGTCGTGGCCAGATGATGTTCCGTAAGTGAGCAGTCTGCGGTATCATCTCCGATTCGTTAGGAAAGAAAACCACAGTGCGAACAGCGTTAATTAGTGACATCCATGGAAACCTTGAAGCTCTCACACGAGCACTTGAGGATATTGCCGACCGATCAGTAGATCGTATAGTTTGCCTTGGCGATACACTCGGATATGGGCCAAACCCAGCCGAATGCGTGGATATGATTGCCGAATTGTGTCAGTGGTGCCTTCTGGGTAATCATGACTACGGTGCACTGTACGAACCAACCAACTTTAATGCTGCGGCAGAGCAAGCTGCATATTGGACAAGAGCACAATTTGATGCTGAACAAAACAAAGAAGTAGCTGCAAAACGCTGGGAATTTCTTGGTGGACTTCGTGTACGAACCCAAATGGGCGATTTCTTAGCAGTACATGGAACACCTCGTCGACCAATAAATGAATATCTATTCCCTGATGATGCGATTAACTCGCCGGTGAAGATGAAACAAATTTTTGACCGAATTCCCAAGCACTCTATGTCAGGACATACCCATGTTCCTGGAATTTTTACGAGCGAACCAGATTTTTACCCACCAGAAGATATAGATGACACGTTCAATTATGAAAACGAAGAGCATATTATTATTAATCCAGGATCAATTGGTCAACCGCGCGATCTTGATCCACGTAGCAGTTACGCCATCCTTGATGACGAAGAAAAGAAGGTCGACTTTATCCGACTTGATTACGACATCGAAACAGTACGCGATAAAATTTATGCAATTCCCGAACTCAGCAATTGGCTTGGCGATCGGCTCCGTGAAGGTCGGTAAGACCTTTATAGAAAGAAAGACAATATGACACCACAAGCACGTCGACGGCTGATTCCATTACTAGTTGTTTTTTTAGCGGGCAGTGTTTTGTCTGTACTTATCTTCGGTCCTAAAAAACCAAACGACTCTCAAAACCAACCAATTCCAGAAACGTCTGTTGCCCTTGCAGAAAATGGCGGAGTAGAAAATACAAATACTGAAGAAAAGCCTGCCGCTAAAGAAGCGGCAAAGATTGCTCCTGCAGATCCAAAAGTTGCGAACACGAATTTAAAACCATTTGAAGTATTAAGTTTAAAGAAATACAGCACAAGCCAAGACCCCATTATTCTTGGGTCATTAACTGATTATAAAAATTGGAAAATGGAAGTCGTGTTTGCAAACGATGGCGCTGGCATTACATCCATTCGTTTTTCTGATATTTACGAAACTGTTGATGACAAATTAGCTTGGAATCAATTCCGTGAATCTGGTGGTGAACAGCCATCCTTCGAAAAATTATATTTACTCGCCACTTCTGATGTTTTCAATGACCATGTTGCAACAGTTCTCGGCGCGTATCAAGTTGTAATCAACGACCAAAAACTATCGCTAACATCAAGTGATGTTTGGGAAGTAACAAACACAACTGAGAACAGTGTTTCCTTTGAAGCAAACGTAGTTGACGCAAATGAAAACAACATTGCTGTCATTCAGCGAATTTGGACGTTGAGTGATGGGTATGAATTACATGTTGCTCAAACAATTAAAAACTTGACTGGACAAGAATTTACGGTGCGGTGGTTGCAATACGGGCCTGCTACTTTAACTGTCGATCGTTCAAGATACATGGACCGTCGTCGGTTTCGTTTTGGCTGGGAACTGAGCGATGAGTTTGACCCAGACCATGCTGCGCCAATTCAATCAGTCGATTTTTTATATGAATTTACTGATGCAACGAAAGACAGCGCCGAAACACTCTGGCCAACAGAAGAAACCACTGATGGCGGTTTTAAATTGTCTTGGTTTGCGTCAACAAACAGGTATTTTTCTCTTGCTGTAATGCCAAACATCAACGGCGAAGGCAAAGGCAATAGGATAATTACAGACAAGATTGATTCCATCACTTCAAGTGTAAAAGGAGCAAACGACGACCAGTTTATTCTTACTGGTTTGTGGAGTCCTGCAACTTCTGTTGCAGGAGGAGCGACCTATGACCTTACCATGGGCGTGTACGCTGGACCGTTACAGCGCTCGATACTTGACAACAAACAACCATATATCGCACTAAACATGCGAGAGATGGTTCTCTATCAAATGTCATCTATGTGTGCAATTTGCACGTTCCAATGGCTTGCAGATTTTCTTGGTGTTGTATTAACAACACTTGATCAATATGTGGTATTCGACTGGGGACTGGCAATTGTCTTACTCGTGCTTATTGTCCGGGGAATTTTGCATCCGATTACTAAAAAATCGCAAATTAACATGCAACGCTTTGGCAAAGTAATGCAAAAGTTAAAACCAGAAATCGACAAACTAAAACAAAAATATCCTAATGACCCGAAACGTGTTCAATCGGAACAAATGGTACTGATGCAGAAATATGGGGTCAACCCATTCCAAATGCTTGGTTGCTTGCCGATGTTCTTACAAATGCCAATTTGGATTGCGCTGTATGCGCTGTTGTATTTCATGTTTGACATTCGACAGCAACCCGCTTTCTTTGGCATTTTTCAGATGTTGGGCGACTGGCCATTCCTTGCTGACTTAAGTTCTGCTGACCACTTCTTTGGTAAGTTTGATACGCCAAAACATTTTTTTCTTTGGAATATAACGGGTATTAACTTACTACCAATATTAATGGGTGCTATTTTCTTTATACAACAAAAATATATGTCGCCACAAAGTATGGCAACATCACCCGAACAAGCCTCACAACAAAAAATCATGCGTATCATGATGGTAGTTCTGTTCCCGATGATGTTGTACTCAGCGCCTTCTGGATTGACCCTTTATATTTTGACATCAAGTTCGGTTGGTATTATTGAAAGCAAGCGAATTCGTAAGCACATTGACCAATTACCACTTGAACCACAATCTGCCACCCTTACGAGTGGGAAGAACAAAAAGAGCAAAGATAAACAGGGCCGTGCTTGGACTGATGCCATGGAAGCACGTAGAAAAAAAGTTCAGAACAAAGCCAAGAAGCGCAACTTTAAGAAACGAGATTAATCGCAAACTACGATGGATCATGAAACAACCATCGTTGCTGTTAGTTCGCCAAGTGGTCGATCCACGCACGCTCTCATTCGAGCGACTGGACCGCATGCTTGGCTTGGAACAAAGCAACTTGGTTTAGAATTTGAGCCGAGAAGAATAATCGCATCTCGCATTTCGTTCAAAAGCGAAGAAATTCCCGTGTTAATTAGCGCATTTCCGGCAAATTCTTCATTCACTGGACAAGAAACAATAGAAATACAAGTTGTAAATAATCCATTTGTGGTCGATTTCGTTATGAACGAACTCATAAATGCGACCAATGGTCGCTTTGCTGAAGCTGGAGAGTTCACTGCACGATCCTTTTTGAACGGCAACATTTCAATATCTGCCGCAGAAGGAGTTTGCGCAACTATCTCAGCTGGCAATGATGCCGAACTACTCGGAGCCACATTGCTTCGAAAAGGTGCTCTTGCGAATGCTACTGAACCTATTTCTCTAGAAATTATTCGAGTACTCGCTCTAGTTGAGGCGGGCATAGATTTCACTGATGAAGAAGAAGTTGTTGCGATTTCTAAAGATGATTTGCGTACCTCCGTCGAACATTGCATTCACTTACTTAATGCAATTTTGGAAAACAAAATTTCAATGGCAGCCCTTTGTGCATTACCAAGCGTTGTCATTGCGGGGAAACCTAACGCTGGAAAATCTACCTTATTTAATTCGCTTATCGAAAAACAACGCGTTGTCATTTCTTCTATTGCTGGAACTACTCGCGATGTAATAACAGAGCAAGTTCGTTTTAACGGCAAAGATGCCCTGCTTACAGATATTGCTGGGCTTGAGTTTGCAAATGGCGAGTTGAATGAAGCCATGCAGATTGCAGCGCAGCGTTCAATTGATTCTGCTGATGTTGTTCTTTGGTGTGTTGCGCCAGGCGAGGCAACAGAATGTTCTTTGGAAAATGCAATTATTGTGCACACCATGAAAGATAAAAACAATTCCCACAATGATGCCATTAACGCGCAAACTGGCGAGGGTCTTATTATGGTGCAAGCGAAAGTTTCTAATGTATTGATTCGCACACAAACTCCAAAACTTGATGCACTTGCTTTGCTGCCTCGACATGAAAGATGTTTAGAAAATACATTGGTTGCACTAAAAGAGACACTTTCACAAATAATTACCCCGGAACTTGCTTCCGCTTCTCTTCGAGAAGCTTTAAATTCAATTGGTTCAATCACCGGACACGTCACACCTGATGAAATAATTGGCGAAGTGTTTTCTACATTTTGTATAGGAAAATGATGATGCAACTAGAAACTTTAATCAGAGTTAGATGTAACTAATGCAACACAATTCTGGTTGTACATCGCAGTATTTATTCTGCTTGGTTTGAAATGGGAAGAACAGAATTACTCTAAACTCAAAGGGAAAGTTACAAAAAGATGGCATCGTAGAACTTGTTTCATGCAGTGGCGAAATTACATATCAAATATAAAACTTCAACAAATTGCGATGGCGAGTTAACTTTAGACACTGCTCTATCTGAAGCAACCCGAGTAAAGTAATACATTCATACAATCTTATTCTTGGCAATCAAACTATTACAACTGCAACTACTGTTCTTGCACGCGTGAATGCAATTGGAAATGCAAGCGAAGTGCAACCATCAATTTTGAGTTGTATATGAAATTACTTAGCGAGTTGAACTTTAATTTGTTTTAAAGTGCCGCAGCTTCTTTGTTGTAATTGGTGTAACAACCCCGTTCGTATCAATTGATTTAATTGGTACGCCGTTGGAGAATCGTTTACCGATACTTCTAATACTCCTGAACGAAGCGATGTTGGAATTGCGCTCTTATTAATTTGTTCCGGTACTATTTCATCCCACGCTTCAAGCACTTGAGAAAGTTGCTTGTTCGTCTTTTTTAGCGTTCGTCTGAATGCGAGAATGCTCGCGTCAATACTTGTATCTCTGAATTTTCGCTTTCGCCATTTGCGTATCTGTTCAAGTTTTGATGTACCGTCGCCCATAAAACATATCCTACTCTGAAGAAACGTAAAACCAAGCAATATATTTGAAAATTAAGTCGCCCTGTTCAATCAAGAAGTCCGTGCAACACTTTGCTTGTGCTGTTATTGTTTCGACTTATGACTGCAATATTCCTCAAAGGTTTAACTAAAAAGTTTGGCGAGACAATCGCTGTCAATGAAGTCGACTTAGAAATTAAAGCCGGCGATCTATTTTTTCTCTTGGGACCCTCGGGCTGTGGAAAAACTACCCTTCTTCGAATGCTTGCTGGTTTTATAGAACCAACCGCTGGCGCAGTCTATTTTGGAGAGAAAGAGGTAACCTTTGAGCCACCAAATAAACGAAACACGGGAATGGTATTTCAAAGTTATGCCCTCTGGCCACACATGAGTGTCGTAGAAAATGTTGCGTATGGGTTAAAAATAAGGAAAATACCCCCTGCTGAGCGGCTTAAAAAAGCGTTACACGCACTTGATGTTGTTCAAATGGAACATTTAGCCAATCGAAAACCAAATGAACTTTCTGGTGGCCAACAACAACGAGTAGCCCTTGCAAGAGCAATTGTTGTCGAACCAGATGTTTTGTTGCTTGATGAACCTCTCTCAAATCTCGATGCAAAACTTCGATTAGAAATGCGTTGTGAAATTCGCAGAATATGCACAACTCTTGGTATAACAACGGTTTATGTGACACATGACCAGAAGGAAGCGCTTTCAATTGCTGATAAGATGGCCATTCTTAAAGATGGCCAAGTGCACCAGGTTGGCACGCCAAATGAAATATACAGAAGCCCAAATTCTAAATTTGTTGCTGAATTCATTGGCGAAACTAACTTCATTGATGCTTCTGCTTCAGGGAATGATCTCGAAACTCCGCTTGGTTTACTAACTTGTTCAACTTCGATTCCAAAGGATACGAGCGTCTGTTCAATACGGCCAGAAGCAATCAAAGTTCATGACACCCCCGCTGCTACAAATAGCTTTTCTGGAACTTGCGTTGAAACCATTTATCTTGGAGAGGTCGCCCAACACCAAGTGGAATTGAACAAAAATCTTATTTTACGCGTAACCGAAGTCAACCCAAGCCACCTTGGAAAACTGGGGGACACGATGCACCTCTCAGTAAACCCTAAAGACGTAGTTCCACTGTCAAAGTAACTATAATTGGCGACTTCTTTTATATGTTCTCAATTTACGGGATAATGCCTCTAATTGCTTCTAATTGTCGCTAACGTGCGTCTACGTGATTTCTATATATCCGATTCGATGCCTTTCAGTGCTGTTTCTAGGCGCTCTTTGTGCAATTTAATTACGCTATTTTCGAAAGGTGCCGGTTGACGTTCCACGTGGAACATGGGATAAATACTAAAGCGCTAATTACTGTGTTCCACGTGGAACACTAAAAATTTGTTTATGCGGTTGAAGGAGTAACCAATATGGCAACGCCAGCAAAAAAGAAATCTCGTCGTTTGGGTAAGGGGTTGCAAAGTCTATTGGGTTCTGCGGTAGAGGTTGTGCCGCCAGACAATGAAGGTCAATCTACTCAAACAAACGTTGAACAAAGTACAGCTGCCGCAACAGCTTCCGTTTCGCCTTTAAGTAAAGGGGCGGCGGATAAAGTTGAGCCCAAGAGTGGCGAAAAATCGGTCGAGCCCTCCGAAGAGTTGGTTTATATAGACGTTGATTCGCTTGCTCCAAATGCAAGGCAACCAAGGCAGGTGTTTGATGATGATGGGCTCTCCGCTTTGGCAGATTCAATCCAAAACGCTGGACTAATGCAGCCAATTGTCGCAAGGCCAAAAAAGGGGGGTGGTTACGAATTAGTAGCTGGCGAACGCCGTTGGCGAGCTGCTCAGATTGCCGGACTGAAACAAATCCCAGCGATCATCAAAGATATTGATGACAAAACTTCCGCCGAATGGGCGCTCATTGAAAATCTTCAACGAGAAGATTTGAATCCAATCGACAGGGCAGAAGCCTTTGATCGCTTAGTTGTCGACTTCCAGGCAACCCAAAAAGAAATAGCAACACAACTTGGCATTGATCGTTCGACCGTCGCTAACATCTTGCGGTTAAATGACTTAGAGCCAATTATTAAAGATGCAGTTCGTGATGGACGGCTCTCAATGGGTCACGCCAAGGTTCTGCTTGGCATTCCAGATAGCAGCACAAGTAAAGCAATTGCTCGCAAATGTGCTCGTAAACAATGGTCCGTTCGAGAACTTGAAGTTCAACTTAAAAAATTGTCAAACAAAAAACCAACCAAAGTGCAGCAAGAGCAGGGTGCTCTTGACATGTACATGCAAAATCTTGCAGAGCAGCTTGGTGCTCATTTAGGTACAAAAGTTAGTATTGGCCTCGGAAAGAAAAAGGGCACCGGCAAACTAATGTTGGAGTTCTACTCGAATGATCAATTTGAGGGAATTCTAGATAAACTCAATTTTAAAGCAAAATCCTAATTTCATACATTTTGACAAAATAACAACACGGAAACGTTCGATGACATGGCATGCAAGTAAGCAAGCCCTGTCATTTAACGTTAGCCGTTCCAGATGAAGCCTCTTCGTCGAGCGCAACAGCATATGCAACAAAAGTATTCACAAGGTTGCTTGCAAACTGGGCTCAAGATTTGCTTTTGCATAGCAAGCAACAAAAACTGCCGCCTGTGACATATGGAGTTTTTAGTAAAGAACCAGGAACTGAAGTTAAAGCCGCGTAAGCAAGATTAATTTGCCCACAATCCAAATTTAGTTATCGGACGTCACTCAACTGACCAACCGCTATCCGTTCGTATCACTTTTCGGTACAGCGTGTCACGTTCAACTGGATTAAACCCAGCATCATAAATGGCTCTTTTTAAATCTTCGGTCGTGCATTCTTGGTGTGTTGATTCTGTAGAGACTTTAGTAATGTCATACCAAACAACGGTGCCATCGATATCGTTTGCCCCACACTGCAACATGTGTTGCGCCATGTGTAACGTTTGCATAATCCAAAACGCTTTTATGTGTGGAACATTATCAAGCATCAATCTTGAAATTGATATGGTTCTTAAATTTTCTACGCCGCTTGGTCCAGGCAAATGTGAAAGCTCGCTAACACCAGGAATGAAAGGCAAAGGAATCATTGTTTGAAATTTGCCTTCACTTGCATTTTGTTCTGCGCGATCTTGTTCATCGCGCAAAACTAGCATGTGATTAATCCTATCTGCTCTTGTTTCAACATGTCCATACAGCATTGTTGCGTTTGAATTCAAACCAAGTTCGTGAGCACAGCGGTGCACGTCCATCCATTTTTCGCTTCCGATTTTTCCACGGAAAACTTCATCGTGAACTCTATCATCAAATACTTCTGCGCCACCTCCTGGCAATGAACCGAGTCCGTTTGCCATTAAATCGCTTAATACAGAGGAAATACCTGCAATTCCATCACGTCCTCGTTTTGTAATTCGCGCAAAATGAACAATCTCAACTGCAGTAAATGCTTTAATGTGGATGTTCGGTGCAATTTCTCGAATAACACGTAACATGTCTGTGTAATATTCAAATGGTAGCCAAGGGTGTAAGCCGCCAACAATATGGATTTCTGTTGCGCCGGATTTAAGTGCGGTTGTTGCTTCGTTGCGAATATCATCAAGTGAATGTTCGTACGCGCCTTCTTGATCTTTCTTTCTATAAAAATCGCAAAACTTACAACTTAACGCACATACATTTGAATAATTTATATGTCTATTAATATTGAAGTACGTTGTTTCGCCATGCAGCCGCCTACGAACGGAGTCAGCGAGCGAACAAACCGTCCAAAGGTCTGGTGTTTCATAGAGTGCAATACCGTCTTCTCTAGTAAGTCGTTCTTGGTTTTTTACTTTATCAACTATGCGTTGAAGAGTTGTATCGGTAATATTTATTTCGCAACAAGTGGTCATATATATCGGTATCGTACCTTTAACCCTGAGCTAAAGTTACTCTGCTAATTTAGGGGGGTTATGCGGATAATGCAACAGAAAATACCTTCTTGCTATTGCCAGAACAAAATATCTAAAGCAATCACTCCGATGAAATATAAGTGACACACGCAAGCAATTTTAATGGAATGAAGCACAATGGATATGTAATTATTACAGACCCACTTCAGTTATCACCAGAGGAATCGCTACTATTTCCAGCCAACGCAGCAAAGACTCTTGCCTGTCTACGGAGTAAGCGATATGACTCCGAATTCGTTTTGCTTGATGATGCAGAGATACGACTTCGTAATCTTGCTTCAATAATGGGACTGATTCCATGGGACGGTGATCAGCCAGACGCTGCGTGACTTAGTTCGAATCTTGAAGCACAGTCTCTAAAACCATCATCGCCAATCGGTTTCGGCGGTAATTTTCATCACTTACAAAACGCACAGAACCGTTTCTTGGTAAAGCCGGAGAAGCTGAAGCATACCGTTTCTTGGGAATTGAATTTGGTGAATACAATAAATCCTCTGCGCGCACCATCTCATTTGGAATTGTTGGTTTTGAAAGCGTACCGAGTTGTTGCAATAGAGCAACATTCACTAAGCCGATGCTATACACCGTTCCAGCTGGAACAATTGCAATTGAACCTTGTTGTGTATCAATATACGTTGAGTTTTTGAATACAGCATACAAACCGCCCGCTTTTCGAACATACACGCCATCACTACCCTCAATCTTATACAGTCGCTCAAAGGATTGATCTTGTCTCGTATCTAGCGTCGCAGTGCGTAACGATTCACTCAATGAACCTCTATCTTCAACGCCTGCTTCAACGGGGATAAGTTCCGCTGGTAATTCTGGCTGCAACATCATGAATAAATAAGCGATGAAACTTGCAAAAGGAATGTGGCAAAACATAGTAAATTAAGTATAGTCTACTTCATGCCAACAGTACTTTCTATCAATGTGTCGAGTGGTGGAATTCCTAAATTGCCCGTCGATTCCTGCGCAATTTCGTACGAAGGACTTGCTGGTGACGGGCGCAACCATGAAAAACATATTCAATTCGATAGAGCTGTCAGTTTAATTGACAAAGAAATACTTGAGCAACTTACAACTGAAGGGTATGTGGTTCCAGCAGGGGCTGTCGGAGAAAATCTGACCGTTGAAAATCTAAACCTACAATCGCTAGAACCAAATGATCGGCTTTCATTCTCTGGAGGCGTTGTCATCGAATTAGCGGAAAGACGGAAGCCATGTTATGTTCTTGACCCACTTGGCGTTACTTTAAAGAAAGACATCGTTGGTCGCTGTGGATACCTCGCAAGGGTAATTACAGAGGGATTGTTAACAACCGGCGAAACCATTGAAATACAAAAAGCAGATTAATAATGTGGTCCCACACCGTTGCAATTTTAATTGGCGGACAAAGCAAGCGAATGGGTTCGCCTAAACATCTAGTTACGCTACGAAATGGCAAAACCATGCTTGATGTTATGTTACAAATTGCATCGTCAATTGGAAACAAAACAATTATTCTCGGCGGTGAAGTCGAAGGACAAAAGTGCATACAAGATCTTCGGAAACAGCATGGTCCAGTCGGTGGCATAGAGGCGTTGTTACATTCAGATATAGACTCAAACTACCTTGTACTCGGATGCGATATGCCGTGTATTGTTAAAAGAGACATTCTGCCACTCCTTGAATCTAATAGTAACGCTGTGTTCTCGCATAACAATGTACTGCTTGGGTTACCGTTACATATTCATGCGAAAGAACAAGATGCATGTTCAGAATATTTGGATTCGGGCGGAAAATCGATACGTGGTTTTGTTTTAAGCATTGAGCACACGAGCATTCCACTTGATACTAAACAAGCCTGTACATTTCTAAGCGTTAACTCTCGGGACGACATCAACAAACTCGCCCTTGAAAAATGGAGTTAATGATTCTTGATCAACTGCATTCGAAAGAATGCTATTTACTTCTGGAAAATACATTGCACAATTTCCTCTTGCAATATTCATAACGCGAACGATTACACGTAATTCACCAGAGGGACCAATGACACAAACAGGATCATCTTCTTTTAGTCCACGGGATGAGATATCGTCTTTATGCATCATCACAATGTCTCGCCGAGTTTGACCTCGGTACACATCTTCCTCTTCATACACAACAGTATTAAACTGGCCCTCGCTTCTAATTGTCATCAACCGAAGTTTTTCTTGATTTGAATGATGAATATCGCGCAAGTTCACCCGGTGTGCTTTGGCGTTGCCTGTTTTTGTTTTAAATATAGACGAGTGAAAGGTTCTACCTTCAATTTGATGTTCTTCATCTGGGTTAAATCCATCTAAACAACTCGCAAGCAATTCTCTGATTGAATCGTAATTTCTAAATTGTTCCCAATCAATTAGTCCAACACTATCTTTTACAAGATCGATGATGACATTGACTTCGCTCCTTGGACCATCATGTCTAGGCTCGCCGCCAGAACTTCTTCGCACAAAACTAAACATTGATTCTTGGGTTGTAGTCTGTGGTTCTTCATCACGAGCTAGAACAGGAAACAGAATTGTTTCGACCCCTCGGCCAGAAAAGTGTCCTTGGTTTAGGGTTGTTGATAGATATCCAACGCGAGAAACGTTTGCCATTGCATCCATTGCAAACCGAGTATCAGGATTTGCGCCAGCTAAATTTCCTCCCAAGCATAAAACAAAATCCACCTCGCCATTATGCGCCGCCTTCATTCCAGACATCGTGTCAAATCCTGAAGACCTTGGCAATGTAACGCCAAGTTGTTTTTCGATTGCGTCTGCCATCGCTCCTTTTAATGTTGGCACAACGCCGACCGTTCCCATACCCTGCACGTTTGAATGTCCACGAAGTGGTAACAAGCCAGCACCTTTTTTGCCCAGCATTCCCCTTGCAATTGCAGTATTTGCAATCATACGTACGCAATCCACGCCTCCTTTTACATGTGTTATTCCCATTGCCCAACAAAATATTGCTTTGGAAGAATTTTTATACATGGAAGCGACATTCTCAATTGTTTCTTTATCGACTCCACTTTGATGAACAATCGTATCCCAAGAATTTTCATTTGCCTGTGCAAGAACTTCTTCAAAATCATCTACATGTGTTTGCGTAAATGGCTCGTCAATGCCACCGTTTTCAGAAAGCCATTTAACAATACCAAGTAACAAATAAACATCTCCGCCAATGTTTGGCTGAACATATATATCAGATATTTTCGAACCGAATAATAAACTTCGCCAATCACTCGGAACCCTAAAAGTACATAGCCCTTTTTCAAGAAGTGGATTAATGACTATGACCTTACCGCCGCGCCGGCGTATTTCAATAAGTGTTTTTAAAAGACGTGGATGGTTGGATGCGGGATTACAACCAATCAGAAAAAGAACATCGCAGTGGTTCAGGTCATCGAGCACGACTGTTGCTGCACCTGAGCCAGTAACACTTGTTAGCCCAACGCCGCTTGCTTGATGGCAAAAGAAAGAACAGTTATTTATGTTATTTGTTCCTCGCAAACGCGCAGCAAGCTGTAATAAAAATCCTGCTTCGTTACTTGAACGCCCACTAAAATAATAAAACGAACGGTCCGGTTCTGTATTTTTTATAGATTC